>CAYVPF010000094.1:0-10230 GCA_964453355.1 uncultured Acidimicrobiaceae bacterium | reverse complement strand
GCGGCACCTCGGCCACCCGGACGCCGTGGCGCTGGCGGATCAGTCCGGCCCGGGAGACGGCCAGGCCGAGGGGTGACGAGACGGCCAGCATCCGCCGGCTGACGTTGCGGACGCAGTGGCACCCCGGCCGCTGGTCGGGCAGCCAGAACCAGTCGTCGGCCAGATGGACGGCGGTCGGCGACGACCGCAGCACCAGCCGGACCACGGCCGGCAGGTGGCGCCGGAGGGCGGGATCGGTCGGGTGGTCCACGACGGCGACGACCTGGTCCACCGAGAAGAGCCCGTCCCGGCGGCCCAGCCGGCCGGCCGCGGCCATCGTGGTCCGGCTGACGGCCAACCCCGGCGGGACCACCAGCGGCGGCCCATCGCCGGCGTCCACCTGGAACGGCACCGGGTAGCCGAGGAGCTCGGCCAGGGCGGCCACCACGGTGGGCTCGATCGGCGCCGAGCTGAGGCCGTCGTCGACGAGCCGGCCGGCGGCCTCGGTCGCCGTGACCGGAGCGGCCCCACCCAGCAGCCGGCCGGCTGGTTCCAGCTGGGGGAGGTAGGCGCCCTGCAGCCGTTGGATGGTGCGGTCGGTGATCTGCCGGGCCCGCTCCTTGCTCACGGAGAACTGCTGGCCGACGTTCTGGAGCTTGCGCTGGCTGCCGCCACTGCGGTCATGGCGGGCCACGGCCACCGCCAGGTCACGTTCGGAGATCCCGAGGGCGCGGCGGAGCCGGGCCACGGCGTCGTCCAGGGGTTCGGCGCCGAGCTGTTCGGCCCGGGCGAGCACGGCCGGGAGGGCGTGGGCGAGGGCCCGGGCCAGCCGCCCGCCGGGGTCGCCAGCCGCCTCGACCAGCATGCGGTCCAGCGAGCCGGGGTGCGGGGGCAGGAGGTCCGAGAACCGGCCGTCATGGCTGCCGACCCGGTTCGCCCACGCCCACCGCGAGGCCGCCGCCAACCGCTGGCGGGCACCGTCGTCCAGCGGGGCGGCTGAGGTGTCGGCCAGGGCGTCCACGATGGTGCCCAGCTCCAAGGCGCTCTTGCGACCGGTGGCCGGGATGGACAGGAGCCGGCCGTAGGTCAGCCCCTCCAGGCGGTCGGCGGCCATCAGGTCGTCCCGCCGCAGGGCCCGGCCCAGCCGAGTCGGCCACAGCACCTGGTCCGGTCGCAGGTCCTCCGGCCACGGGTCCGCCATGATCCGCAGGTGCCGGGCCCCCCGGCACCCGACCAGGCGCAGCAGGAACTCCGTCACCGGGCCCGGTGGCCGGCCCGTCTCTGACCAGGTGGCGGTCTCCAGGCGGGCCACGGTGGCGGCCGCCGGCAGGGCCAGGGCCGTCGACACCGCGGCCGGCAGTGGCGTGCGGGCGAAGGCCTGGCGCAACGACCGCGGCAGCAGCGGCGTTCCCGGCGTTCCCCAACGGCCGACCACGGCGACGGCCCGGAGGGTCGTCGACCCTCCGGGCACTGGTTCCGCCTCGCTGCCGTCTACGACCCCCCACGCCGAGATGCCTTGATGCTACTTATACGTAGCCACCCATTCGAACAGGAGCCCGGATCGGGACCGGTGGGAGGTGCCGGTCAGGCTTCTGCGGTGCCAGTCAGTTGTCGGGGGTACCAGTGATGAAGGCCGCCACGGTGGCCGCCAGCTCCGGGCCCCGGTCCTCTTGCAGGAAGTGGCCGCCGCCGGTGATGGTGACGTGGTCGAGGCCGGTGGCCCCGGGCACCTGGTCCTCGAACCGGCGGTCGGCACCCCGGGTGATGGGGTCGCCGTCGCTGAAGGCGCAGAGGAACGGCCGGTGGAAGGCCGCCAGCGACTGCCAGGCCCGGCGGTTGTCGGCGCTGGCCGGGTCGTCCGGGGTGGTGGGGACCAGGACCGGGAACTGGCGGGCCCCCTCCTTGTACCGTTCGTCCGGGAACGGGGCGTCGTAGGCGGCCACCACCTCGGCCGGGAGGTCGGCGAGGGTGCCGCCATTGATGATCAGGCCGACCGGCAGCTCGGGGACCTCCTGGGAGAACCGCTGCCAGTTGGTGAACGCCTCGGTGACGCGCTCGTCGCCGGTGGGCAGGCCGGTGTTGGCGGCCACCACCCGCCGGAACCGGTCCGGGTGCTCGGCCACCAGGCGCAAGCCGAGGAGGCCGCCCCAGTCCTGCCCGCACAGGGTCACCCCGGCCAGGTCCAGCCGATCGAACAGCGCGGCCCGCAACCACTCGACGTGGCGGGCGTAGGTGTAGTCCGACCGCGCCGCCGGCTTGTCGGAACGACCGAACCCGATGAGGTCGGGGACGACGACCCGGTGGCCGGCCGCCGCCAGCACCGGCACCATGGTGCGGTACAGGTACGACCAGCTGGGCTCCCCGTGCAGCAGCAGCACCGTCTCGGTCGCGTCGGCGGGGCCCTCGTCCAGGTAGTGCAGGCGCAGGGTCGGGTCCCCGGAAGGGTCCTGGTCCCCGGCCGGGATCTCCACGTAGTGCGGGGCGAACCCGTACCCCGGCAGGCCGGCAAACCGGTCGTCGGGGGTCCGCAGGGCTTTCACCGGCCCGGCTGGGCGGCGCCGGCGTCGGCGTCGACGCCGGCGCCGAGGAGGGCACCGAGGAGGTGGGCCATGACCCGCCGGGCCGCCGCCGCCGACAGCCCCTGGCGGGTCCGCAGGCGGTCCCAGGCCTCCCAGGAGGCGGCCAGGTCCACGGCGTCCAGTAGCTGGCCCCGCCCCCGAGCACCGGCCTCCGGCCCGGCGGCCTCGAGGACGTCGACGAAGGTGTGGGCCAACAGGTCCCGGAGGAACAGGTTGGACTGGGCGACCATCGACGACAGCTCGGTGGACCGCAGCGCTTGCGGGGTCACGGCCCGCCGGACGGCGCCGATGGCGTCGAAGAGCCGGGCCCGTTGCCGGACGGTCTGCTCGATGCGGTCGGCGAGCGGCAGGTCGGCCGGGACCTCCCGGAGGTTGCCCCAGTGCCGGGCGGCCTGCAGCGAGATGACGGCCCGGTAGACGGCCTCCATGTCCTCGAAGTGGTGGAACACCAACCGGACGGAGATGTCGGCCCGATCGGCCACCTCCTTGGCCGTGGGTTGGGAGTCGCCGGCCTCCAGGAGGGAGATCAGGGCCTCGGCCACCTTCACCCGGGTCCGCTGGCCCCGGGCCAGCCGGCCGTCGGCCGGTACCGGGTCCTCGGCGATGGCTGGTGCGGCTAGTGGTGCTTGGCGGGCCATGTCAGTGCGGCTCCCTGTAGCTAGAGGTCTTGGCGATCGAGAGGTTCTGGCGCCTCTCCGACATCCCCTCGGGAGCCTGAAGATTACAAGATCAGTGCAGTCAGGTACCGCCGGGCGAGCGGTGGCCGGCGGCGGGCGGACGGGCGCCCGCGGTTATCCGGGCCGTGCGGCGCGGGAGATCAGCCGTCTCGGGCCCTGGAACCCGCCCCAAGGTGCATTCGACGACGAATTTCGTCTATTGCAGCGTCCTGCACGTTTCGTCGCCGGCCGATGCCGTATCGTGCAGCCCGCAGGGAATGGAAAACCGGCCGCCCGAAGGGGCGGCGGGGGGAGCAGGGGACGGGGAGCACATGGGGACCTTCGTTGCCGGCGCACCGATGCGCCATGAGTCCAGCGCCGGGGGGCGCCATGAGTGAGGCCGCGGACTTCACCGGGTGCGGACCGGTGGTCCTGCCCGGGGGACGGTCGCCCCAGGGCGACGACCGGGTGGTGCCCATCGGCCGGCACGGCTATCCGCGGGAGCAGATCCGGGCGGTGCAGCGAGCCAAGATCCTGGATGCCTTCGTCGCCGAACTGGGTGACAAGGGGATGGCGGGCGCCCGGGTCATCGAGGTCTGCCGGCGGGCCGGGGTGTCGGCCAAGGAGTTCTACGCCCAGTTCGGCACCAAGGAGGACTGCTTCTTCGCCGCCTTCGACGTCGGGGCCGATCTGGTCTTCGAGCAGGGAGCGGCCGCCTTCGCCGCGGCGGAGGGTCGCTGGGAGGATCGGGTCCGGGCGGCCATCAGGGCCATGCTGGAGACCCTGGCCGTCAACCCGGCGTTCTGCCGGCTGTGCATCGTCGAGGCCGGCCAGGCCGGCCCGGCCGGGGTGGAACGGCTGAACGCCGTCATCCTGCGCTGCCGGACGCTGCTCGGCGGCGAACGGGATTTGGCGACGCCCCCCGGCATGCCGGTGGAGGCGTGCGAGAGCGTGGTCGTGGGTGGGGCGCTGCAACCGCTGGCCGAGTACGTCATCGCCGGCCGGGCCACGGAGCTGGCCAGCCTGGTGTCGACGCTGACCTACAGCATCACCCTGGCGGTCGTCGGGCACTCCCGGGCCCTCCGGCAGCTGCAGGAGTAGGCCGGCCGCGAGCTGTCAGCCGTCAGGCCGTCGGCTAACTGTCGGCCCGCCGGCCCCGGTCGACCACGACCACCTGGTCGAACCCGGCCAGGTCGCCGTCCCGGTGGGTGACCAGGAGCACGCTGCGGTCGGTGGAGGCGGCCAGCACGTCGGCCAGCAGGCTGACGCCCGTGGCCTCGTCGAGGCCGGCCGTCGGCTCGTCCAGGACCAGCACCGGGCCGCCGGCCAACAGGGCCCGGGCCAGGGCGATCCGTTGGCGCTGGCCCCCCGACACCCGGGCGCCGCGCTCGCCCACCGGGGTGTCCAGGCCGTCCGGCAGGGTGGCCACCCACCGGTCCAGGTGGGCCAGCCGCACCGCCTCGGCCACCTCGCCGTCGTCGGCCTTGGGGCGGGCCAGGGCCACGTTCTGCCGGATGGTGCCGGCGAACAGGTGGGCGTCCTGGTCCACCAGGGCGATGGCCCGGCGGACGTCGGCCTGGGCCAACTCGTCGATCGGCACCCCCCCGAGCGTGGCCGATCCCCCCGTCAGGGGCCAGAACCGCAGCAGGGCGTTGACCAGGCTGCTCTTGCCGGCCCCGCTGGGCCCGATGACCGCCGTCCGACCGCCGGCCGGCACCGCCAGGCTGAGGCCGTCCAAGGCCCATGGCAGGTCCGGGGCGTAGCGGAGCCGGGCGTCGGTCACCACCACCTCCGGGCAGCCCGGCGGCAGCGGCTCCGGCCGCTCCGGGTCCGCCACCGGGTTGGGCACCGCCTCCAGGGCCAGCAGCCGGCGGCCGGCGGCCACCACGTCGCCCGTCCGCACGGCCGCACCGGCCAGGGCCGGGACCGACTCGAAGGCCCCCACGGCGGCCAGCGGCAACACCGCCAGCATGACGGCCGAGAGGTGGTGGTGCGACACGGCGGTGATACCGACGGCGAGCACCCCCACCACGGCGGCCCCGAGGCAGACGGTGACGATGGCCGACGCCGCTCCGCCGGCCAGGGCCCGGCGCCGGGACAGGCGGGTCAGCTCCCGGTCGGCCTCCTCCACCTTGGCCAGCAGCCGGTCCTCCTGCCCGAACGCCACCAGGTCGGCGGCGCCGGTGAGCAGGTCCACCACCTCGGCCGACAGCCGGCCCCGGAGGGCCGCCTCCCGGCCCCGGCCGGGCCTCGTGGCGGCGGCCACCGCCGGGGCGAGCACCATGGCCACCACCAGTGCGCCCGCCAGCACCAGGCCGGCCACCGGCAGGATGACCGCCGTCACCACCACCGCCAGGGTGGCGGCGGACACGGTCACGACGACCGGCAGCAGGCCGCGCAGGTACAGATCCTGCAGCGTGTCCACGTCGTCGGTCGCCCGGACCAACAGGTCGCCGCTGCGCCAGAGCCCCAGACCGGCCGGGGCGAGCGGCTCCAGCCGGTCGTACAGCCAGGTGCGCCAGCGGGACAGTGACCGGAAGGCGGCGTCGTGGGCCACCAGCCGCTCCTCGTAACGGAGCGGGCCCCGGAGGAAGGCCATCACCTCCACGGCGGCCAGCAGCCCGGCGATGGCCCCGAGGCCCGGCCGGAACGCCGCCCGGTCGATCACGTAGCCCGACCTGGCCAGCAGGCCCACCGTCGCCATGGCCGCCGCCACCCCCAACAGGGCGGCTGCCGCCAGCCGCCCCCACCGGGGGGCGCCGATGCGGACCAGCTGCCGCAGGACCTGGCCGGCCGGGATCGGGGTTGGGGTCGGGGGCGCGCTCGGCGGCGCGCTCACGCCGGGGCTCCCACGGTGCGGTCGTCCCCGGCCACGGCGGCATCCCCGTCCAGGACCACCGTCCGGTCGATCCGGCCCACGAGCTCCGGCCGGTGGGCGGCCACCAGCACCGTCCGGCCCTCCAGCCACGGGGCCAGCGCCTCCCTGAGGTGGCCCTCGGTGGCCCGGTCCAGATGGGCCACCGGTTCGTCCAGCAGCACCAGCGGGGCGTCGCGTAGGGCGGCCCGGGCGATGGCCAGCCGCTGCCGTTCCCCGGCGCTGACGGCCAGGCCGCCGTCGCCGATGGCGGTGTCCAGCCCGGCCGGCAGCGCCGCCACCAGATCGGCCAGGCCGACGGCGGCCAGCACCCGGTGCAGCTGCCCGGTGTCGGCCTCGGGGTCGCCCAGGCGCAGGTTGTCGGCGATGGTGCCGCCGAACAGGTGCGGCCGCTGCGGCACCCAGGCCACCTGCCGCCGCCAGGCCGCCGGCTCCAGCGTCGACAGATCGGTCCCGGCCACCGCGACGGTGCCGGCGTCGGGCACCACGAAGCCCAGCAGCACCGCCAGCACCGTCGACTTGCCGGCCCCCGACGGGCCGATCAGGGCCACGTGCTCGCCGGCCTCCAGGTGCAGGTCGAACCGGTCCAGGGCCGGCGCCGTACGGCCGGCGAAGGTGACCGTGACACCGGTCATCGACAGCGGCAGGGGCGGCTGGGGGACCGGCGGGGCCGAGGCCGCTGACGCAGGGGCGGTGACGGGCTCGTCCAGGACGTCGAGGATCCGCCCGGCGGCGGCCTGACCCTCGGTGCTGGCGTGGAACTCGGCCCCGGCCCGACGGAGGGGCAGGAACACCTCCGGGGACACCAGCAGCACCGCCAGGGCCGTGTACAGCGGCACGCTGCCGTCGAGCAGCCGCAGGCCCAGCACCATCGCCACCAGGCCGGTGCCGATGCCGGCGATGAACTCCATGGCGAGGGCCGACAGGAAGGCCACCCGGAGGGTGCCCATGGTGGTCTGCCGGAGCCCCTCGGTGGCGGCCGCCACTTCCTGGCGGCCCTGGGCCGACCGGCCGAAGGCCCGCAGGGTCGGGAGCCCCCGGACCAGGTCCAAGAAGCGGGCGGACAGCGACGACAGCCGCCGCCACTGCCGCTCCGTCTCGGCGGCGGCCCGGCGGCCGAACAGCACCATCACGACCGGGACCAAGGCCACCAGGCCGAGCAGGATGAGCAGGGACACCCAATCGGTCCAGCCCACCCAGGCCAGGATGCCGATGGGGGCCAGGCCGGCCAGGACGGCCTGGGGGAGGTACCGCCCGAAGTAGGCGTCCAGCGCCGCCGTCCCCCGGGTGGCCGCCAGGGACAGCTCCCCGGCCCGCTCCCCGGCCAGCCACGTCGGGCCGAGGTCGAGGGCGTGGCGGAGCAATTGGCGCCGGAGCACCGAGGTGACCGTCGCCCCGCACCGCTGGGCCGCCGCCTCCCCGACCCAGCTGCAGAGGGCCCGGGCCACGAAGGCGGCAGCCAGGCCGACCAGCTGCGGCGTCACGTCGGCCAGGGTGGCGTGGTGCAGCAGCACCCGCTCGATGGCGGTGGCCAGCAGCGCCGCCTGGGCGACGACGCAGACGGTCCCCGCCAGCCCGACCGCCACGGCGACGATCAGGTAGCGGCGGGTGGCCGACACCCGGGCCGCCAGCCGTCGGTCGATCAGGCCGCCGGATTGCCGATCGGCGGCCGGAGTGGGCATCGGTCCCACGCTATCCATCAACCTCCGGCGTCCACGAGTCGGCACCCGCTCGGCGCCGGGGCATCGTCAGGCAGTGGGCACGGTCAAGCAGCGGGCACGGTCAGGCGTCAGGGCACCGTCAGGCCGTGAAGGTCAGCCCGTCGACCCGGATGCGGGTGCCGATGAACCCGTCGGCCACCACCTGGGCGGCCAGGGCCAGGTCCTCGGCGGTGGCGACGCAGCGGACAGGGATGCCGTCAGTCTGACCGCTGTCGGCCACGTCGGCGACCACCGCCACCCGGACGGGATCCAGGCCGTCGTAGGTGACGGTGAAGGAGGCCACCGTGGCCTCCCCCTGGTGGCCGTCCAGCACCTCCAGAGTGGGGGTGGCCTCGGCCGCCTGCTCGGCCAGGTCGTCCAGCAGGGGCGGCCGGCCGTCGGGTTCGGCCGACCACACGGCCAGCCCCGGCTTGGTCAGCAGCCCGCACACGGTGGTGACCACCCCGAGCTGGCCCGGGTGCTCCCGGAGCCGCGGGACCACCGCCGCGGTGGACTGGTACACGTAGTTGTTGAACGGTCCCCCGGCGAACGCCATGCCGCCGGTCACCGTGGGGGTGCCGTCCAGTGGCAGCCGGAGCTCGCGCTGTTGCACCCGGACGGCGGCCGGGAAGCAGGAGTACACCTCGACCACCTCCGCCTCGGCCAGCGGCCGCCCGAGGTGGGCCTCGGCCGCCCGGCCCAGCACGCCCATGGCCGGCCACCGGTGCAGGTGCCGGCGCCGGCTCAGCGACACGGCGTGGTTGGCGTCGATCCCGACCAACGGGAACACCCAACGGTCGGCCGGCACCCCGTGCCGCCGCGCCGCCTCGGCGGAGCACAGCAGCAACGCCGCCGCCTGGTCCACCGTCCACTGGCTGGCGTGCCACTTGTTGTACGGGTACGCCAGCGGCCGGTTGCCGGGTCCCGGCGTCGCCAGGTACTCGGCCGCCATCGGCCGCCCGAAGGCCGCCGCCGGGTTGTGGGTGGCCACCTCGTTGAACCGGGCCCACAGCTCGGCGATGGCCCGCTGCTGGCCGGTTTGGCCCGCTGCGGCTGTCTCGTGCTGCCCTGACTCGTGTTGCCCAGACTCGTGGTGCCACAGGGCGTTCTCGATGACGGCGTACTGCTGCACCGGCGGCACCACCATGCCGGCAGCCAGCTCAGGGGCGGCGAAGAAGTCCGGGTCCCGAGCCTCCAGGAGGTCGGGGACGGCGCCCGGCTGGACGGTCTCGGTGGCGCCGTCGGTGCGGGCCCAGGCCCGGGCCTCCCCGCCGACGACCACGGCCACCGCCGACCGACCGTCGGCGATGGCCCGGAGGGCCTGGCTCACCAGGGTCTGCTGGGGTACCCCCAACTCGCCCAGGTGGGTCCGGGCCTCGGTGGCCCCGACGCGGGTGGCCACCAGCCGGGCCGGGTCCGGGTACCCCCAGGTGCCCTGGGGCACGGCGATGCGATCGGCGGCCGTGATCAGGGCCGGAGCGCCGGCGTCGGCCGCCGCCGCCAGGGCGGCCAGCGCCATCAGCTCGGCCGGCTCGTGGGCGCCGGCGGCCGTGCCGACGCCGACCAGTACTGGCGTCCGGGGGTCGACGGTGGGCAAGGGAAAAACGATAGTCGGAACGTCCCGTTCGGCCAGGAGCCGCCGGCCTACAGTGGACCCCGATGGCGATCGACAGCGCCCTGCACGGGTACAGCCGGGAGCGGGTCACCTACGACGGCAAGGCTCGGGACGTCTACCGGACCGGATCCGGGCCCGCCGTCATCGTCGTGGCCGAGATCCCCGGCATTACCCCCGACGTGGCCGAATTCGGTCGCCGGGTCGCCGCCATGGGCTGCACCGCCGTCTTGCCTCACCTGTTCGGGCAGCCCGGAGCCGAACCGTCGGCGGCCGCCATGGTGAAGTCGCTCGGCCCGGCCTGCGTGTCCCGTGAGTTCTCGATCTTCGCCCTCCGCAAGACCAGCCCCATCACCGTCTGGTTGCGGGCCCTGGCCCAGGACGAGCACCGGCAGTGCGGCGGCCCGGGTGTCGGCGTGGTGGGCATGTGCTTCACGGGCGGCTTCGCCCTGGCCATGATGGTGGACGACACCGTGGTGGCCCCGGTCCTCAGCCAGCCGTCCCTGCCGTTCCCGGTCAGCCGCCGCCACAAGGCCGACATCGGCATCTCCGACGCCGACCTGGCCCGGGTGAAGGAGCGGGTGGCCGCCGGCACCTGTGTCCTCGGGCTCCGGTTCTCCGATGATCCCTACTGCTTCCCGGAGCGGTTCGACACCCTCCGGCGGGAGCTCGGGGACGGCTTCATCGCCGTCGAGCTGGACTCGTCACCGGGCAACCCGCACGGCCACCCGAAGAACGCCCACTCTGTCCTGACCGAGCACCTCGACGACCGCCCCGGCACCCCGACCCGGGCGGCCCTCGAACAGGTCCTGGCGTTCCTGTCCGACCG
>CAYVPF010000093.1:0-10236 GCA_964453355.1 uncultured Acidimicrobiaceae bacterium | reverse complement strand
CCGGGCTGACCCTGGCCTTCGCCGCCGGGGAGGCGGCGGGACGGCGGTGGTACTTCGACGTGTCCGGGGCGTTCACCACCACGCGGAGCGGCCTGCACCGGACGGACGCGACCTGGCGGGCCCTGGGCCGGGCTCACGTACTGGCGGCCAGCCGGGAGCCGGGGCCGCTGGTGCTCCTGACCACGCACCTGCCGAAGACGCCGGGCACGGCGGACATGGCGCTGCGAGCCGCTGGCCCGACGGCGGTGTTCGACGTCATGGAGCTGCTGTCCCCGGAGGGGCTGGCGCGGCTGGCGGCCTACGCCGCCGGTGGGGTGACGGCCCCGCTGCCGGGGTTCTGGACGCCGCGGGACCTGGCCCGGCGCTGAGCGCGGGGAACACTGGGTGCTGGGAACAGCGTGCCGTCGGTACTGACGACCGTCACCGAGCTGGTCACCGGACTCGGGATGCTGGGCGACCCGACGGTCGACCGAGCGCTCGAGCGGCGGCCACCCGAGATGGTGAGCGTGGCCCCGGCCACCTGGGACGAGCTGGCGGCGCTGCGGACGGGGGGCCACCACGACCGACAGTTCGAGTCGGCCTTCGCCAACGGCGCCGCCTTCCTGGCGGCGGCCGAGGCGCTGCGGGGCCGGCGGCCGGCGGTGGTGGAATGGAAGGGGTCGCAGCGGGCCCCGGGTGACGAGGTCGCCCCCATCGACCTGCGGGTGGACCACGTGTACCTGGTCAGCTGCAAGTACCGGTCCAAGATCCTGTTCAACGCCTCCCCGGCCCACCTGTTCGACGAACTGTTGGCCGGCCGGCACGGCCGGCGCAGCGGCGACTGGTACGCCGGCACCGCCGCGGCGGCGTACCAGGCCCTGTACGACGTGGTGCGGGCCGCAGTGGACCCGGTGGCCCTGCCGGGCCGGGTGGACGACCTCTGCATGGACGACCGCCGGCAGCTGGCCCGGGCCCTGACGAACGGGTGGCCGGACGGCGGGGCGGCGGCCTACGGCGAGCTGACCCGGGCGGTCAGCGCCGGTTCGGCCGCTCGGTGGTCGGCGGCGCTCCGCAGCGGGGAGGCCGGCGAAGCCATGCTGTGGCGGCTGCTCCGGATGGGGAGCGCCCCGTACTTCGTGCTGGGGTCGACCCCGACGGCGTCGCTGCGGCTGCGGATCGCCACGCCGTGGGACTGGCGCCAGCAGTTCCGGCTGGTGACGTTCCAGGTGACCGCCCAGGAGGGTGGGCAGCCCCGGGTGGGGTGGCGGGCGGAGGTGCGGGACCAGCGCACCGGGGCGACGGTGCCGGTGCACGGGCACGTGGAGGTCCGGTGGAGCCACGGCCGGTTCGGGGGACTGCCGGAGGCGAAGGTGTACCTGGACAGCCCCCACGACGCCGTCCCGGGGTACTTCCCGTTGGCATGACCACCGGGGCCGGACAGTCGGCTGGAATCAGGCGGGGACCAGGTTCGCCCTGCGGGTGCTCTCCCCTACCAGCTCGCTTTCGGGCGGTAGCGCAAGTGCTTCGGCGATGATGGTCCTTGCCCGGTCGTGGGCGTCGTCCAACGTCTCCCCGTCGACAACGAATTCGATCTCGACCGTCCCCGCATCGAGCGCTGCCCCGACCGAAGGATCCTCGATGCCAGCATCCACCAGGTGTTCCATGGCGCTGTCCAAAAGGGCCTCGACGTCGGCAGCGTCCCCATGGAGCTGAACCTCGAGCAGGATCTGCCACCTCATAGTGCCTCCCTGATCGCCCAGCACGGCTGGCGTCTCAACCAGCTTGCCAGGTTCCTCGCGTAGTTGGGATTCGATGGCGTCAGATGCACCCACCTCTTGTGCTTCCCGGTGCAACCGCAAAAGAGCTTCCAGTACTTGGGACCCGGAGTGACGATCCAACCGTGCGTTTCCGCATCGGCGAGGACGCCCTCCAGGTCCTTGTTGGGGTGCCGGCGCCTGGTCACCCTGGCATCTTGATGCACGGGTGTTTCACTACCCGACACCGTGGCCAGTGCCGCTGGTCAGGATCGAACGGTCCGTCATCTGATCTTGCGGTCGTGTAGACACGGATGCATGAGCGCCAGCGGGGGGACCAACGTCAGGAGCGGTAACGGCCGGCGGACGGCGCTCGTCACCGGCGCCAGCCGGGGCATCGGCAAGGCGGCCGCCATCGCCCTGGCCGAGGCCGGCCTGGACGTGGCGATCACCGCCCGCACCCTGCACGCCGGGGAAGGCCGGGACGACTCCGACGTGGGCGACAACCGGCCGGTGCCGGGCAGCCTGGACGAGACCGCCGAGGCCATAGAAGCCTGCGGCGTCCGGGCCCTGCCGGTGGTGGCCGACCTGATGGACCATCGGTCCCTGGAGGCGGCGGTGGCCACGGTGCTGGACCGGTGGGGCCGTATCGACGTGCTGGTCAACAACGCCATCACCACCGGCCCGGGCGGCATGGTGCCGTTCCTGGAACTGACCGTCGAGCAGCTGCGGACCCGGCTGGAAGCCAACGTGGTGTCGCAGGCCGTCATCACCCAAGCCGTGCTGCCGTCCATGCTGGCGGCCGGCGGCGGCACCATCGTCAACGTGACCTCGGCGGTGGCCTTCACCGACCCGCCGGGCCCGGTGGGCCAGGGCGGCTGGGGCCTCGGGTACGCCGCCTCGAAGGGCGCCTTCCACCGGATGGCCGGCATCCTGGCCGTCGAGCTCGGGCCCCAGGGCATCGTCGCCGTCAACCTGGAACCGGGCTACGTGGACACCGAGCGGCAGATCGTCAACGCCGCCGCCAACGGCCTGGAGGGTCACTACCAGGGTGCCCCGCCGTCGGTCCCCGGTGCGGTCATCGCCTGGCTGGCCACCACCCCGGAGGGGGCCGCCAGGAACGGCCAGACCGTCCGGGCCCAGAAGGTGGCCCTGGAACAGGGCCTGCACCCGGACTGGCGGGCCCCCCGGCCGTGAGGGTCTACGCCGGCATGGACCCCCGCCTGCCCCTGGCGGAGGTGCCGGCGTACGCCAGGCGGGTGGAGGCCCTGGGGTACGACGGCCTGCACGTGGCCGAGACCATCCACGATTCGTTGGCGGCCAGCCTGTTGGCGGTGGAGCACACCACGACCATGGTGGTCCGGTCGTCGGTGGCCCTGGCGTTCCCGCGCAGTCCCACCCTGACGGCCTACGCCGCCTGGGACCTGGCCAAGCTGTCCGGCGGCCGGTTCCAGCTGGGCCTGGGCACCCAGGTCCGCGGCAACATCGAGGACCGCTACGGCGTGGCCTGGTCGGACCCGGTCGGCCGCATGCGGGAGTACGTGGGTGCCCTGGACGCGCTGTACCGGACCTTCCGGACCGGCCAGCCGCTGGCCTTCGCCGGCCACCACTACCGGCTGTCCAGGATGCAGCCGTACTTCAACCCCGGCCCCGACCCGGCCACCGAGCCGCCGCCCACCTGGCTCGGCGGGGTGAACGCCGGCATGTGCCAGCTGGCCGGCGAGGTCGCCGCCGGGTTCGTCACCCATCCCACCAACTCCGACCCGCGGTACCTGGAGGCGGTCTGCCGGCCGAACGTCCGGCTCGGTGCCGACCGGGCCGGGCGGGACCCGGCCGCCGTGGAGCTGGTGGCCGGTGGCCCGGTGGTCACCGGGGCCACCGACGCCGACGTGGCAGTCGAGCGGGAGCGGCAACGGCGACTGTCGGCGTTCTTGTGGTCCACCCCGGCCTACCGGACCACCCTGGACCTGTACGGCTGGGGCCACCTGACCGACGAGCTCAGGGCCATGGTCCGGGCGGACCACTGGGACGACCTGCACCGGGTGGTGACCGACGACGTGCTGGACACCCTGGTGCCCGCCGCCCCGTTCGACGGCCTGGCCGCCCTGTTGTCGGACCGCTACGGCGGCCTGGCCGACGGCGTCCTGCTCTCGCCCCCCGCCGACCCGGCCCACGACAGCCGGTTCGCCGAGGTGGTCGCCGCCGTCCAGAAGGGGTAGCGCCGCTACCGCCTGGTCCCGCTACTGGCGGGCCCGGCGAGCCAGTAGCACCTGGACGGCGGCCGCCACCGCCAGTACCCCGGCGGCTATGGCCTCGACCACCAGTGACTCGGTGGCAAACGGGGCGCTAAGGCTGTCCCGGAACCCGAACAGGCCCACGTGGACCGACAGCAGCAGTCCACCGAGCGTGCCGGCCGCAAATAGCGCGGCACCGGCCAGGACCAAGGGGCCCCGCAGGGCCACGACGGCCAGGGCGATCAAGATGCCGGCGATCCCTTGGACCATGAACAGGGGCCCGATCGTCGGAATGTGCCGGTAGCTGTCCGACCACAACATCAAGTGGATGATGGCCGACCAGACCAGCAGGGCCGCACCCGGGACGGCGAGAGCCAAGGTCAGCGGACCGGCACCGGCCGGTCGGACCAAGGGCCACAGCCGGTGCACCAGGGACACCCGGGCGACCGGGATCGGAGCGGTCATGGCGTCAACTGGCGCCGGCGCACCAGCACCCGTCCGACCAGGATGGCGCCCTCGTAGAACACCACCAGCGGTATGGCCAAGGCCAGCATCGAGAACGGATCGGAACTGGGGGTGATGATGCCGGCGAAGGCCACCAGCCCCACGATGGCCCATCGCCGCCAGGAGGCCAGCTTGGCCGGGGTCACCACCCCGGCCAGCTGCAGGGCCACCAGGAACACGGGCAGCTCGAACGCCGCCCCGAAGGCCACCATCATCAGGATCAGGAGGCCCAGGTAGCTGGATGGGCTGTAGAGCTGGTGCAGCTGCGAGCCCCCCACCGCGTCCAGGAAGCGCAGGGCGTGGCCGAAGGACACGTAGGCCACCACGGCCCCACCCAGGAACAGCGCCACGGAGGCACCGACGAACCAGACGGCCCCCCGACGCTCCTTTCGCCGCAGGCCGGGAACCACGAACCGCCACATCTGCCACAGCACCACCGGCGAACCCAGCAGCAGCCCGCCGTAGGCGGCCACCTTCACCCGGATCGACAGCCCGTCCAACGGCCCCGTCACGTACAGGTCGCAGGTGTGGCCGGGACCGACGGCATGACAGTACGGCTGCAGCAGGAAGCCGAGCAGGTGGCTGAAGATGACGAACACGGCCACCCCGCCGATGGCCACCGCCACCGAGGACACGAGAACCCGTCGCCGCAGCTCGGCCAGGTGTTCGAACAACCCCATCGGGGCACCCGTTGACCGGAACTGCCGGCGCTGCTTGACGGAGGTGACGAAGGCCACGGTTCAGCTCAGTTCTGCGACGGGTCGGCTGTGCGGCCGGCAGGGACGGCTGGACCGTCGGGGACGGCCGGGCTGGCGGTGACGGCCGGGCTGGCGGGTACCACGGGGCTGTCGGTGACGGCCGGGCTGGCGGGTACCACCGGGCTGGCGGACATGGCCAAGCTGCCGGGCTTGACCAAGCTGTTCAGCGCCGTCAGGGGCCCAGCGGTCGTGCCGTCCCCTTCGGCCGGGGGCGATCCGACTTCATGGCCGAGCCCGATGGTCCGGTACAGCGCCTGCCGGGGGTCGACGGCGGCTCGCAGCCGACCGAGATCGTCCCGGACACCGGTCAGCTCGGTGACCAACGGGTGGTCGCCTACCGTCTCGGTGACCTGCTGGCTCAGTGAGGCCTGCAGTCGCCGCAGGTCGGCCAGCAGCGACGAGGCTTTGCGAGCCGCGGCCGGCAGCTTGTCCGGTCCGAGTACCACCAGGGCGACCACCCCGATGATCAATAGCTTTGCTGGGTCCAAGAACACGACGCGCCCAGATCAGGACACAACCAGCATGCCGGTCATGTACTGGTGGATGTTGCACCGGTAGGGGTACTTGCCCGGCTTGGTCGGTGCCGTGAACGTCACCGTCTTGCCCGGGTTGACGTCGCCGGTGTTGAACTTGCCGGTCGTCGACGTGACCGTGTGGGCGACACTGTCCTTGTTGACCACCTTCACCTTCTGCCCGGGGTGCACCTTGATGGACCCGGGCGAGAAGGCGAAGTTCTTGATGACGATGGTCGTGCCCGATACTGGTTTGGAGGAGGCAGCGAGCGTGCTGGCCGCCTTCATCTGGGACTCCATGCCCGACATGCCGGTCATCCCGGCCATGCCCTTCGACATCGAGGACGCCCCGGCGACACCGGCTGCGGCCACGACACCGACCGAGGAGACCACCGCCAGGGACGCCAGCAGTCTGCCTCCGCGCCCCGGCCGGCTCACCGGGCGCCAGTAGTCGACGACGGAACCGAACTGTGGCCTCCGGGAGTGGCGACGACCGGGGTCGGGACCGGCACGACGGTCACCGGCGCGCCGGTCACTGGAACCGCCGCGGTCACCGGAACGGCGGCGACAACTGGCTCGGGCTCTTGTCCGGTCTCCTGGCCGTGCTTGAACTCCTTGGAGGCCGAGCCGAGGGATCGGGCCAGCTTGGGGATCTGGGTGCTCCCGAACAGCAGGAGGACGACGGCAATGATGATGAGGAAGTCTGGACCTTCGATGGCGGCAACCATGAGATTCCTTCTTTCTTTCTTGGAGTTGATGGCTTTCTTGGAGTCGACGGGCTGACCGCTCAGGCGGCCTGTGTGGTGGGGTTGAAGGCCAGCGGTGTCCCCGCAGCGGTCTGGATCCCGGGGTACTCGCCGAGCACGTAGTAGAGGATGGCGGCGTGCTGCATCTCCACCGGCTGGATGGTGGCGGCCACCGAGATCGCCTTCTTGCTCTTCAACTTGGCCGCCTGAACCTGGTAGGTCTGGGCCGCGGCGTTCTCCAGCTTGAGGGCCAGCTGGGCCACCTCGGTGAGGGTGGTCACCTGTCCCAACGCCGTCTCCACTGTGGGCGTGAGGGCGGGGTCGGTGACGGTCACCTTCTTCTTGCCGGCCGACGTCAGCAGGCTGTTCCAGGCGGCGGCATGCTGGGTGTGCTGCGCCATCACCGTCGTCACGAACTGCCCGATGGCTGGGGGCACGGTGCCGAGCTTGCCGGCACCGGCCGCGGCTGCGGCCTGCCCGTAGGTGTAGATGGCCAGGTTCTCCAAGCTGGCGGCCAGGGCGGCGACGGCCAGTGTCCCGGACAGGCCGGCCTCGGGGTTCCCCGACGTTGCCGGCGTCGGCGAGCTCGTGGAGGCCGCGGCAGCCAGGCCAGGGGTGGAGGCCATGGCGGCCAGCACGCCCACGCCGGCCAGGGCCCCGCCGGCACCCAGGAGGAAGGTCCGACGGTGGGTGGCCCGGCTGGTCCCGGACCGCAGGGCGTCGGACACTCCGGCCAGGGCTTCCTTCATGGCCGGCATCCCCACGTCGTGGTGGAGGTCGTCCAGGTCACGGGTCATCTCGGTCAGTTCGGCCTCAGAGGCCTCGATGGGACGGTGATGCTTTCTCACTTGACGGCTCCTTGGCTGGCGGGGGCGGCACTGCTGGTCTGGTAGAAGGCGTTCGGGAACCCCACGCTGCCGGCGGCGGCCGGCAGCTGGCCGACGACTGTCGGGGACAGAGCGATGAGCTGCGGGGCGCCGCCCTTCAGCAACGCCTGGACGGCCAGCAGCACCGCGACGTGCTGGGCCTCCACGCCCATGATGCTGGCGAACAGCGCCTTGTTCTTGGCGCTCTTGGCGTTCACGGTGTCGCTGACGTAGGTCTCGGCGGCGATGTTCTCCAGCTCCAGGGCCAGGGCCACGACACCCAGCGACCCCTTTGCCGCCGTTGCCCCCGAAAGGGAGGCCACGGCCTTCTTGACCACCGGAACGAAGGCCGGGTCGGGCTTGGATTGGGCCTTGCCCCCGAGCTGGCTGACGGCGGCGTTGAACGCCTGGGCGTGCTGGGCGTGCTGGGATTCGGTGACCTGGCAGAACTTGGTCACCACCGGGTCCGCTGTGGCACCGCCGATGTACGGCAGGGTCAACGCCGTCTTGTACGTGCTGACGGCCAGGTTCTCGATGGAGGCTGCGGTCTGCAGCATCTGGACGTCCGGCGAGGAGCTGGCGAAGGCGGGGGAGGCCAGCAGCCCCACCAGGGCCGCCCCACCGGCTACGCCGAGGGCCGAGGCGCCGACCAGGCTGGACTGCACCGACCGGCGGTGCTCGGCGAAGAACCGTCGGTTCTCCATCAGGTCGCCGTCATCCCCGGCCTGCTCGTGTCCGGCCTCGACCAGGGCGGCGAGCGGCTCCCGGGTCTCCGCCATGGCATCGGACTGGGTGTCCTGCGACTCTTCAAGCAGCTCGTCGAGCCGCGGGGACTGTGCCGTCATTGGTGCCTCCTCGTACGGTTGATCTCACCTTCTTTCCGACGCCTGGGACCGTTTGGATGACGACATTGAAATAAAACCGACCGCCGACCGACCGGCGGGTGGAGATCCGGTGCCACCGGCCGGTACGGGGAGTGGCCCGGAACCACAGAACCAACAAGGATGACGGCCGGCGGTGCGGACGTCGACGACGTCGTCCGGACGGGGGTCGGCGCCGGATACCCATAAATGGAGAGCCGAAACATGCCGAAACGTCACAAAGGGCCGACCCCCGACCGCCCGCCAGGAGGGCAAGGTGACGTCGGACGCCTACCGCGTCGACGCTCGCCGGGATGGTGGCGGGCCCAGGTCAACCGCCCGGTGGTCGTCGTCTTTGTCGTCTGTGCCCTGCCGGCCATAGCCCTCGTGGAGCGGCTGGCCCCCGGCCGGGGCCGGCAGCTGGCCGTCCGCGCCATCCGCCTCCTCGGCCGACTGTGCGGGGTCACCTTCGATGTTCGCTCCCCCGGACCGCTGGACGGCAACGGCTCGTACGTGTTGGTCCCCAACCACTCCAGCCCGCTGGACATCGCCGCGATGCTGCTGGCCGACGACCGGGTGCAGTTCCTGGCCGCCGCCGGCCTGTTCCGGATCCCGCTACTGGCCTCGGCGATGCGGGCTCTGGGCACCCGGCCGATCGACCGGCACGACACCACCCATGCCTACGCCCAACTGGCCAAACTGGCCGGTGACGACCAGCCGTTGCGGCTGGCCGTGTTCGCCGAGGGCGGCATCGCCCCGGCCGGCCGGCGGCTGCCGTTCAAGAAGGGAGCCTTCGTGCTGGCCGTCGACGCCGGGGCGTCGGTGGTGCCGGTGGCCATCCGCCACACCGACCGGCTGCTGCCGCCGGGTGCCCGCATGGGCCTACGGCCGGGGACGGTCGTGGTCGACCTGTTGCCGCCGGTGCCGACCGCCGGCCTGACCGGTGCCGACGTCGACGGCCTCCGCCAGCAGGTGCAGGCGGCCGTGCTGGCCCAGCTCGGCGCCTAGGCGAACACCAGCGATCCGTAGGTGGCGCACAGCCCGTAGGCGTCCACCAGCAGGAAGGCGAAGATCAGCACCAGCACCACCGGCCGCCACCACGGGTGGTTCCGGGCCCGGGCCGCCGGCATGTACCAGGCCGGCAGCGGTCCCGGCGACGGCGACGGGAACTCGGACAGGTACAGGTCGAACGGCACCGCGTCGGCCGGCAGCGGCTGGTCGGGGTCGGCCGCCATGGCCAGGGCCGTCAGCTCCTCATCGGTTAGCGGCACAGGGGTTAGCGGTCCCTCGTCAGCCGCCCGCATCTCCGTCGCCCGCATCTCAGCCCGCCAGCTCGGCCTTGAGGGCCAGGACGTTGAACGGCGCCCCGATCGGGTCCACGGCGACGGCGAACCGGCCCGGCTCGATGTCCATGGGGCCCATCACGACGGTCCCACCCAGCTCCTTGATGCGTTCCACCGCTTGGTCGGCGTCGGTCACGGCGAAGTACACGCCCCAGTACGGCGGCACCTCGGCCGGCATGTCCGGCGGCTTCTCCATCATGCCGCCCACCGACCGGCCGGCGACCTTCCATTCGGTGTACGCCATCCCACCATCGCCCTCGGTTCCGGCCCCCTGGGTGTCAGACCCCCACCCGAAGACGGCGGCGTAGAAGGCCTTGGCCGCCTCCACGTCCGTGGTGATCAGCTCGCTCCAGCAGTAGGTGTTGGGCTCGTTGACCAGTCCGGCCCCCTTGTGCAGGCGGGGCTGCCAGACGCCGATGGCCGCGCCGGCCGGGTCGGCGACGATGGCCAGCCGGCCGATGTCCAAGACGTCCATCGGGGCCAGCAACACCTGGCCGCCGGCCGCCGGCACCTTGGCCGCCACGGCGTCGGCGTCGTCCACGTTCACGTACGTCATCCACACCGTCGGGAGCTCCGGGTACATCTTCGGGGCCAGCCCGGCCACCGACCGGCCGCCGATGGCCGCCACCGTGTACCCACCGCTCTCCGGCGGCCCCTCCGGGGTGTCCCAACCGAACAGT
>CAYVPF010000092.1:0-10263 GCA_964453355.1 uncultured Acidimicrobiaceae bacterium | reverse complement strand
CGGCCGGCGGCCTGCCGGCCACCGTGGTGGACTGCGGTCCGTTCGATCGGCTGCAGCTGCACCGCTGACCCTCCGAAAACGTTTCCGCGGAAACGTTTTCGCGTGGAGGACGGAGTAGTTCTTCTAATTCCAGCCCACGGCGAATTGCCAAAGGACCGGGTCAACAGTCTGTCGTTTCCTCGACAGGCGTGCCATCGTCCCTGGCCAGGGCGATTCGCCGTGGGCTGGTTTTGAACATATGGCCGGTCCCCCCGTCCGTCGGCGCTTGCCGGCGACGGCAGAGGTCAGGTGACGTCGCGGCGGAAGGTGGTGAAGTAGCCGATGACCGCCGTGCCGACGCCCCACCCGAACAGGGCGAGGCCACCGAGCCACCAGCTGAGGTCCGGGCCGGCCGCTGTGTGCCCGCCGCCGGTCGATCGGGTCAGTCCTCCGGCCAGGGCGGCGGCCGATCTGCTCGGCAGCCAGTTCAGGTCGACGTGGGCCAGGCTGTGCACCAGGGCCACGATGATGGGCTCGAGGATGACCACGAAGACGATGGTGAGGACCACGGCGGCCACCTGGTTGCGCAGCAGGGTGCCGATGCCGAGGCCGAAGATGGCCATGAGGATGTACGCGCCGAGCAACCCCGGTACTACCGGCCCGACCTGACGCAGCAGCGTCGACAACGACCCGCCCTGGGTGACCAGCAGCGGGATACCCAGGGCCGCCACCAACACCAGCCCGGCCACCGCCAACAGCAGGCCCCAGATGGCCGAGGCCACGGCTTTGGCCGTCAGCACGACCTCGCGGCGGGGGGTGACCAGCAGGGTGGTGGTCAGGACCTTCTGCCGGTACTCGGTGGTGATGCACAGGATGCCGACGATCGGGGCCAAGACCGTCCCGGCCCCGTAGCCGGCACCCACCAGCTCCCGGTACTGCGGCGTGAAGATCGGCGCGGTGAACTCGCCGTGGCCGCCGATTGTGAGGACGAACGCGGTGATGATGCCGAGGGCCGTGAGCACCAGGGTGACGATGAGGATCACCCACGGGCCAGTGGTGGTCCGGAACTTGAACAGCTCCGACCGCAGCACCCGGCTCACGACGGCCCTCCCGACGTCGGCGGCGTTCCCGGCGGCCCGAACTGCGGCGGCGGGGGCCACTGGTTCGGCGGGACCGGCTGGCCGTAGCCGGCCCCGGGCGGTGGCCCCTGGCCGTAACCGGCGGCCGCCGGGTCGGTGCCAAGCGATGTGGTCAGCTCCAAGAACAGCGACTCCAGGCTCTGGCCCTGCTGCACCAGCTCGTACAGGACGATCTGGTTGGCGGCCAGCACCGGGCCCATTTGCTGTGGGCCGATCCCGTCGACCATGACGGTGTCCGGGCCCACCTGCCGTGGGGCGAAGCCGGCGGACCGGGCCACGGCCACCAGGCGGTCGGGCTCGGGGGTGCGGGCCAGCATGGAGGTCTGGGCTTGGCTGACCAGGGCGGACAGGGGGCCCTGGGCTCGCAGCTGGCCTTGGGAGACGATGACCACGTCGTCGACCGTCTGGGCCATCTCGGCCAGCAGGTGCGACGACACCAACACGGTGCGGCCCTGGCTGGCCAGGTGCCGGAGGAAGTCCCGGAGCCAGGCGATGCCCTGCGGGTCGAGGCCGTTCGAAGGCTCGTCCAGGATCAGCACCCTCGGGTCGCCCAGCAGCGCCCCGGCCAGCTCCAGGCGCTGGCGCATGCCCAGCGAGTAGCCGCCCACCTTCCGTTTGGCGTCGGCGGCCAGCCCGACCATGTCGAGGACCTGGTCGACCCGTGTGCCGGCCAACCCGGCGGCGATGGCCAGCATCTTCAGGTGGTTCCGGGCCCGCCGGCCCGGGTGGAAGCTGGTGGCCTCCAGCACGGCGCCGACCGCCTGGGACGGGTTCGGGATGTCCCGGTACCGCATCCCCCCGATGGTGGCCGTCCCGCTGGTCGGGGACACCAGGCCGAGCAGCATCCGCAGGGTGGTGGTCTTGCCGGCTCCGTTGGGCCCCAGGAACCCGGTGACCCGGCCGGGTTCCACCGTGAAGTCGAGCCCGCGCACGGCGGCCACCGAGCCGAACGTCTTGGTGAGCCCCCGCACCTCGATCGTGCCCGTGGCGGGCCCGGTGGTGGTGACCATGGGAGGACCCTACCCCGGGTAGCGTCCTCGAAAGTGGTGGGCGATACTGGAAAGTAAAAGCCAAGGGAGGCATCGCATGAAGGTCCGTGCAGCGGTGTGCAGGGGGCTCCACGAACCGTGGACGACCGAAGAGATCGACGTCGACCCGCCGGGGCTCCACGAGGTGCAGATCCAGGTGGCCTACGCCGGGATGTGCCACTCCGACGAGCACCTGCGGTCCGGGGACATGAGCGTGGCCCCCGAGATCCTGGAGGTGTTCGGGGTCAAGTCGCTGTTCCCGATGGTCGGCGGCCACGAGGGCGCCGGGGTGGTCACCGCGGTGGGGCCCGAGGTGTCGACAGTGGCCGAGGGTGACCACGTCGCGGTCGCCTTCATCCCGGCCTGCGGCCACTGCTTCTGGTGCGCGTCCGGCCGGCAGCACCTCTGCGACCTGGGCATGATGACGCTGGCCGGCCCGATGATCAGCGACGGGCAGTGGCGGTACCACCTGGACGGGCAGCCGTTGAACCGGATGACCCAGCTGGGTACCTTCGCCGAGACCATGGTGGTCAACGAGGCGTCGGTGGTGAAGATCGACCCCGGCGTCCCCCTGCGGGCGGCCGCCCTCATCAGTTGCGGCCTGTCCACCGGGTTCGGCTCCGTGGTCGACCGGGCGAACGTCAGGCCCGGGGAGGTCGTGGTGGTGGTCGGCTGCGGCGGCGTCGGTTCCGGCGCCATCCAGGGGGCCCGCATCGGCGGGGCCCGGGCCATCGTGGCGGTGGACCCGCTGCCGTTCAAGACCGACCGGGCCAAGGCCATCGGGGCCACCCACTCCGCGGCCTCCATGGAGGAGGCCGCCTTCCTGCTCCCCGAGCTCACCCAGGGCCGGATGGCCGACGTGGTCGTCCTGACCCCCGGGGTGCTCACCGGGGAGCTGATCGCCCCGGCGATGCAGCTGGGGTCCAAGGACGCCCGGGTGGTGGCCACTGCCATCGCCCCGTTCGACCAGATCGACGTGAAGCTGAACCTGTTCAACTTCGCCATGTTCAACCAGGCGCTGCTCGGCACCGTCTTCGGCTCAGCCAGCCCCCGGGTGCAGATCCCCAACCTGCTGCGGCTCTACCAGGACGGCCTCTTGGAGGTGGACGGGCTGGTCAGCCACGAGTACACCATCGACCAGGTGCAGCAGGGCTACGACGACCTGGCCGCCGGCAAGAACATCCGCGGCGTCGTCAACTTCGGCTGAGGCCGCCGCCTGGGCCTTGGGCCTCAGGCCCCGATCAGGTCGGGGGGCAGCAATAGGGAGACGGCGACGGCCACCTCGTCGTAGACGTGGGACATGGTCGACCAGCCGTTGATCCACCCGACCAGGGCCGAGTACCAGACGTGGCCGATCATGCGGGCTCGCTCCGCCGGCTCCGGCGGCTGCGGCTGGCCAATGGCCCGGATGATGATCCCCTCCATCAACAGGGTGATCTGCTGCTGGCAGTTGATGGCTCCGGGGTCCGGGGAGGACAGCGACGTGAACACCGCCGCCACCAGCTTCGGCTGCCGGCCCATGGCCCGCAGGGCCCGGTCCAGCACGTCGAGGACCCGGTCCGCCGGGATGACCCCCCGGGCCGGCTGCTGGGCCAGCCGGCCGTCCAGCAGTTCCACCCAGTGCACCAGGGTGGCCGCCAACAGGTGGTCCTTGGAGGTGAAGTAGCGGTACACCGTGCCCATGGCCACGTCCGCCCGGGCGGCCACGTCGCGCATCTGCACCGCCTCGTACCCGCCCTCCAAGCCGAGGGCCATGGCGGCGTCGATGACCCGCTGCCGCCGGGCCTGCTGGGCCCTGGTCAGAGGTCGGCTGGCCGGGGCCGTCTGCATCGGGCCAGGATAATCGCTAGAACCGGTTCCAAGTTCTGACGCCGCGTCAGGACTGGCGGCCCCTCTGGCGCTGCCGGACGTGACGCTGCCGGGCGAACTGGGCCACGGCGTCCGCCAGCTCGTGCTGCAGGGCCAACTCGTCCTCCAGGCTCTCGTCGGCCCACAGCATCCGCAGCACCGCCCCGACGTCCCCGGTCCGCCGCCGGCCGGAACTGTCCAGGAACGCTCGGACCAGCAACCGGTGCAGCTCCCCCTCGTGCTGGCGCAGTGGCGGCACCGCGTCGTCCCGGCCCGCCAGCACGTCGCCGGCCGACAGGTACCACCGGTGGGCGTCCGAGCACGACCGCCACAGGGAATCACCGGCGGCCACCACCGCAGGCAGCTCCGGCCCACCCGGATCGATGGCCCGCCGGGGCAGGGTGGCCAGGGAGTAGGCCGCCAGGCGGGTCCGGACGGCCCCCACGGCCAGCACGGTGGCCGTGGACGGGGTCACCGGTTTGGCCCCGCGCTCGGACACGTACTGCCGGTAGGCGTCTTCCATGCGGGCGTACGCCGCCTCGCTGGCCCGCCGGGCCACCTCCGTTTCCAGCCCGTCGTCGGCCGACGTGATCCGCTCCACCGCCCGCAACAGGTACGCCGAACCGGCCACGTAGGCCTCACCGAGGGCCCGCCCCAGGGCGGCCGCGGCGCCGCGGGGCCAGAACAACAGGCCCACCACCACGCTGACTCCACAGCCGATGGCCACGTCCTCGATCCGGGTCAGGCCCACCTTCCAGCCGGTGGGCTCGATGATGTTGAACAGCACCACCACCAGCACCGTGAAGGCCGCCTGGCCGGCCGGGAACGAGATCGTGGTCGGGGCGATCCCCGACACCAGGACGGCCACCGGCAGCAGGGCCCACAGCAGCCCGTAGTGGTCGCCCACCCCCACCATCACGGCGGAGCCGATCACGAACCCGACCACCGTGCCGGCCAGCGCCCGCAGGGCGGTGGCCCCGGTGCCGGTGGCGTTGGACCGCAGCACCGACAGGGTGCCCAGGACCACCCAGAAGCCGTGGTTCACATCGGTCATCTCCACCACCGCCACGGCCAGGGCCAGGCCGATGGCGCCGCGGAGGCTGTTGCGGAACCACACCGACCGCAGGTCGACGTGGGCCGCCGCCGTCCGCCTCGACGACCCCCAGGCGACCCGTTCGCGCCGCCGTCCGTCAGCGTCGGCCGGCCGGCTCAACCCGGCCGATTCCACGGCCGCTTCGGCCACCATCTCGGCGGCGAAGCTGAGGGCTCGCGTGCGGAACGTCGGGTCCAACGCCCCGAGCAGCCGGTCCTGCCGGGCGCCCCGGGTGCCCGCCAGCCGGGCCGCCGTGGGGTCTTCGTCGCCCGGCGCCGGATCTCCGGGCACCGGTGCCCGCCCGGGTCCCAGGCGGTCGTCGGCGGCCAGAGCCCCTGTGATCCGCCCGGCGGCCAGGGCCGCGGCGGCCCGCTCGGCGGCGGTGCCGTCCAGCACCCGGTCCATGCTGGCCTGCTGGCTCCGCAGCCGTTGGGCGCCGAGGTCGTCGACCGCCGCCGCCACCGCCTGGACCGCCGCCGGGTCGTCGACCGGCCGGCCGCGGCCGTCACAGATCAGGGCGGCGGAGGCGGTCAGCACGTCGGCGGCCGCCCGGTTGACGTCCCGGACGTCCGGCAGGTCGAGGACCGAGGCCTGCTGTTGCCCCAGCACGGCGTTGGTGCCCACCCACTCCATCCGGCACACCAGCTTGGCCAGGGCCGAGTCCCCGGGCCCGGCGCCGGTCGGTGGGTAGCTGGTCGACTCGAACTGGGCCCGCAGCTCGGCCAGCTCGGTCTCCGCCGCCGCCACCCCCGCCGGGTCCCGGCGACCCTCCGCGTGGGCCGCCACCAGCGTGGCCAGGGTCCGGGCGGTGCCCGACAGCTTGTGCCGCAGCTGGTCGGAGAACGGCCGCCGCCACACCAACAAGATGGCGGGTATTGCCACGGCGCCGGCCAGGGCCCACCCGGCCAACCGGTCCGGGATCTCTCCCGGCGGCGCCGCCACCGCCACCGGCAGCACGAAGATCAGCAGCGCCGCCATGGTCCCGGCGGTGACCAGCGGGCTCAGGATCCCGCCGAACAGCACCGCGAACCCCACCACGGCCGTCACCACCACCGCGGCCACCGGGTGCTCCGAGCACAGGGTGCCCACCACGATGAACACGGCCCCGACGACGAACAGGGTGCCCAGCGCCCGCAGCTGGGTCCGCGGTCGGCCGGGGAAGTCCACGAACAGCATCAGGGCGAACCCCCCGAAGGCCGCGAACAGCTGCAGGTTGGCATCGGCCGAGATGGCCTGGGCGATGGCGAACACCGACGGCACCACCACTGCGGCCCGCACCGCCCGCTTGGAGACCCGCAGCGACGGGTCCCGCGCCCGCACGCTGGCGGCCAGGCGGTTCCACCGCGGCCTGTCCCGCCGCGGCCTGTCCCGCCGCGGCCGGGCCCCGTCGGTCGGGGCGGGGTCGGACACAGTGGCCAAACTACTCTTGGTCCCCATGTCTCCCGCCGATGGACCTGCCGAGCTGGCGCCGGACGACACCCCTGGCGCCGATCATGCGGTGACCACCGACGGCCGGGTGCCGGGGCACCGGGGCCGGGCCACCCGCCAGCGGCTGCTCGACGCCACCGTCGACCTGCTGACGTCCACGCCGTGGCGGTCGGTGAAGGTCATCGACATCGCCCGGGCCGCCGGCACCTCGCCGGCCACCTTCTACCAGTACTTCGAGAACGTCGAGCAGGCCATCGGCGTGCTGGCCGAGCAGATGGTGGCCAGTGCCGGCGACCTGGCCGACCTGGTGGCCGGTGACTGGTCCGAAGACGGCAGCTGGACAACCGCCCTGACCGTCACCGAGGGGTTCCTGGCCTACTGGGAGGACAACCGGGCCATCTTCCGGGTCGTCAACCTGGCCACCGAGGAGGGGGACGCCGCCCTGCGCGGCGTCCGCGTCCGGGCCCTCAACGCCGTCACCGTCGCCCTGGCCCGAGCCATCAGTCGGTACGCCCCCGCCGGCCCGGACGGCCCGGGGTCGTCCGGTGCCGCCACCGGGTCACCGGCCGGCGCCGATCCGATGGCGGTCGCCGGCACCCTGGTGGCCATGTACGCCAGCGTCGCCGCCCACCGGTACGGGTTCGAGTTCTGGGGCATCCGCACCCGGGCCTTGGTGGACACCCAGGCCCGGCTGCTGCACTGGGCCGTCACCGGCCGGCCGGGCCCCGACGGGATGGTCGGCCGGGAGCCGCTGCGGCTGTCCCGGGCCTCCGCCCCCCGGACCGGTCCCGACCTCGGCGGCGCCGTCGTGTCCCACCGGGCCCCCCGGCTCCCCGAGTCCCCCCGGCCCTGAGCGCCGCCCGTCACCCGGGCGTCAGGATTTCGCACTAAACCGGGTCCATGCGGGTGCTGGTCGCCGAGGACGACCCGGGCCTCCGATCGGTGCTCGAACGGGGGTTGCGGCGCAGCGGGTACGTCGTGGACGCGGTCCCTGACGGCGACCGGGCGCTGATGTACCTGCGCAGCTACGACTACGAGGTGGCCGTCTTGGACTGGCGGATGCCCGGCCATTCCGGCCTGGACGTCGTCCGGGAGGTCCGCCGGCGGGGCTCCAAAGTGCCGGTGTTGCTGCTCACCGCCCGCGACACCACCGCCGACCGAGTGGAGGGGTTGGACGGCGGCGCCGACGACTACCTGGTCAAGCCGTTCGAGTTCGCCGAGCTGCTGGCCCGGATCCGGGCGCTGCAGCGGCGGCCGCCGGTCGTCTTGGACCCGCTGATGGTGGTCGGCGACCTGCAGATCGACCCGGCCACCCGGTCCGCCCGCCGGGACGGCCACGACCTGCCCCTCACCGGGCGCGAGTTGGCCATCTTGGAGCTGCTCATGCGCCGGCACCCGGCCGTGGTGGAGCGGCGGTCCATCGCCGTGCAGGTCTGGGACGACGAGGCCGACGCTGTCGGCTCCAACACCATCGACGTCCATCTGGCCCGGCTCCGGGGCAAGCTGACCGGCAGCAGCGTCCGCATCGAGACCGTCCGCGGCATCGGGTACAAGCTGGTGGTCCGGTGACCGTTGGGCTCCGGGGCAGCGGTGCCGCCAAGCAAGGGGCGGCGGCGAACGGGGGGTTTTGGGCCCACCGTCCCAACCTGGCCCACGCCGCCCGGGTGGCGGTGGTGGCCACCCTGATCATCGCCGTGGTGTACATCGGGGTGGTCGCCGCCCTCGACGCCTTCTTGGGCCGGCGGGTGCTGTGGGAGGTGGACCAGCGGCTGAGCCTGCACCTGTCGGACGTCGGCCACCAGGCCAACCCGTTGACGACCCGGACGGTGGCCGAGGACCAGGGCACCGATGGGGCCCCGGTGTTCGGGTGGTGGGTGTCCCCGTCGGGCCGGGTCCGGTCCCTCACGGCGGGCAACCCGGCGCTGCCCGACGACGTCCTGGCCGGCGTGGCCGCCGCCGGTGGCGGTCCGGTGAGCGTGTCCAACGGGGAGGCCACCTACCGGGTCGAGGCCGAGTCCTTCCGGAACGGCTGGCTGGTGGCCGGGCAGAACCTGGCCGGGCCGTCCCACATCGAGAAGGTCCTGTTGACCGGCGAGCTGGTCATCGGGCCGGTGCTGCTGCTGGCGGTGTTCGTGGGGGTGCTGATCATCGGCGTCCGGGCGGTGGCCCCGGTCGAGCAGGCCCGGCGGCGCCTGCTGGAGTTCACCGCCGACGCCTCCCACGAGCTGCGGACGCCGCTGACCGTGATCGAGGCCGAGATCGAGCTGGCCCGGGCCACCCCGCCGGACGCCGACGCCGACCGGGAGACCCTGGAGCACGTCGCCCGGGAGAGCCGGCGGCTGAAGAACATCGTGGAGGACCTGCTGTGGCTGGCCCGGTTCGACTCCGCCCCGCCGCCCCCGCCGAACGAACCGGTGGACCTGGTGACGTCGGTGGACACCTGTGCCGACCGGTTCGTCGCTGTCGCCGGCGCCCGGGACCTCAGCCTGTCCGTCACCCACGTCGGCGATGGTCCGGCCTGGATTGACGCCGCCCCGGACTGGCTGGACCGGCTGGTCGGGACCCTCCTCGACAACGCCTGCCGCTACGCCCCGGCCGGTGGCACGGTGCACGTGTCGGTCGGCGCCCACGCCGCCCGGGCGGTGCTCGTCGTAGAGGACAGCGGCCCCGGCATCCCCGCCGACCAGCGCGACCGGCTGTTCGACCGGTTCCGCCGGGCCACCGACCACCCCGGCGGCGCCGGCCTGGGCCTGGCCATCGCCGACTCGGTGGTCCGCACCACCGCCGGCCGCTGGCGGGTGACCGACTCCTCCCTGGGCGGCGCCCTGATGGAGGTGTCCTGGCGCCGCGGCCCCGGTCCGTCCAAGCCGGCCGGACCGCCGCCGACGGCGGGTCACCGGGCCGATGCCGGACTTGTCGACACCGAGCCGGCCGACACCGAGCCGGCCGGTGCCGAACCGGCAGTCCAAGGGCAGAGGACGGGGCTGGCCCCTACGGTGGGGCCATGACCTCTGCACCCTTGTCGTCTGCCCAGGCCACGTCCCTGGCCGCTCGGACCATCACGGCCACGGCCCCTGCCGTCTACGTGCTGGGGTCCGCCTACTACTTCACCCCGGCCACGTTGGCGACGGGGAAGGAACTGGGCCTGGACGGGTTCCGGTTCTACTTCCTCGGCCGCGGCGGGGTGCTCGGCGACGTGGAGGCCCCGGTGGTGGCCAGTGCCTTCGGGTACTTCGAGCCGGGCCTGCTGGCCACCATGTGGAGCTCCGCCCGCCAGAAGGCCGACCCCCGGGAGACGGCCCGGCTGCATCTGGCGTGCGCCCACCGGTACGGGCGGGATACCTTCGCCGGCATCGGTGACCTGGACCTGTTCTGCCAGGCCGCCGAGGCGGTGGTGGCCGCCGTCGACCCGGCCGGCCTGGCCCTGTTCGCCGGCTACGCCGCCGAGCCGCTCCCCGACGACCTGCCGGCCCGGGCCATGCAGCTGGTGGCCGTGCTCCGGGAGCTCCGGGGCAGCGCCCACCTGCTGGCCGTGGTGGCCAGCGGGCTGTCCCCGAGGATGGCCCACTACCTGCGCCGTCCCGCCGACTTCGCCCTGTTCGGCTGGCCGGACGACGACGTCCCGGTGGTCACCGACGCCGACCGCGACGCCCACACTGCGGCCGAGGAACTGACCACCCGGTTGCTGCTGCCGGCCTACGCCGTCTTGGACAGCACCGGGGCCGACGCCCTGGTGAGCGCGTGCCCG
>CAYVPF010000091.1:0-10348 GCA_964453355.1 uncultured Acidimicrobiaceae bacterium | reverse complement strand
CCTTGGGCTTGGTGGTCGTGGTCTTGGGCGCCGTGGTCGTCGTGGTGGTCGGCACCGGAGTGTTCAGGGCCTGGACGATCAGTGTGGCCATGTGCTTGGCCCCTGTCGGGTTCAGGTGGATGCCGTCTGTGTAGAACCATGTCGGATGGCCGGCACTGTCGGCTTACCAGTCGAGCAGCGTGGTGTTGGGATAGCTGGCGGCCACTGTGGCGATGACCTGGTTGACCTGTGTCTGCCAGGGCTGGGTCACTCGCGTGTTGATCAGCACCACCTTTTGCATCGGGCCCAACGAGTTGAGGAATGTCTTCAGCTCTGTCGGGGTGAACGGCCCGTTTGTGCCGAGCTCGACGATCAACCGGTTGCCGACGTCGCCGTCGGCCTTCAAGTTGGGCACTGTGGCCTGCGCCTGTCCCAGGTGCTGGCCGACGACGGCGTCGATGGCGATGCCCGGCAGCAGCGCCTCGAGGTCTGTCTTGACGTCGATCATGATGGAGTCACCGATGGCCAGCACTCCCTGGCCGGCCGGCGGGGGCGGCGCCGTGGTGGTCGGCACCGTGATCTGGCCCGGCACCGTGGTGGTGCTGACCGCGGTGGTCGTCGTGGGGTGGATGGGCGGAGTCACCTTGGTCACGGTGGTGACCGCCTGGGTGACCGGAGCCGTCACCGCCCCGGACAGGCCGACGGAGCAGATGATGACGTTGGCGAAGACGACCCCGCCCACGACCCACTCCACCGGGGTCAGCCGCCGCCAGGACCACTGGTGCTGGCGGAACCGGGTCCACAGCCGGCCGAGGGCCCCGTGGCGGACCGGCTGCTCGACGAACTTCCAGGACAGGGCGGCCAAGCCGATGCTGGCGGCGACCTGCAGCGCCGCCCGGAGAAGGTTGGGCGGGGCGTTGTTGGGGGTGGTCAGCACGATGACCGGGTAGTGCCACAGGTAGATGCCGTAGGACCGTTCCCCGATCCACCGGAGCGGGTCCTTGCCGAGCCAGGTGCCCAACCGGGCCCCGGGGTGGACCACGACGGCGATCAGCACGGCGGTCAGCACGGACAACAGCACCATGCCGCCCTGGTACAAGAAGTCGCTGTACTCGCCGGTCCGCCAGAACATGACGAAGATGGCCACCAACGCCACCGCACCGACCCCGTCCAGTACCCGGCGCGCCCCGACGGTGATCCGGGCGTAGGCCTGGCTACGGGGCAGCGCCAGGGCCAGGGCGGCGCCGATCAGCAGGGCGAACGCCCGGGTGTCCGTGCCCTCGTACACCCGTGTGGGGTGGTCCGGCACGTACAGGACGGCCATCTCCACCGCCGAGGCCACCGCCGCGCACAGGATGATGGCGATCTGGGTGTGCCGGTTGTGCACCCACTTCATTCCGGCCAGCACCACGAACGGCCAGAGCAGGTAGAACTGCTCCTCGATCGCCAGCGACCACAGGTGCCCGAGTGGCGACGGCGGCCCGAACTGGGCGAAGTACGACACGTGCTGGAAGATGAACCACCAGTTGCTGTAGTAGAAGATCCCCGGGATCAGGTCACTGCGGATCGCCGACAGCTGCGCCCGGTCGAACAGGGTCACCCAGCCGGTGACCACGAACAGCATCACCAACAGGGCCGGCAGCAACCGCCGGGCCCGCTTCAGCCAGAACTGCCCCAGGTTGATGCCGCTGTGCCGCTTGTACTCCCTCACCAGCAGGTCCGTGATGAGGTACCCGGACAGCACGAAGAAGACCCCCACCCCCAGCAGGCCGCCCTTGGCCCACGAGAAGTTGAGGTGGTAGGCGATGACGGCCAGGACGGCGATGGCCCGGATGCCGTCCAGGCCCGGCAGGTACCGGCTGTCCCCCTCTACCGGCCTGGGCATCTACCACCGGACCAAGGCAGGCGTCCTCCGTCCTCAGCCCGGCGTCGGCAGCGATGGTACGGCGTCAGGATCACTTCCGAGGTTCAGGGTCGCGAGGCGGTTACGTACGCAGTCTCGCCATTGTGTCACGGCCGGTCGGCCGAACCGGGCCATGTCCGGCCCAGTTCGGCCCAGTTCGGCCCAGTTCACCGGCCCGGTTTGCCAGCCCAATTCGCCGGCCCAGCTCACACCAGCGGCCACGGGTACGGCGGCCACTCCCGGTCCTCGTCCGGCACCGGCAGCTCCCCGGCTTCCAGCAGGTCCCGGGCCCGTCCGTCCAGGGCCTCCAGCTCCCGGTCGTCCAGCAATCCGCCCAGCCGCTCCGGCCACCCGCCGGCCAGCAGCCCTTCCAGGTCGCCGCGCACCCCGTCCGGCAGCGGCTCGCCGGCGAAGTCCCAGACCACCGTCCGCAGCTTGGCCTCCTCGTGGAACGTCAGGCCGTGGTCGATGGCCCACAGCCGGTCCTCCGCCAGGAGCACGTGGCCGCTCTTGCGGTCGGCGTTGTTGGCCAGCACGTCGAACGCCGCCAACCGCACCAGGGTGGGCCGCCACCGGTCGTCGTCGCGCAGCGTGAAGTAGTGGGACCGCCCGTCCTCGGGCACCAGCCGTTGCACCGACCCCGGACCGAACGGCCCCTCGGCCCGCTCCACCGTTTCCGGCACCAGTCCCCACCCCAGGGCCTCCGACAGCACGTACGCCGCCACCTCCCGGCGGTGCAGGCCGCTCGGGAAGTCCCACAGCGGCCGCTCTCCGCGGGCCGGCTTGTACACGGCCAGCAGCTCCGTGCCGTCCACGGTGCAGGTGACCAGCAGGGTGGCGTTGGAGCTGCCGGCGATGCGGCCGTGCACGGCCATCTCCCCCCGCTCCAGCACCTGGTCGACCGGCGGACCGGCCGCCTCGGGGGTGGGCGCCGCCGTCACGCCGCCGCCGTCACGCCGCCGCCATCACGTTGCCGGTGGTCGGTGGCCGTTCGTCCGGGGGCAGTCGTGGCCCGACGGGTCCAGGGGCAGCCCGCACAGCGGGCACGGCGGCCGGCCGGCCTCGACCAGCTGGGTGGCCCGGATGGCGAAGGCCGCCGCCTGCTCCCGGGTGACGGCGATCCGGGCCACCGACCCGTCGTCGTCGTCCTCCCCGACCTCTTCCACCACCACCACCAACCGGTCCAGGTCCTCGTCGTAGGACACCCCGATGGTGCCCACCACCCAGTCCGGTTCGACCGTCACGTCGAAGTCCAGGTCCTCGGGGAGGTGGCCCGGCCGTCCCAGTTCCCGGACCAGCCGGCCCAGGTAGCTGGCCAGCACCGCCACCTGCTGCTTCTCGACCTTCACCGTCAGGGTCTGCGACCCCTCCGCACAGTGCAGCAGGAACACCCGGTCGCCGACCGCTCCGAACGTGCCCACCGTGAACCGGTCGGCCGCCGCCATGTCGAAATCGTCACTCACGACAGCTCCAACGAGGTAAGGGTGTCGACGGCGTTGACGCAGAGCACGTGCGGGCCGCCCGGTCCGTACACGATGGCCGTCACCGAGCACGGCGACACCACCAGCCGCTGGAACAGGTCCAGCGGCACCCCGGCGGCCCCGGCCACCACCGCCTTGATCGGGTCGGCGTGGGACACCGCCACCACCGACTGCCCCGGGTGGGCGGCCACCAGACCCAGCACGGCGTCGGTGGCCCGCGTGGCCATCTCGGGGAACGACTCCCCGCCGGGGAAACGGAAGCCGCTCGGCCACTGCTGCACCTTGCTCCAGTCGGCCGTCTTGGCCAGCCGCTTCAGCGACCCCCCGGTCCAGCCACCCATGTCCGCCTCCAGCAGCCCCCGGTCGGTCCGGACCCGCAAGCCCAGGGCCTTGGCGATCGGTGCCGCCGTCTCCCGGGTCCGCTCGAGCGGCGACGCGTACACGGCCACCGGCGGGTGCTGGAGGGTGGCGATCCGCTCGGCCACCCGCTCGGCCTGCTGCCGGCCCTGGTCCGACAGGTGCAGGCCGGCCTTCCGTCCCGGCAGCACGGCGCCGGTCGTCGGGGTACGGCCGTGGCGTACCAGCAGCACGGTGGTCGGTTTCGGGGGAGTCGGCACGGGTGACCATCGTAGGCTGCACGCCGTGGTCTCCGACCCTCTGGCCGCCCTGGAACAGGACATCGTCGGTTGCCGGGCCTGCCCCCGGCTGGTGGCCTGGCGGGAGGCCGTGGCGGCCGCCCCGCGGGCGTCGTTCGCCGGCCAGACCTACTGGGGACGGCCGGTGCCGGGCTTCGGCGACCCCCGAGCCCGGTTGGTGGTGGTCGGCCTGGCCCCGGCCGCTCACGGCGCCAACCGCACCGGCCGGGTGTTCACCGGCGACCGCTCCGGCGACTGGTTGTTCGCCGCCCTGTGGCGGGCCGGCTACGCCAACCAACCCGCCAGCGTCTCGGCCGACGACGGCCTGGTCCTCACCGGCGCCTGGATCTCCGCCGCCGTCCGCTGCGCCCCGCCGGCCAACAAGCCCACCGGCGACGAGCGGGACCGGTGCCTGCCGTACCTGCGCCGGGAGCTGGACCTGCTGGCCGACGCCCGGGTGCTGGTCGTCCTCGGCCAGTTCGCCTGCAACGTGGTCGCCGGGCTGTACGGCCTCCGCCCCCGGCCGCGGTTCGGCCACCTGGCCGAGCACCCCCTGCCCGACGGCCGCACCCTGCTGTGCTCCTACCACCCCAGCCAGCAGAACACCTTCACCGGCGTCCTCACCGAGCCCATGTTCGACGCCGTCTTCGCCCGGGCCCGGGCGCTCGGCGGCTGATCGGCCGCCGGGCCGCCGGCCCTATTGCGGGGCGGGCGCCGGCAGCCGGCCGGGCATGGGCACCGCGGTGGCCGGCCACCGCTTGCGGCTGACCCGGCTCAACTTGCGCATCAGGGCGATGGCCCCGGGGTCGTCGTCGGACGGCCGGATCTCCACGGCGTCGGCGGCCACCATGGCGTGGAAGACCTCCCGGCCCCGCTCGGTGCGGATGATGGTGAGGGTCCAGTCGTTGAAGGCCCCGATGCCGCCGGTGGAGATGTCGGCGTGCTCGGCGGCGAAGTCCGGGCAGGACTTGCAGCCTTCACGGGTCCAGGCGTGGGCCTCCTTCAACGGGATCTCGTGGTACGCCCCGTCGCGGGTCCACACCTGGAAGACCCCCTTGATGTTCATCTTCACGATGTCCTGGCGGGCCAGCCCGTAGCGGGCCTCGAACAGCTCCGGGAAGATGGCGTCGTCGAAGGTCTTGGAGCACAACAGGCCGATGGACAGGGCGAACCGCCGGGCCACCTTGCCGGCCTTACGGGCGGCCATCACCGGCGGCGCCGACGCCTGGCAGCCCATACCGACCAGGGCGATCCGTTCGGCCCCGCCCTCGATGGCCTCGGCGTAGGCCATCGGGTTGGCCGAGTACGTGTACCGGGACCCGGCCGTCGCCAGGACGTCGGCTCGGGTCCGGGCGACGGCCGGCACGGCCTTCCAGCTGCTGCCGTCCCCCTCCATGGCCGACACCAGGGCGGCGTCGATGACGTCGTTCTCCAGCGCCCAGATCAACAGGGCCGACACGAAGCCGCCGTCCTGGCCGGCGGCGTGGAGCTCGGGGTCGGTGGCCCGGGCCAGGACGATGTCGGTGGCAATGCCGGCCACCTCGTCGTCGGTCCGCTCCCGGCCGAACAGGTACTGCTCGATCTCCGGCTCCCAGGTCCGAAACCGCGGGCAGGCCCGGGTGCACAGGGTGCACCCCTTGACCCCGTGGGTGCAGTTGTCGGCGCCCCCTGTGTCGACGACGTGGAACGGCTTGTACCGGCCGTCCTTGTCGTCGTAGCCCAACACGTCGTACGGGCAGACCACCACGCAGGCGGAGCATCCGGTGCACAGGCCGGACGTCACCACCTCGTCGTAGAGGTGGGCCCAGTGGAGTTTCTCGGGAGGCACGGCGCCAACCCTATCCAGCTGCCGATGTCCGGTGCCGGGACCGCTACCGTCGCGGCAGTGCCGGAGATGATCGAGGTGGAGTACTACCGCCAGCTGGCCGACAAGGCTGTCGGCCGCCCCATCGCCGCCGTGGCTGTCCCGGACCCCCACGTCCTCCGCGGGCACGTCAGCGTGGCCGCCCTCCGCCGGGCCCTGGTCGGCCGGTCGTTTGCCGCCACCCGCCGCCGCGGCAAGCTCCTCCTCGTCGACACCGACGGCGGTGGCCCCACCCTGGGCCTCCGGTTCGGGATGACCGGCAGCCTGGTCCTCGACGACCAGCCGGCCATCGACCGGCTGCTGTACTCCCCGGAACGGTTCGGCGAGCAGTGGGTCCGCTTCGGGATCCGGTTCGCCGACGGCGGCAGCCTGCTGTTGCACGACCCCCGCCGGTTCGGACGGGTGGAGCTCGATCCCGACGAAGACGGCCTCGGACCCGACGCCGCCGCCGTCACCCTGCCCCAGCTGCGGGCGGCCCTGGCCTCCCGCAGCTCCCTCCCCGGTCAGGCCGACGCCAGTCAGGCCGACGCCAGTCAGGCCGGCGCTGGCCAGGCCGGGGGCGGGCCGCCGCTGAAGGCCCGGCTGATGGACCAGGCCAAGCTGGCCGGGCTGGGCAACCTGCTGGTGGACGAGATCCTGTGGCGGGCCGGCCTGTCCCCCCGGCGGCCGGCCGGATCGTTGTCCGACGCCGAGCTCCGACGGCTGCACCGCATCGTCCGGTCGACCGTCACCGGGCTGACGGCCCGCGGGGGATCGCACACCGGCGACCTCATGGTCGAGCGCCGGCCCGGAGGACACTGCCCCAAGGACGGCACCGAGCTGGTCCAGGCCACGGTCGGTGGCCGGACCACCTGGTGGTGCCCGGTCCACCAGGTGTAAGGCTCGGCCGTGCCTGACGACCCCCTGCTGGTCGACCCCCTGCTGGTCGACCCCCTGCTGGTCGACCCCCTGCTGGTCGAGCGCCGGGCCGCCGCGGCCCGGGTGGCCGAGCTGGAGACCGAGCTGGCCGAGATCGTGACCTCCGCCCAGGCGTCGCCGCCGGACGACGAGCACGACGTCGAAGGGTCCAGCATCGGCTTCGAGCGGGCCCGCGTGACGGCGCTGCTGGACCACGCCCGCCGGCAGCTGGCCGCGCTTGACCGGGCCGAGACGGACCAGGCGGCCGGTCGCTACGGCAGCTGCGAGGACTGCGGCCGGCCCATCGGCGACGAGCGCCTGGCGGCGTTGCCGGCGACCCGGCGCTGCATCGCCTGCGCCACGCTCAGGCGGGGGTGAACGGCCTGCGCCACGCTCAGGCCGGGGTGAGCTCCTCCAAGACCTTGGCGGCGTGGCCGTCGGCCCGCACGTTGTACCAGGCCCGGGTGATCTTTCCCTTGTCGTCGATCAGGAACGTCGACCGGATGGTGCCGACGGTCTTGCGCCCGTACATGGTCTTCTCGCCCCAGGCCCCGTAGGCCTCCATGACCTTGTGGTCGGGGTCCGACAGCAACGGGAAGGTGAGCCCGTATTTCTCCCGGAACTTGGTGTGCTTGGCCGCGCCGTCGGGGGAGATGCCGACCACCCGGGCGCCGGATCGGCTGAAGGCCTGCAGGTTGTCGTTGAACTGGCAGGCTTCCTTGGTGCACCCGGGGGTGTCGTCGGCCGGGTAGAAGTACACCACCACCGGGCCGCCGGCGAAGTCCTTCAGGGATACCTTGTTACCGTCCTGGTCCGGAAGGGTGAATGCCGGGGCCTTGCCGCCCGCCTCCAACCTGGCCATCTGCCACCTCCTGGTGATCGTCGGGTGATCGAGCTGGTTTCCCGGTGACCGGCCGGGGCCGCCGGGGCCCCGAGCTTGGCACAGCCCGCGTGGGTACGCCCGGTTCGGTAAAACCGCTGGTAGAGTGAGCATGACGACCGGGCGTTTGACTGGCGTCAGGGCCCTTCCTTCCTCTTCCTCGACGGCGCCGGGCCCCGCCTGATCGCGAGAGAGCAGGAAATGACCGTAGACACCTACGAGACCGTCCGGAGTTTCGACTCCCTCGGCGTTGCCGAGCCCCTGGTCAAGGCCCTGGCCGACCAGGGCATCACGACCGCCTTCCCCATCCAGGCGCTGACCATCGCCGACGCCCTGGCCGGCCGGGACGTGTGCGGCAAGGCCAAGACCGGTTCGGGCAAGACCCTGGCGTTCGGGCTGCCGCTGCTGCAGCGGACGGCCGAGACGGCGACCGACGAGCGGCCCAGCCGCCCGGCCCGGCCCCGGGCACTGGTGCTGCTGCCCACCCGGGAGCTGGCCGTGCAGGTGCACGACGTCATTGCCCCGCTGGCCGAGGCCATGGACTTGGCGGTGGCGGCCGTGTACGGCGGCGCCGACATCGACCGGCAGGTGGCCCGCCTGCGCAAGGGCGTGGACGTCATCATCGCCACCCCCGGCCGGCTGATCGACCTCGGCGACCGCGGTGAGCTGTCGGTGGCGGACCTCGAAGTCCTGGTCCTGGACGAGGCCGACCGGATGGCCGACATGGGGTTCATGCCCCAGGTCGAGTGGGTGCTGCGGCGGCTGGAGCGACCGCACCAGACCCTGTTGTTCTCGGCCACCCTCGACGGCGCCGTGGACCGGCTGGTGAAGCGGTACCTGACCGACCCGGTCCACCACGAGGTGGCGTCCAGCACCCAGACGGTGGCGGCCATGGAGCACCGGTTCCTGCAGGTGCACCAGATGGACAAGGTGAAGGTGGCCGCGGCCATCTGCCGGCCCCAGGAGAAGGTCCTGGTGTTCGTCCGCACCAAGCGCGGCGCCGATCGGCTGGTCGAGCAGCTCGGCAAGGAGGGCATCCGGGCGGCCGCCATCCACGGCGACCTGCGGCAGTCCAACCGGGAGAAAGCCCTGGCCGACTTCTCGTCCGGCAAGCTGCCGGTGCTGGTGGCCACCGACGTGGCCGCCCGTGGCCTGCACATCGACGACGTCGACATCGTCATCCACTACGACCCGCCGGAGGACCACAAGGCCTACCTGCACCGGTCCGGCCGTACCGCCCGGGCCGGGTCCGCCGGCGTCGTGGCCACCCTGGCGCTGTGGAACCAGGTGGTGGAGGCCGAGGTCATCCAGCGGCGGTTGGGCCTGCGCATCCCCATCGTCGAGATGTTCTCCAACGACCCCCGGCTGGCCGACCTGGCCGCCTGGCAGCCGTCGCCAGACGAGGGCGTGCTCTGATCGCCTCACGGCCGCCCGGGTTCCGGGCCGCTTCCTGATGGACCGCTGGGACCCCGAGGACGGGGTCGACCGGGTCCTCGTGGTGACCGCCCACCCCGACGACGTGGACTTCGGTGCGGCCGGCACGATCGCCACCTTCACCGACGCCGGCGTTCAGGTGGCCTACTGCATCGCCACCGACGGGGAAGCCGGCGGCAACGACCGGACCCTGAGCCGGGTCGACATGGCGGCCATCCGCCGCGACGAGCAACGCGCCGCCGCCGCCGAGGTGGGGGTCACCGACGTCACCTTCCTGGGCTACCCCGACGGTCGCCTGACCCCGAGCCTGGAGCTGCGCCGGGACATCAGCCGGGTCATCCGCCGGTTCCGGCCCCAGCGGGTGCTGGCCCAGTCGCCGGAGCGGAACTGGGACCGGGTGTACGCCAGCCACCCCGACCACCTGGCGGCGGCCGAGGCCGCGGCCTGCGCCGTCTACCCGGACGCCCGCAACCCTTTTGCCCACCCCGAGCTGCTGGACGAGGGCCTGGAGCCGCACACGGTGGACCAGCTGTGGCTGATGGCCTTCCCGGAGCCCACCGTCTACGTCGACACCACCGACGCCTTCCCCCGCAAGGTGGCCGCCTTGAAGAGCCATCGCAGCCAGCTGCACGCCGACATGGACGTCGAGAAGCTGCTGGGGGACTGGTCCGGTGGGGTGGCCAAGGCCGCCGACCTGCCCGACGGACGGCTGGCCGAAGCCTTCCGAGCCATCCAGACCGGCTGAGGGCGACCGGCTGACCCGGACCGGTCGAACCGGGTGACCAGGCACATATGTACTTACCAGGTACGTACGGGCAGAGGTACTTGATGAGTACACTGGGCGCATGGGTCCACTCGAGCAACAGCACCGAGGCGGCGGACGGGGACGCATCAACCTGAGGGTCGGGCCCGAGCAAGAGGCCCTGCTGCGAGCGGCCGCCGAAGCAAACGGACAAACGCTGACCGGGTTCCTGCTGGCCGCCGCGGCCGAACGGGCGGACGAGGTGCTTGGGCGAGCCGGCAGTATCGCCGTGGACATGGCCGCCTTCGAGCGGTTCGTCGTCGCGCTCGACGGACCGGTCGAGCCGATGCCGACGTTGGGGCGGTACGCGGCGGAGCCCAGCCCGATCCCGCCTCGGTGACCAACCGCCCGCCCTGTTGACCAACGGCCCATGTCGGTGACCGGGGCACTCCGGCCGGTCGAGCTGCTGTCCGCCGCCCACGCCGTCGAGCAGTTCGATTCCGGGGTCGTCGAGCTGGACCGGTGGCTGCAAC
>CAYVPF010000090.1:0-10523 GCA_964453355.1 uncultured Acidimicrobiaceae bacterium | reverse complement strand
CCACCTCGACGATCACGGCCGGCATCCGGGTCTCTCGGAGCAACGGCACGGACATGCCGTGGACAGCCCGGTCCGGCACGTCGAAGGTCCGGCGGACCTCCTGTTGGACGAGCTCGGCCAGCCGCCGGCCACCGGGGGACTCGTAGCGGTAGCCGGCGTAGTACGCCGTGGTGCAGCCGGGCCGGTCGGGGTCGAGCCGCAAGGCCAGGTAGACGTCGACGGCGGCCGCGTTGGCCTCGTGGGCCTGGGTGGAGTCGTCGGGATGGTGCAGGGAGGTGACGCGGGCCCCGGCCGGGACGAGGCGACGGCGCAGGGCGGCCACGGTGGTGGCCAGGCCGCCGCTCTCGCCGACGGCGACGTGACGACCGGCCAGGGTGGGTGGGGCCTGGCGGAGCAGCTCCCGGTCCCGGACGGTGGCCACCAGAGATTCTCCCTGGTGGCGGGCTTGCACTCGCAAAAGCTCCCGCAGGGAGGTGGCCCCGAGGATGCCGTCCACCGGCAGCCCGGCGTTGCGCTGGAACTCGCCGAGCGCGGCCGAGGTGGCGTCGCCGAAGATGCCGTCGACCCGGCCGGTGTGGAAGCCGAGGGCACCCAGCCGCTGCTGGAGCTCGGCGACGTCGTCCCCGCGGAGCATGGGGGTCCGGCGGTAAAGGAACCGGTCGCCGAGCCGGAACCCGGCCTCGACCAGGGTGCTCCAGGTCTGGGGCCCGCAGACCCCGTCCACTCGGAGGCCGCGGTGGTACTGGAAGGCCTCCACGGCCGCCCGGGTGCCGTGCCCGAACCGGTCCTCGGGGTCGCCGGCGCTGTGGAAGCCGAGCGCGGCTAGCCGGCGACGGATGTCGCCGACGGGTTCGCCGGTATCACCCTGTCGGAGGGGGAGGGCGTCCCGGGACGGGAACCCAGATGGGGGCGCCGCCGCCGCCGGAGCGGCGAAGGCGTCCCCGGTGGTGCGGCCTACAGGTATGCCGACAGCTCCTGGACCAGCTGGCCCTTGGGCTTGGCCCCGATCAGGCGGACCTTCGGCTCGCCGTCCTTGAACAGGATCAGGGTCGGGATGCTCATCACGTCGTACCGCCTGGTCACGTCCAGGTTGTCGTCGATGTTGATCTTGCCGATCTGCAGCTTCCCCGCCTGCTCCTCGGCGATCTCCTCCAGGACCGGGGCGATCATCTTGCACGGTCCGCACCATTCGGCCCAGAAGTCCACCAGGACCGGCACATCCGAGGCCTTGACATGCTCGTCAAAGGTACCGTCGCTCAGCGTCACGATCTTCTCGCTCATTGCGTCTCCTCACTCGGCCCGGTGTTTGCCGGCGCCAGCATTCCAACACCGCCACCCCCCGGGGTGTTCCCGGGGGGCCCCGCTCGCCTGTTCCGACTTCGACGGGGCCAGCCTACGAGCCCCGGGACTCCAGCCACCGCTCGGCGTCGATGGCCGCCATGCAGCCGGATCCGGCGGCGGTGATGGCCTGGCGGTAGGTGTGGTCCTGGACATCACCGCAGACGAACACCCCCTCGACACTGGTCCGGGAACCGCCGAAGGTGCGGACGTAGCCGTTGTCCTCCAACTCGAGCTGGCCGTCCAGGACCGCGGTGTTGGGTTCGTGGCCGATGGCGACGAACACGCCGGTGACCGGGAGCTCCGACTCGGACCCGGTCACGGTGTCGACCAGGCGGATCCCGGTGACCTTGCCGTCGCCCAGGACCTCGGTCACCTGGCTGTTCCACAGGAAGTCGATGGTCGGGTTGGCCGCGGCCCGGTCCTGCATGATCCGGGAGGCCCGGAGCTGGTCGCGGCGGTGGACCAGGGTCACCTTGGAGGCGAAACGGGTGAGGAACATGGCTTCTTCCAGGGCGGAGTCCCCCCCGCCGACCACGGCGATGTGCTGGGACCGGAAGAAGAAGCCGTCGCAGGTGGCGCAGGTGGACACGCCGTAGCCGAGCAACCGGTCCTCGCCGGGGACGCCGAGCATGAGGGCCCGGGCCCCGGTGGCGACGATGACGGCCTCGGCCTCGTACGTGGGTTCGGCCGCCTCGGGGTCGCCGGTCCAGACGCGGAACGGGGATCCGCTCAGGTCGAGCCGGGAGACCTTGGCCGTGAGCAGCTCGGCCCCGAACCGGTCGGCCTGCGATCGCATGGCCGTCATCAGTTCCGGCCCCATGATGCCGTCGGGGAAGCCGGGGAAGTTCTCCACCTCGGTCGTCAGCATCAGCTGGCCGCCGGGTTGGTCGCTGGTGGAGGACGGCTCGCCCTCGACGACCACCGGATCCAGCTGGGCCCGGGCGGTGTAGACGGCGGCGGTCAGGCCGGCCGGGCCGGAACCGGCGATGAGTACCTTGCGGTGTTCGGGCATGGCGGTCGGTCAGTCCCGGCTGGTCGGGCCGGCGATCCGGGGGGCTCGCTTGGTCCAGGCGAAGAGGCCGCCCAGGCAGAAGACCCCGCCGATGACGGCGTAGGAGATCCAGACGCGGCCGCTGAAGGCGTAGACGTCCAGCAGGCGGACCAGGCCGACGGAGACCAGCACGAGGACCACCAGGGCCAGCACGGCGGCCAACAACCCGAAGACCACCGCCCGGGCGGCCAGCAGGATCGGGCGAAGTGCCTTGTCGTGGATGGTGTCGACGACCAGGTCGACGGCGCCGGCCGCCTTCTCGGGCCAGTCGGGGGCGATGCCGTCCCCCGGCCCGGCCCCGGGCTCCCTGAGCGGGCCGCCGGCAGGTGCATCGGTCATGGCCAGGAGACTAGTGCCCCGCCTGAGGTCCGGTGCCGGGGATCAGGTGCCGGGTGGGAGCTGGTACGAGAGGCCGATGGTGCCGGGACCGGCATGGGTGCCGACGACCGGTCCGAGGTCGACCACGACCAGCTTGTGGGCGACCTCCAGGCCGTCCAGCCGGGAGAGCACCTCGTCGATGTCGTCGGCGGCCCCGTTGCTGATGGCGACCCGCTCGAGGGGGGCCTCCGCCAGGGCCTTGCCGACCAGGTAGTCGAGGGCCCGGCCCCGGGTGCGCTGCTTGGACTCCTGTTCGACCACCCCATCGCGGACCTGGATGACCGGCTTGATGGACAACAGGGAGCCGACCAGGGCGGCGGCCCCGCCGATGCGGCCGCCGCGCTGGAGGTGGTCCAGGGCACCGACCACGCCGTAGACCCGGGTGCGGCCGATCAGCCCCTCCACGAGCTCGACCAGGTCGCCGAGGGTGGCCCCGCCGGCCGCCGCCTCGGCGGCGGCCAGGCACAGCAGGCCCTGGCCCATGGTCAGGGACCGGGTGTCGACGACCCGGACGTCCACCTGGCCGGCGACCCCCTCCGCCCCGGCCAGCGCCGACTGATAGGTGGCGGACACGCCGGAGGAGATGGTCAGGCAGAGGACCCCGGTGGCGCCGGCGGCGGCCGCCTCGGTGAAGGCCGCGGCGAAGGCCCCGGGTGGAGGTGCGGCGGTCTCGGGCAGGGCCGGGGAGGTCTTGCAGCGCCGCCAGAATTCGGCCGGGGACAGGTCCCGGCGATCCAGCAGCTCCTCGTCGCCGAACCGGATGGTGAGGGGGACCACGGTGATGTCGTTGGCCGCCGCCAGCTCCTCGGTCAGGTCGCAGGCACTGTCGGTGACCACGCGGATCCCGGGCATGGGCACTCCTCAGTCTTCTCGAAGGTCGCCGAGAACCTACCCTGCCGGGCTGGTGCCGGGGGTTTCCGGTCCACCGGGGGCCGGCGGCCGGAGCGGGCGGACGTGGCCGAGGGACGGCCTCCGGGGTGCCACCGGCGAGGGCGGGGCCGGCCGGGGACGCCGTGACGAGGCCACCGGCGTCCGGCGGTCGCCACCCCCACCACCGCCAATGCCTCCCCCGCCACCGCCACCGCCACCCGGACGGGGTCGTCCCCGGCGACGGCCGCCCAGGACGGCGACGGTGGCCCAGTAGGCGAGGCCGCCGGCGGCGATGGCGGCGACCACGCGGAGCAGCAGGCCGAAGCCGTGGTCGACGCCGGACAGGTTGGAGACCACGAGGACCACGACGCCCATCACCACCGTGGCCAGCACCACCCGCCGGAGCGGACGCCAGGTGCGGGCCCCGCCGAGGTTGCCCAGCCACCGCCGCAGCAGCAGGACGCCGGCGACGGCGCCGACGGTGTAGGCGACGGACAGGGAGAGGGCCAGCCCGCGTACACCGAGTGGGTGCACCAGGAGCACGGCCAGGACGATGTTGACGGCGTTCTCGACCAGGTACAGCCAGAAGGCGATCCGGGTCCGCTGCATGGATTGGAGGACCCGGACGACGTACAAGAAGGTGCAGAACCCGGGGAGGCCGAGGGCGAACATGGCCAGGGCGGCCCCGGTGGTCTCGGTGTCGGCCACCGTGGTGGCCCCATGGCCGAGCAGGAGGGCCACGGCCGGCTTGGCCAGGAGGAACATCCCCATGGAGGCCGGCAGGATGATGGCGAGGACGGCGCGGAGGCCGCCGGCCAGCCGCCGGCGGAAGGCCACGGTGTCCCGCAGGGTCCATTGCTCCGCCAGGTCGGGGGTGACGGCGCTCATCACCGACACGGCGACCACGGCGTAGGGCATCTGCATGAACGTGTAGGCGTAGGTGTAGGCGGAGACGGGGTCGCTGCCGGGAGCCCCGACGGCCAGGGCCAGGACGACGAACAGGGCGATCTGGTTGGCCAGGACGAAGCCGAAGGTCCAGCTGCCCAGGCGCACGATGGTGCGGACGGCCTCGTGGCGGGGGTCCCACCGCCAGCGCAGCCGGGACAGCCGGGCGGCGCCGAGGCTGGGCAGCAGCAGGACGGCTTGCAGGGCCACCCCCAGGGTGGTGCCCAGTCCGAGCAGCACCAGTTGGCCGGAGTGGGCGTCGACGCCGCCGAGGGAGGGGAAGTCCGGCACCAGGTGGTGGAACCACAGCAGGACGGCGATGCAGACCACGTTGTTGGCGATGGGGACCCACATGGGGGCGACGAACCGCCGCCGGGTGTTCAAGAGGGCCGTGGCCAGGGCGATCAACCCGTAGAGGGCCACCTGGGGGACGAACCACCGGAGCAGGCTGGTGCCCACGGCCTTCTCCTGGACCAACCCGGCGGCCTGGGCGGTCGAGTGGGTGTGGTCGAGGGCGGTGAAGGCGTCGATGACCTGCGGGGCCAGCAAGAAGAACAGCAGGGTCATGACCAGCAGGGTCACGACCGAGAGGCTGATCACCGCCGAGATGGCCCGCCAGGCCTCCCGTTCGCTCCGGGTGGCCAGCCGGTCGACGAAGACCGGGATGAAGGTCGCCGACAGGACACCGCCGAGGACGATGTCGTAGAGCATGTTGGGGGTGGTATTGGCCAGGTTGTAGCTTGTGGCCAGGTGGTGGGCGCCCAGGGCAACCGCCAGGGCCAGCACCCGGAGGACCCCGGTGAGCCGGGACATGGCGGTACCGGCGGCCATCCACATGGTGGCCCGCCGCAAGCCACCACCGCCGGTCGAGCCACCTTCGGCTGAGCCACCTCCGGCCCGGCCCGTTCCGCCTCCCGGCACCTCGGTCGCGGCGGTCACCCCCCTGAGCCCCGCCTGGCGGCCTGCCGCCGGCGACGTCGGCCGGCCATCCAGGTCCGGGCCCACCAGGCCAGCAGCACGGCCAGGGCGACGGCGGTGAGCACGACCCCGACGAGCGAGGTGGCGGTGGACCGGACGCTGAACTGGCCCTCGGCGATCACCAGGTCGCCGTCGGCGGTGTCCAGCTGAGCCTGGATCGGCAGGTCACCGGAACTGCGGGCCTCCACCTGGACCCGCGCCGGGGTGGTGGGGTGGTCGATCGTCACCTTCTGGGTCGATCCCTGGGGGAACTGGAATTTCTCGCTGCTCACCGACAGCCGGCCGACGACGGTGTACGGAGCGGAGGAGACGATGGTGATGGGGATGGACCCGGTGCGGGCCGTCAGGGTGACGCTCCGGGTGGTGGAAAAGGTGATCTGGGCCAGCTGGGCATTGAGGGAACGGCTGAAGGTGGCCACCCCGGCCGACTGTCGCGACGACGACAGGTTGGCCGCCTCGGCGCTGAGCAGGAGCTGGTCAAGCTGGGTGAGGACCGGGGTGGTGCGGGGTTTGACGGCTGTGTCGAACCCGGTCAGGCGGAGCCGGGCGGTGCTGATCTGGTGGGCCAGGCCCCGGGACAGGGTCGGTCCGGAGCCGGACGTCTGGAGGTGGCGGGTCCCGGCCTCGTGGACGGAGGCGAAGAAGCCGTCGAGGGTCTCGGGGATGACAATGGGGTTTGTGGCCAGCCCGGCGAGGAGGGCGTCGTCGAATGCCCGGTTGGGGACCCAGTTGGCCGGCGGCACGGCCACCACCCCGCGGTGGCCGGGTGTGGTTGTGAACGGCTCCTCGAAGTGGATCATGGCCAGATCGGCCAGCAGCTGGGTGGCCGCCAGGACCGGGTCCTTCGGGTCGGCGGTGAAGTGGGTGGCCAGCTCGGTGTCGGCCGCCGCCGCCGTGACGGGCTGGCTGCCGTCGGTGAAGGCCAGCTGGAAGGTGGACGACCAGGTCTCGTCGCCTGTGCCGGACGTGTCCGAGCTGAGCTGGTCGTCGGGCACCACCACCTGGTTGGCGGCCACCGGCTTGTCCGCCAGGCCGGCGCCGAGGGCGTTGCCGACCGTCCCGGTGGCCACCCAGGTCCGAGAAGCGGTGCCTACCGGGACGTCGAGGGCGTGCAGCACGGCGGCCCCCTGGGTCATCTGGCCTGTGATCTCGCCGGCCTCCCCGGCGGCGGCGAACGCCCCCAGGTCGATGGGCACGTACGACTGTGGCGGCACCTGCCGGTTGGACGGGTCGTCGCTGGCCATGTTCCTGATCCCCTCGACCGCCTGTTTGCCGGTGCGGCCGGCGGCCGCCAGGGCCTGCAGGGTCTGCGGCGACGCCTCCAGGGTGACGGGGACCTGGGGGTACTGGCCGAGGGAGGTGACCAGTCCGGCCAGGGTGGCGGTGGTGGACTTGGACGGCGGGACCACGGCGGTGGCCGGGTCCGTGGCCCCTTCCTTGATGGCGACCCGATCGGTGACCGGCACCACCCAGGCGAAGCGGAGGGCGGCGGCGGCTGTGCTCTTGTCCTGCACGTAGGTCAGGTAGGTGGTGATCCGGGCCAGGGGTGACCCGGTCTGGCCCGGGGCGTAGAGGGCCACCACCACCGGGTACACGCCTGTGCATGTGCGCGTGGTCGATGTGCACCGCAGGTCCAGGACCGGGGTCCCGGCCGGCGCCCCGGCGGCCCCGGGGTCGGAAGGCACGACGTCCATGGCCAGGGCCACCCCGCCGTGGTCGCCGGCTGGTAGGCCGGTGACCGGCACCGGGTCGACGTGTGTGAGCGGGCTGCCCGGCGACGCGTTGTTGAGGCTCGCTTGGAAACGAGACGGGCTTGTCAGGGCCTTATAGAGGGTGAGTCCAACGTCAACCCCGGTGGGGGCGGCCCGGCCGATGCCGAGGTCCAGGGTGAACGTGGCCGGCCCGCTGGCCGGCGGCTGGACCGTCGCTGTCTGTCCGAGCAGGGTCAGGAGCGACCCGCCGGCCGCCGTGGCCGCGCCAGCCGGACCGGCCGCGATCGCCGACCCCGGCAGGCCGACGACCAGCGACGCGCCGAAAAAGAAGGCGAGCACCGCCGGTGCGATGGACCGGACGCACCGCAAGGACACCCGGCAACGCTAATCGGTGACGACGACCGACCCCGGGCAGTGCGACGCCACGGCGGGCGCCATGGCTGGCGACGGCACCGGCGCGGATTACCGTGAACAGGTGCCTCCGAGCGTTCCCGAACGGTTCCGCCCCCTGGTGGCGGCCACCGCGGACCTGGCCGACCGGTTCGATCGGGCCGGCTGGTCGCTGTACCTGGTGGGTGGATCGGTGCGCGACGCCCTGCTGGCGTCGGCGGGCGGGGCGGCGGACAAAGAGGGCGACTACGACCTGACCACCGAGGCCCGGCCGGACGACGTGGAGCGGATCGTGGCCGGCTGGGCCGACGCGGTGTGGACGCAGGGCAAGCGGTTCGGCACCATCGGCTGTCGCCACCGCGGTCGGACCTACGAGATCACCACCCACCGGGCCGAGGCCTACCGCCCGGACTCCCGGAAGCCCGACGTGGTCTTCGGCGATGACATCGACGCCGACTTGTCCCGGCGGGACTTCACCGTCAACGCCATGGCGCTGAAGCTGCCGGACATGTCCCTGGTGGACCCGTTCGACGGCCTGGGCGACCTGGCGGCCGGGACGCTGCGGACGCCGCTGGACCCGGAGGTGTCGTTCGAGGACGACCCCCTGCGGATGCTGCGGGCGGCCCGGTTCGCCGCCCGGTACGGCCTGAAGCCGGAGGACCGGCTGGTGGAGGCCGTCCGCACCGGCCACGGCCGGCTGGCCATCGTGTCGGCCGAGCGCATCCGGGACGAGCTGGACAAGATGATGGTGGTCCCGGTGCCGTCGCTGGCGCTGTGGTTCGTGGTGGACACCGGCCTGGCCGGTGAGTTCCTGCCCGAGCTGCCCGGGTTGGCCTTGGAGCAGGACCCGATCCACCGGCACAAGGACGTGCTGGCGCACACCCTGGCGGTGGTGGACAAGACGTCCGCCGGCCAGGCCGCCCCGGACCGGCTGCTGCGGCTGGCCGCCCTGTTCCACGACGTCGGCAAGCCGCGGACCCGGGCGTACGCCGACGGCGGGGTCACCTTCCACCACCACGAGGTGGTCGGCGCCCGGATGACCCGGCAGCGGATGGAGGCCTTGCGGTACTCGAAGGACGACCTGGACACGGTGGTCCGGTTGGTGGAGCTGCACCTGCGGTTCCACACCTACCGGCTGGGCTGGACCGACAAGGCCGTCCGCCGCTACGTGCGCGACGCCGGCCCGCTGCTGGAGCAGCTGAACGAGCTGACCCGGTGCGACTGCACCACCCGGAACGAGGCCAAGGCCCGGGCCCTCGGCCGGCGGATGGACGAGCTGGAGCGTCGGATCGCCGAACTGCGCGAGCTGGAGGAGCTGGACGCCATCCGGCCGGACCTCGACGGGACGCAGGTCATGGCCCGGCTGGACCTGACGCCGGGGCGGCAGGTCGGGGAGGCGCTGGCCTTTCTGATGGACCTGCGGCTGGAAGAAGGGCCGTTGGGGGAGGAAGAGGCCGGCCGCCGCCTGGACCGGTGGTGGGCGGAGCGGGAGGCGGCGAGATGACGACGGTTCGAGGCCGGCGACCGGCTGCCCTGGTGGCGGGCCTGGTCCTGGCCGGGGTGCTGCTGGCCGCCTGCAGCTCGGGGACGACGCCGTCCACCACGACGACCACCGCGGCGTCCGGCACAGTCGCCGCGGTGAAGGCCGCGGTGACGGGCTTTCTCACCGGCCAGGGGGTGCAGTCGTTCAAGTACGTGATCACCAAGGCCGAGGTGTCCTCGGTGGACCCGACGTGGGCGTACTTCTTCGTCGGCGCGGCCAAGGCCCACCAGGCCGACTTCCAGAGCTTCTACGGTTTCGCCGAGGAAACGGGTGGTTCCTGGAAGGTCGTGGCCTCCGGCTCGGCCGAGGTGGGCTGCCCGCCTGGGGCGACGGGGAACGCCGTGGTGCCGACGGCGGTGCAGTCCGAGTTCGGCCTCTCCTGCCCGCCGGCCACAACCACGTCCACCACGGCTCCGCCGGCCACGACCACGACGACGACCCCGCAATCGGCCCTCACGGCCGCGGTGGTGGCGTTCCAGACGTCCCAGGGGGTGCCGCAGTCGTCGTATCAGATCAGCAAGCTGACGGTGTCGACCGTCCAGCCGACATGGGCCATCTTCTCGGTGGGCCCGACCACAGCCACCAAGGCGACATTCCAGGGGGGCTACGGCTTCCTCCACCTGGTCAACGGCACCTGGTCGGTGGTGGCTTTCGGTTCCGCGGAGGTCGGGTGCCCCGGGGGGTCCCCGTCGACCCAGGTGCCGACGGCGGTCCTCTCGGGGTTCGGGCAGTCCTGCCCGACAACGGCGACCACGACCACGACCACGACGTCGTAGCGCGACGCCCGCCGCGTCGTGGCGCCAGCGGGCGGAGGGTGGGTGCCGGGCGCGGCCCGGCGCCCGGTCAGTCGTCGGGCCAGGACGGACCGGGGTCGCCGGCGGCGAACGCCTCGACCAGGCGCTGGGCCTCGTCGTCGTGGTACTGCACCGGCGGGGACTTCATGAAGTACGACGACGGGCCCAGCAGGGGGCCGCCGATGCCCCGGTCGAGGGCCAGCTTGGCGCAGCGGACGGCGTCGATGATGACCCCGGCCGAGTTGGGGGAGTCCCAGACCTCCAGCTTCAGCTCCAGGTTCAAGGGGACGTCGCCGAAGTTGCGGCCCTCCATGCGGATGTAGGCCCACTTGCGGTCCTTCAGCCACGGCACGTGGTCGGACGGGCCGATGTGGACGTCGTCGGCCGGCAGTGGGGTGTGCTCGATCTGGCTGGTCACGGCCTGGGTCTTGGACACCTTCTTGGACTCGAGGCGCTCCCGCTCGAGCATGTTGAGGAAGTCCATGTTCCCGCCCACGTTGAGCTGGTAGGTGTGGTCGAGG
>CAYVPF010000089.1:0-10536 GCA_964453355.1 uncultured Acidimicrobiaceae bacterium | reverse complement strand
AGTGGTGGTACTGGTCGAGGTCCCGGCCGCCTGGGAGAGGCCGGGGATCTCGGCGAGGCCCTGCTGCAGCATGGACGCCGGGCTGGCCAGTGTCGGCGTCTTGCCCTCGGAGATGTCGTTCAAGATGGTGGGGATCTGGTTGACGAGGGGGTCGAAGAACCCGGAGCTGGGATTGCCGCACTGGGCCAAGGTGGCCAGCTGCGTCGCCGACAGCCCGGAGGCGTGGTTGGCGGTGATCCGCCGGCAGACGCCGGCCAGCCGGTCGCGGACCAGCCCGGCAAGGTAGGCCCCGGTGACCCCGGCGGGCAGCTGCAGGTTCAGGTTCAGCCAGTTGTAGGTGGGTGTGTACGCCCGCTCGGCCGCGGCGAAGAGGGCTGTGGCCGAGGTGAAGACCTGGTCGACGTTGGCCAGGTTGCGGTCCACGGTGCGGCCGGCGGTGGTGAGGGTGCCGACGTCCTGCTCCAGGGACGAGAGGTTGGGGGTGAGCAGCTGGACCAGCTGTGTGCTGGCCGACGACAGCTGGGTGACGGCGTCCCCCAACTGGGTGCTGTGCTGGGCCACCACCCCCGAGACGGTGTCGTAGTCGGTGATCAGTTGGGTGATCGCCGAGGTGCGAGAGTCCAGGGTGCCGGTCAGCTGGGCTAAAGACCCGTTCAGCTGGCCGAGGTCGTCGCCCTTGTCGGCCAGCAGCTGGATCGTGCCGGCGGCATTGGCGATGAGCTGGTTCAGGTTCTTCCCCTGCCCGTTCAGGTCCTGGGCCAGGTTGGTGATCAGGTCGCCGACGGCGTGGGGGTTGATGGCGTTCAAGGTGCGCTGCAGGGCCTTCAGCAGCTGCTCGGTGGACACCGGCTCGGTGGTCCGGGATTCGGGGATGGTGGTGCCGGCCGCCAGGACCGGGCCGGTGGTGTACCCGGGGTCCAATTCGATGTCCGGCTCACCCAGCAGCTCGGGCTCCACCAGCGTCGCCCGGGCCCCGGCCGGTACCGGCTGGGCGGCGTTGACGTGCATGCCGACGACCACCCGGTCGCCGACGTTGCTGACCGACGTCACCGTGCCCACCGGCACCCCCAGGACTTCGACGGAGGCCCCCGGGAACAGTCCCGGGGCCTTGGCGAACACCGCCGACATCGGGTAGGTCGCCGACGCCGACGACACGTCGACCGCCACCAGCGTCCCGGCGGCCAGGACGGCGGCGGCCAGGACCCACCGCAGCAACCGGTGGCCGCGGGCGAACCCTCCGGCCGAGGCGAAGCCGCGGCGGACGGCCCGGCCGCCGCCGGCCAGCCTCCGGACCGGCGGCTTCTTCGGCGGCTGCGGCTGCGGAGGCCCGTCCGGCGTCGCCGGCCGCTCGGGGGTGACGGTGGCCACTACTTCCCCCCTCCGGTCAACGGATCCAGGAGCTGGGCCAAGCCGCCGATGCCGCTGTTGGGCCCTGTGGCCGATCCGGGGCCAGACGATCCGGTACTAGTCGATCCGGTGCCAGACGATCCGGTGCTGGCCGGGTTGGCGGCGCCCGAGGTGGCCGTCCCGCCGGCCGCGACCGTCGTCGTGGTGCCGGAGCCGGGGGCGATGTTGGACGGTGTGGTGCCCGGCAACGGGCCGGTCTGGGCTGTGCAGGCCAGCGGTGTGGGACCGAGGGTGTCGTCGAGGACCTGGTCGAAGACGCCGCAGGGACCGAGCACGGAGTAGGCGTTGGTGACGGTGGCGGTGTTGGCGTAGATGTTGGCCCAGGAGTTGGGGGTGTCTGTGGCGCCGGAGTACCCGACGGAGGCGAACCCCTTCAGGGCGGCCCCGAGGTAGGACACGGCCTGGGCCAGGTCGTCCTGGTGCTGGCCCACCACCCCCAAGGTGGTGTGCAGGTTCTTCAGCAGCGCTGTCAGCTGCGGCCGGTCCTGGCTGACCAGGCTGTTGGTCTGGCTGGCCATGGCGTCGACGTTGTCGATGAGACTGGCGAGGTTGCCGCTGTTGGCAGAGAGCCCGGAGGCGACGGTGTTCAGGTTGTCGATCACCGAGGCCAGCTGTTGGTCCTTTGTGGCCAGGGCCGACGACACGGTGTTGGCCGAGTCGATCAGCTGGCTGACCTGGCTGCTGCGGTTGTTGACGGTGGCCGTCAGCTTGCCCAGGCCGTCGATGATCTCGGCCACCTGCTTTTGCTTGCCTTTGGTGATGGCGGCCAGGGAGGACACCACGCTGTTGAAGGCCTGGGCGTCGGTCTTGTCCAGCAACCGGCCGGCGGTGTTGCGCAGTTGGTAGAACTCGGTCGGCACCGACGTGTCGGTGATGACGGCCCCCGACCGCAGCGGGGCCGACCAGCCGCTCACCGGGTCCAGGCTGACGTCCACCACCCCGAGCAAGGTCTCCACCTGGACGGCGGCGGTGGTGTGCCGGGGCAGCACCACACCGTCGTTGATGGTCAGGCCGGCGTCAATGGCGTTGCCCTGGATGGTGACCGAGCTGACGGTGCCCACGTCCACCCCGGCGAGGAGCACGTCGGTGCCCTTGCCGATGCCGGCGGCGTTGGCGAACCGGGCCGACACCGGGTAGCCCGACTGGAACACGCTCCGGTTCAAGAAGAGGACCCCCAGCACGATGACGGCCATCACGGCCAGGGCCAGGGCGCCGATGGCCTTCGGGTTGCGCTCGGTGAAGGCCTTCATCCGGCACCCCCCGTACCGCCGGTGGTGCCGGTACTGGCGGTGGTGCCGCCGGCTGCCCCGCCGGAACCGGCGCCGCCGGCGACGGCGCCGAGGATGGACGAGATGCTGGAGCTCGGTGTGGCGCCGTTGGCGGCTGTCAGCGGGGCCGGCAGCGGGGACCCGCCGCCGGGGCCGGAGCCGGCCGGGGCCGACCCGGTGTCGCCGTAGGTGCAGACGGTCTGGTTGGCCAGGCAGGTGTAGACGGTCTGGATCTGGAACCACTGGCCGTATGAGGAGATCTCGACGTACGGGGCCAGCCCTGTGCCGAGGGTGGCCAGGCTCTTGGCCAGGTTCTGCTGGTTGGCCACCAGGTTCTGGGTGACTGTCTTCAGGTTGTCGATGGTGCCGTCGAGGGTGGACCGGTTCTGGCCGACCAGGTTGGCCACGTCGCCGGCCACCTGGGAGAGGTTGCCGACGACGTCGTCGAGCAGCTGGTTGTGGGACGACAGCGACTGGGCAACGGTGTCGAGGTTGGACACCAGCGAGGTGACGTCGCCGCTCCGGGAGGCGATGGCGGTGAGCACCTGGTCCAGGCTGGTGATGACCTGGCCCACCTGGGTGTCGAGGTCCCCGACGGTGTGGGACACGGTGGCGCCGTTGTCGATCAGCTGGTCGATCTCGGCGGTGTCCCCCTCCAGGGCCCCGGAGACGTTCTCCACGAACTGGTCGGCCTCGGTGGGGTTGATGGCGGAGAGGAACGGACCGAGGGAGTTCAAGAAGGCGTCGACGCTGGCGTCGGAGACGTCGTGACTGAGCGGGATGGTGGCGCCGGGAGCCAGGAGGGGGCCCTGCTTCTCCGGGTACAGGTACACGACCTTCTGGCCGATGACGTTCTTCCACCGCAGCCCCACGTCGGTGGCCCGGTGCAGCACCACGTTGGTGTTCAGGCTCATGGTCACGAGGGCGTGGCCGCGCTGGACGGCGATGCCGCTGACCTGGCCGACCGGGACGCCGGCGATGTCCACGGCGTCGCCACTGGTCAGGCCGGTGACGTCGGCCAGCTGGGCCTGGACGGTGTGGTGGGAGGTGAACAGCGACAGGTTGCCGATGCGGACGGCGAGCAGCACCAGCAGGACGACGCAGACGACGGCGAAGACGACGAACTTGAACGCCGACGACGGCAGCCGGCGGAGGAAGGTCACAGCCCACCCCCCAGCAGCGAGCTGACGTACCCGCCGAGGGACTGGCCGGTGGACGTGGACGGCTGCCCCAGCAACCCGTAGGCCTGGTTGGCCAGTGTCTGCGCCGCCTTGCTGGCGGCGGAGGTCGGCGCCGTCGTCGGCGTGGTCGCCGGCGTGGCGGTCGGGGTGGCCGCCGGCGTGGCGGTGGTCGCATCTGTGGTCTGGGCGGCGTTGAAGGCGGTCAGCTGGGACTGGCAGTTGAAGGAGGAGCCGGCCCCGACGAGGGCTTGTTGGACCGGCTCCAGGAACGACAGTCCGGACTGGGCCGGGGCCAGCAGATCGCAGACCAGCGTGTTGACGTCTGTGAACATGACGAAGGTGTTGAAGTAGGCGAACTTGCTGCCGTCCGGCAGGGTGTCCTCGCTGCCGCCCTTGCCGATCTTGTAGGCGTACTGGTACGCCCCTTGGACCACCTGGCCGATCTCTGTCTGCTGGGCGGTGAGCACCCGGGCGACGTTGTCGCCGTCGGTCAGCAGGGTGGCGATGTCGGGGTGGTAGTCGGTCAGCAGCTTGGCCAGCTCGGCCGAGAACGAGTTGAGATTGGCCAGCAGCGACCGGTAGTCGGCGGCTTCCTTGTTGAAGGCCGGCAGGGCCACGTTCTCCTGCTGGGCCAGCCCGTTGATGGCCGGGCCGTCGCCGGCGACGGCGGCGGTGAACCCGGCGAAGGAGTCGAGGGCCCGCAGCTGGGCGGCCAGGGTGTCGTTGAGGTAGCCGGCCAGGCTGGCGCCGGCGCTGATGGACCGGGCGATCCGGGGGCCTTCGCCGGAGGAGGCCTGGGCCAGCTCATTGATGACGTTGGCCAGGTTGACGGTGTTGACCCGGTTGAGCAGCGGGGTGGCGGCGGCGAACAGGTCGCCGAGCTCGTCGGAGGAGGCCGTGCGGGCCAGGGTGCCGCCGGCGGTGAGGTAGGGGCCGGTGTCGGCGTTGTGGTCCGGGGATGTCAACGACACCTGCTCGGCCCCGAACAGGTTCACCGGCTCGATGGTGGCCTTGGTGGCCGCCGGCACCTGGAAGTCGGGCTGCACCAGCAGGGTCACCTTGGCCCGGGTGCCGGACAGCGAGATGGTGGACACCCGGCCGACCTGGACGCCCCGGAACACCACCTCGGAGCCCGGGGCCAGCCCCTCGCCGGCCCGGGGGAAGTACCCGGTCAGCTGGTAGGCGCCGGAGTAGTCGCCGTTGGCCGCCCGCACGGCGACCACCGCCCCGGCGGCGGCGACCGCCAGCACCACCACCGCCACCAGCGCCCGCAGCCCGCGGCTCATCGGCACAGCCCCCGGCTCATCCGACCAGCCGAGCGGTGAAGTTGACGCCCCCGAACAGCACCAGGGACAGCAGCAGGTTGAGGAGGACCACCACGATGATGGACAGGCGGATGGCCCGGCCGGCGGCCACCCCCACCCCGGCCGGACCGCCGGTGGCGTTGTAGCCGTAGTAGCAGTGGATGAGGGTGACGGCGACGGCGAAGACCATGGCCTTCAGGAACGAGTACAGGACGTCGATGGGCGGCAGGAACAGCTGGAAGTAGTGCTGGTAGGTGCCGGTGGACAGGCCGAAGAACTTGGTGACGATCAGCTCGGTGGCCAGGTAGCTGGCGAACAGGGCGGCCAGGTACAGGGGGATCATGGCGATCAGGGCGGCCCAGACGCGGGTGGCCACCAGGTACACGATGCTGTTGACCCCCATGACCTCCAGGGCGTCGATCTCCTCGGAGATCCGCATGGCCCCCAGCTGGGCGGTGAAGCCGGCGCCGACCTGGGCGGCCAGGGCGACCCCGGCCACCAGCGGGGTGATCTCCCGGGTGTTGGCCAGGGAGGAGATGACCCCGGTGAACGCCTCGGCCCCGATCTGGGACAGGCCGGTGAACCCCTCCAGGCCGACCTCGGTGCCGGTGAAGAAGGCGATGCTCATCACCACGAAGAACATGCCGCCGCCGATCACCAGGGCGCCGGGGCCGATGGCGATGTCGGAGATCAGCACCCCGATCTCCTTCGGGTACCGCAAGGCCTTGGGCATGGACCGGAGGATGCGGCCGTAGAAGCGGATCTGGGCGTACAGGTCGTCCAGGAGCGACAGCGGGGCCTCGGTGAGGGTCGCCACTCAGATGCCCTTCTGGGGGATGAAGTTGAAGTAGAAGATGGTCAACACGAAGTTGACGAAGAAGGCCAGGATGAAGGTGATCACCACGGCCTGGTTGACGGCGTCACCGACCCCTTTGGGGCCGCCCTTGGCGTACATGCCCTTGTAGCAGGCCACCATGGCGGCCAGGAAGCCGAAGACGGCGGCCTTGAACAGGGCGATGCCCAGGTCGGCCATCTGGCTGAGCTCGGAGAAGGTGGCGAAGAAGCTGCTCTCGGTGACGTGGACGGCGTGGACCCCGAAGAACAGGCCACCGGCGATGCCGGCGACGCTGACCACGGCGTCCAGCAGGAAGGCCACCAACGTGGCGGCCAGCAGGCGGGGCAGCACCAGCCGGTGGAGCGGGTTGACGCCCATGACCTCCATGGCGGAGATCTCTGTCCTGATCCGCCGGGAGCCCAGGTCGGCGCACATGGCGGAACCGCCGGCACCGGCGATCAGGAGGGCGGTGGCCACCGGGGCCTGCTCGCGGACCACCGCCAGCACCATGGCCGCCCCCAGCTGGGACTGGGCCCCGATCTGGTCCAGCAGCGACCCGACCTCCAGGGCGATGACCATGCCGAAGGGGATGGACACCAAGATGAGCGGCAGGGTGGTGACCCGGGCCAGGAACCAGCACTGGTCGAAGAACTCGGTGACCGGCAGGCCCTTGACCAACAGCTGCCGCAGCGACTCCAGGGCCATGGCGAACATGCGGCCGGTCTCCCGGATGCCGACCATGATCTTGCCGTCTGGCCGCCGGGACCCGACGGCCTCCCGGGTCCCCACTCCCCGACCGGCGGCTTCCCGGGCGTTGGTCGACGGAAGGACGCGGGTGGGTTCCGGACCCACTGCACTGCGCTCCTCGGCCATGACCCCGTCCCCCTGCTCGAACCCCCCGCACGTGGTGGAACGCAGATACCCAACCTTCCTCACGGTTCACACCCGTTTCCGCCCCGTTCACAGCCGTTTCCGTGTGCCGGGGTCGTGGGTACCGTTCCCATCACCATGGACCGGACGATGGCGGACGCACCGCCGAGGGAGTGGGTGGCCCCGGGGGAGCCGATCATCTCGCTGCGCGGGGTGACCAAGACGTTCGGGTCCCACACGGTGCTGGAGGACATCACCTTCGACGTGCCCAAGGGCAAGATCACCGCCATCATGGGGCCGTCGGGCACCGGGAAGTCGGTGCTGTTGAAGAACATCCTGGGCCTGCTGGTGCCGGACCGGGGAGAGATCTGGGTGGACGGGGACCAGATCGTGGGGCTGCGGGAGCGGCGGCTGTACGAGGTCCGGAAGAAGTTCGGCGTGCTGTTCCAGGACGGGGCCCTGTTCGGGTCGATGAACCTCTACGACAACATCGCCTTCCCGCTGCGGGAGCACAGCCGCAAGAACGAGCGGGAGATCCGGGAGATCGTGCACCGCAACGCCGAGCTGGTCGGGCTGATGGACCACCTGAAGAAGCTGCCCGGGGAGGTGTCCGGGGGGATGAAGAAGCGGGCCGGCCTGGCCCGGGCCATGGTGACCGAGCCGGAGATCGTGCTGTTCGACGAGCCGGACTCCGGCCTCGACCCGGTGCGGGTGGCCTACCTGGACGACCTGGTGCTGACCGTCCAGCGGGAGACCGGGGCCACCTTCTTCATCATCACCCACAACATCGAGTCGGTGATGCGGACGGCCGACTACATGGGGGTGCTGTTCCGGTCCAACCTGGTCCGGTTCGCCAGCAAGCAGGAGATGACGACCACCGACGACCCCATCATCAGCCAATTCCTGGCCGGCAGGGCCGAGGGGCCGATCGGGATGGACGAGATGGCGGAAGACGACGGCGGCCTGCCGTCGCAACGGGCGGCCCTGGTGGGGACGCCGCCGGCCGACGGCCCGACGACGCCCGCGCCGTACTCCGAACCCTGACCCGGAGAGCCTGACCGCGCTACGGCCGGGCGGCGCCGACGAGGCCGGTGGTGAACACCGGGGCGTACGAGACGGTCTGCCCGGTCTGTGGGGCCTGGATGATGGTGTTCCGGCCGTCCGGCCCGGAGCCCAGGTACATGACGACGTGGTCCACGGTGTTGTCGCCGTCGAGGTTGTAATAGAAGAGCAGGTCGCCCGGCTGCAGGGCGTCCAGGGGCACGTGCGGCAGGGCGGCGTACTGGGCGGCGGCGGTCCGGGGAATGGCCACCCCGGCCCGGGCCCAGGCCCACTGCACCAGGCCGGAGCAGTCGAAGCCGCCGCCCGGGGTCTCGCCGCCCCAGACGTAGGGCACCCCCAACTGGCTGACGGCGGCTTCCACCGCGGTCACCCCGGCGCCACCGACGGCTGTGCCGGCGGCCAGTGGGCTTGTCGCCGATGGGCCGGTGGCCGATGAGCCCGTTGCCGCCGGGCCGGTGACGACGGCCGGGGTCGGGGCCAGGGCCGATGTGGCCAAAGTGGATGTCACCCGCCCGCCGGCGGCCGCGGCCGCCGCCGGGGCCACCTGGGCCGGGGCCTCGGCCAGCCCGGATGTGGCGACGTAGGGACCGGTGGGGCCGAAGCCGAGACGGACGGCGTCGACCGATCGCGGGGTGGTGCCGGCGGCCGAGTAGGACGGGTTGTAGACCATCCAATCCTGGCCGTTGGCGGTGAACAGCGACGGGTCGCCCGGCCCGATCCCCTGGCTGTTGCTGGCGAGCAGCGGGGCCACGGACTGGTCGGTGCACGGTCCGGACGGTCCGGCGCAGGCGGCGGCGCCGATGGCGTCGGAAGCGGCCGTGTAGCCGCCGCCGGCCGAGTACACCAGCCAGTACCGGCCGCCGGAGGACAGCAGTGACGGCGACGACAGGGTGCCCTGCTGCCAGGTGAGGTCGGGCTGGTAGATGGCGGTGGGCTGCCCGGTGAGGGCCTGGCCGTCGGCGGACAGCGGCTGCGACCACACCTGGTGGTTGGCGGACAGCCACAGCAGGTAGCTGGTGGTGCCGTCGGAGAACACGCTGGGGTCCGACGACCCGCCCAGTGTGGACTGGCAGATCAGCGGTTGGGAGGCCGCACTGTACGGACCCGTGACCGAAGCGGCGACGGCGTCGCCGAGGCACCGGGTGGCCCCGCCGGCGACGGGGGCGGTGAAGTACAGCACCCACTGGTCGCCGAACTGGTGGGCCACCGGAGCCGTGACCACGCCGATGCCGGCCCAGGCCGGCAGGGTCGGGAGGGCGTCGGACTCGGTGCCCCAGGACCCGCCGCCGGCGGCGGACACCACCGGGACGTGCAGGAACGGGGTGGCCTGGGTGGAGAACAGGGAGAACCCGGAGCCGCCGGCCACCACCGAGGGGTTGCCCAGGTCGACCCCGCCGGCGGCCAGGGCCACCCCCGGGGTGGCGGCATCGGCCACCGGCGGCGGTTGGGCACCGGCGGCTTCGGCGGTATCGACCGCCGAGGCCCCGCTGGCCGAGGCCCCGCTGGCCGAGGCCCCACTTCCCGAGGCCGCGCCTCCCGCGGATGGGGTGGCCCACGGGACGGCGCCGACGGTGGCCCGGATGCTGCGCTCCTTCACCACCGGCAGCGGCCGGCGGTGGTGCAGGTCGTAGCCGACCACCAGCGACACCGTCAGGAACACCACGACGGCGGTTCCGATCACTGCGGCGCGGGCGGCCCGACGCATCCTGCTCCCCCTACTGCTCGTCCCCCCGGTCATCAACACGTCGTAGGGATAACGGGCCCGATGGTCCACCCTTTCGGCCCCGGTACAGTGCGGGCATGTTCGGCACGCCGTTGGTGCTGTCGCCGCTGGCCGGCGGACCGGGCCGTCCGGAGCTGGTCGCCGCGGTCGGCGACGGCGGCGGGTTCGGGTTCCTGCCGGCCGGGTACCAGACGGCGGCGGACCTGATGGCCGGCGTTCGGCGGACCCGTTCGCTGACGGGCGCCCCGTTCGGCGTCAACGTGTTCGTGCCGGCCCCCAACCGGGTGGACGAGGCGGCGTTGGCGGCCTACCTGGACGAGATCCGCCCCGAAGCGGAGGGGCTGGGGGTGGCGCTGGGGCCGGCGGAGTGGGACGACGACGACTGGTCGGCCAAAGTGGCGGCGCTGGTGGCCGACCCGGTGGCCGTGGTCAGCTTCACCTTCGGCTGCCCGCCGACCGAGGTGGTGCGGGAGCTGCAGCACGCCGGGTCGCAGGTGGTGGTCACGGTGACGTCGGCGGCCGAGGCCGGGGAGGCCGCGGCGGCCGGGGCCGACGGGGTGTGCGTGCAGGGCACCGAGGCCGGCGGCCACCAGGGGGCCTTCCGCGACGACGACCCGGGTCCTGAGGATGTCCTGTCGGCCCGGCTGCGGTCGGTCCTCGGCGCCGTCGACCTCCCGGTCACCGCCGCCGGTGGGTTGATGACGGCCGAGGACATGGCCGCCGCCCTGGCCGCCGGTGCGTCGTCCGTGCAGCTGGGCACCGCCTTCCTCCGGAGCACGGAGAGCGGGGCCAGCGACGTGCACAAGGCGGCGCTGGCGGCCGGCGAAGGGACGGCCCTGACCCGGGCGTTCAGTGGTCGGACCGCCCGGGGCATCGTCAACAGGTT
>CAYVPF010000088.1:5556-10669 GCA_964453355.1 uncultured Acidimicrobiaceae bacterium | reverse complement strand
GGTCGCCGGCGGGGTCGCCGCCGCCGCGGCCGACCACCCGGGCACCGGCCCGACCGCCGGACTGGCCGGTGCCGGTGCCGGTGCCGGTGCCGGTGCCGGGCCGGGGGCCATGCTGTTCGAAGGCCGGGACATCTCGGTGCACTTCGGCGGGGTCGCCGCGGTGGCCGGGGTGGGGTTCGGGGTGTCCCGGGCCGGGGAGGTGGTGGGGTTGGTCGGGCCCAACGGCAGCGGCAAGTCCACGTTCCTCAACGCCACCTGCGGGCTGGTGCCGAGCCTCGGGCAGGTGCTGGTCCGCGGGGAGGTGATGGACCGGCGGCGGTTGAGCGAGCTGAGCCGGACCGGGGTCGGCCGGACGTTCCAGACCCCGCAGGTGTTCACGGAGCTGTCCTGCGTGGAGAACGTCCTGCTCGGGTCCCAGGACCGGGAGGGCACCGGGCTGGCCGCCACCTTCCTCCGCCGGCCGACCATGTGGCGGTCCGAGCGCCGGCGGATGGCGGCCGCCGAGCAGTCCCTGGCCGAGGTGGGGCTGGCCGGCTTCGGCCAGCGACCGGCCGACTCGCTGTCGTACGGCCAGCAGCGGCTGCTGGAGCTGGCCCGGTGCATGGTCGGACGCCCGTTCGTCCTGTTGCTGGACGAGCCGTCGGCCGGGCTGAACGACGCCGAGACGGCCGCCCTGGGGCAGATCCTCCAGACCCTGCGGCGGGCCGGCCTGGGGATGATCCTGGTCGACCACAAGGTGGCGTTCGTCGACAGCTTGAGCGACCGGCTGGTGGTGCTGCAGGTCGGGCAGATGATCGCCGAGGGCCCACCGGCCGAGGTGTGGGCCCACCCCGAGGTCATCAACGCCTACCTGGGGACGGCCTGACGTGCTGACCGTGGCGGACCTCACGGTCAGCTACGGGCCGGTCGAGGCCGTCTGTGGGGCCGGTTGGGAGATCGGCGACGGCGAGCTGGTGACCCTGCTGGGCCCCAACGGGGCCGGCAAGACGTCCAGCCTGCGGGCCATCTCGCAGCTGTGCCCGTGGGGCGGCGACATCCGGTTCGAAGGCCGGTCCCTCCGCGGGCTGGCCCCCGAGCGGGTGGTCCGGATGGGCATCGTCCACGTCCCGGAGGGCCGACGGGTGTTCCCCACGCTGAGCGTGCTGGAGAACCTGCAGATCGGTCGGCACGCCCGGATGCGCCGGTCCGGGTACTCGGTGGACGACGTCCTGGAGCTGATGCCGCTGCTGAAGCCGCTGAAGAGCCGGAAGGGCTGGGCGCTGTCCGGCGGGGAGCAGCAGATGGTGGCCATCGGCCGGGCCCTGGTCGGCGCCCCCCGGCTGCTGCTCCTGGACGAGCCGTCGCTCGGCCTGGCGCCGGTGGTGGCCTCCACCGTGTTCGCCGCCCTGACCGAGATCGCCAAGCACACCGCCGTGCTGGTGGTCGAGCAGAACACCGCCCTGGCCCTGAAGAACTGCACCCGCGGCTACGTGATGGTGGACGGCCGCATCGTCATGAGCGGGGCCAGCACCGAGCTGGCCGACCGCAAGGCCATGCTGGACGCCTTCTTGGGGGAACGTGACGACCTGTTCGTCGACCCGGCCTCGTCCGGTCCAGGGGACGGCGACGGAGCCAAGCTGTAGCCATGTTGGCCCACCGCGTCTTCTTCTCGTTCGCCGCCGTCACCGACCCGGCCCGGCACCGGGACTACAACGAGTGGCACCAGCTCGACCACCGGCCCGAGAACCTGGCGCTGGACGGCGTCCGCTGGGGCGAGCGGTGGGTCCGGCCCCCCGCCTGTATGGCCGCCAGTCGGGTCGCCGACAACCGGGTGGCCGGCGTCCACTACGTCAACCTGTACTGGTTCGCCACACCAGCCGACCGCAGCATCGCCGAATGGCAGGACCTGGCCGAGCGGTCCTTCCAGTGGGGCCGGCGGCCCGAGGGGGAGTGGGCCACCCGACCGCTGATGGGGTTCTTCTCGACCGTCCAGGGCTACGTCAGCCCGCGGGTGAAGGTGTCCGCCGACGCCCTGCCGTTCCGGCCCAACCGCGGCGTCGTGGTCACCCTGTCCCGCCTGACCGACCCCCACGGCCCGGCCGCCGCCCGGCGGTTCGCCTGGCACGACCAGGTGGCCATTCCCGCCCTGCTGGCCGATCCGGGGGTGGCCGGCGCCTGGACGTTCTCCAGCGACAGCACCACCCTCGACCCCACCTGGACGCCGGTGGAGGGCAGCACCACCTTCGACGCCTCCGGCACCGACCAGGGCAGCCTGCGGATGACCGTGCTGTTCGTCGACGACGACCCCCTGGCCGTCTGGCACCGCCTCCGGTCCCCGGCCGGGGTCGGGACGGAGGAGGGGCCGGACAGCACGGCGGAGCGCGTGGTGTTCGACGCCCCGCTGCAGGCCATCATCCCGTGGCAGTGGGACTGGTTCGACTGATGGACCGGTTCGACTGATGGAGTACCGGACGCTCGGCCGGTCCGGCCTGGTCGTCTCCGCCCTGGGCCTCGGCTGCAACAACTTCAGCGCCCGGGTGGACCAGGCGGGGGCCACCGCCATCGTCGACGCCAGCTTCGACTGCGGGGTCACCTTCTTCGACACCGCCGACGCCTACGGCGACTCGGAGGTGCTGCTCGGCCGGGCCCTGCGGGGCCGCCGGGACGACGCGGTGGTGGCCACCAAGTTCGGCCTGGACCTGGGCGGCCGGCTCGGGCCGTCCTGGCAGGCCCGCGGCGCCCGGTCCTACGTCCGCCGGGCCGTCGAGTCGTCGCTGCGGCGGCTCGGCACCGACTACGTCGACCTGTTCCAGCAGCACGTCCCCGACCGGGCCACCCCGCTGGAGGAGACCCTGGGTGCCCTGGACGAGCTGGTGCACGAGGGCAAGGTCCGCTACGCCGGCTGCTCCAACCTGGCGGCCTGGCGGATGGCCGACGCCCACTGGACCGCCGTCCGGTCCGGCCTGACGCCGTTCGCCAGCTCGCAGAACCGGTACAACCTGTTGGACCGGGCGGTCGAAGCCGAGGTGGTGCCGGCCTGCCGGCATTTCGGGCTCGGGCTCATCGCCTACTTCCCGCTGGCCAACGGCCTCTTGACCGGCAAGTACCGGCCGGGAGAGCCGCTGCCGTCCGGGGCCCGGCTCACCGACAACGCCGTGCCCTGGCGGGTGCACCGGCCGGACCGGCCGGCGGAGCTGTCCGCCGACAACCTCGCCCGGGTGGCCCGGCTGGACCGGTTTGCCGCCGAGCACGGGCTGTCGGTGCTGCAACTGGCCCTGGGTGGCCTGCTGGCCCGGCCGGCAGTGTCCACCGCCATCGCCGGCGCCACCGGGCCGGACCAGGTGCGGGCCAACGCCGGCGCCGCGGCGTGGGCCGCCGGGGATCCCGCCGTCCACCGGCGGTTGTGGGAGGTCCTGGACCACCTGGACGACGAAGCGCTCGCCGCCTGAGGCGACGGGCCGGTACACGGGCCGCTGAAGGCGGCCGGAGATGGGGAAGGGGAGCCATGGAACGGTTGGTGTTGCGGGGAGCCCGGGTGGTCGACGGCACGGGTGGGCCGTCCCGGTCGGTGGACGTGGAGGTGGTCGACGGCCGGATCGCCGCCGTCGGGGAGGTGCCGCCGCCATCGATCGGCGGGGCCGGCGGAGTCGTTGAGGCCGTCGAGGTGGACCTGGCCGGGCTGGTGCTGGCGCCGGGGTTCGTGGACATCCACACCCACTTCGACGCCCAGGTGCTGTGGGACCCGGACCTGACGCCGTCGTCGTGGCACGGCGTCACCACGGTGGTCATGGGGAACACAGGCTTCGGGGTGGCCCCGGCCCGGCCCGGTGACCGGCCGGTGGTGATCGAGACCCTGGAGCACGTGGAGGGCATGAACGCCACCGCGCTGGAGGCCGGCATCGACTGGACGTTCGAGTCCTACCCGGAGTACCTGGACGTCCTGGACGCCCGGCCGAAGCGGCTGAACGTGGCCACGATGGTCCCCCACAGCATGGTGCGGCTGTTCGTCATGGGGGCCGACGCCGCCACGTCGCGGCCGGCCACCGACGGCGAGCTGGCCGACATGCGCGCCGTGGTGCGCGAGGGCCTGGAGGCCGGGGCTCTGGGCCTGTCGTCGTCCCAGGCCCCTACCCACGTCGGGGCCTTCGGCCGGCCGGTGCCCAGCCGGCTGGCCAGCGTGGACGAGATGGCGCAGCTGTTACGGACCGTGGCCGACAGCGGCCGGGGCATCGCCGAGGTGACCTACGGGCCGCTGATGGCCATCGACGCCGCCGCCCGGCTGTCCCGTGAGCTCGGCGTCCGGATGACCTGGGGGTCGCTGTTGACCGGGCTGTTCGGCGGACCGGGGGCGGCGATGGCGCTGCTGGAGGAAGCCAGCGCCGTCGGGGCGGACTTCTGGCCGCAGGTCAGCTGCCGGGAGATCGTCTTCCAGATGAGCCTGGGCAACCCGTACTACTTCAACCAGGTCCCGGCCTTCTCGGAGGTGATCGGCCGCGACCCCGACGAGCAGCGCCGGCGGTTCGCCGACGCCGACTGGCGGGCCCGGGTGAAGCCGGACGTCCTGGCCGCCCGGCCGGGCGCCTACGACCGGATCAGCGTCGAGGAGACCGAGATCCACGACGGCCTGCGCGGCCGCACCATGGCTGCCCTGGCCGCCGAGCGGGGGGCCCACCCGTTCGACGTCATGGTGGACCTGGCCCTGGAGGAGGACCTGGGCACCCGGTTCCGGATCGTCAGCCGCAACGACGACCCCGAGGAGCTGGGCCAGCTGGTCCGGGACCCGCGGACGTTGCTCGGCGCCCACGACGCCGGGGCCCACGTCGACATGGTCTGTGACGCCGGCTACCCCAGCCACCTGCTGGGCCACTGGGTCCGCGACGTGGGCGCCCTCAGCCTGGAGCGGGCCGTCTGGCGGCTCACCGGCCAGCCGGCCGAGGTGTTCGGGATGCCCGAGCGCGGCCGGATCCAGCCCGGGTACTGGGCCGACCTCGTGGCCTTCGATCCCGACCGGGTGGCCGCCCAGCCCAACGAGCGCCGGTACGACTTTCCCGGCGGCACCGACCGGCTGATCAGCGAGAGCCGCGGCGTCGAGCACGTCTGGGTGGCCGGCACCGCCGTGCGCCGGGACGGCCGC
>CAYVPF010000088.1:0-5456 GCA_964453355.1 uncultured Acidimicrobiaceae bacterium | reverse complement strand
GCACCGACCGTACCGACCGCCGCCGACGTGAAGCCGCTGCGGACCTTCCTGTTCACCAACACGTTCAGCGACGAGGAGATCGAGCGCAGTACCACCTACGGGGCCGACGCCGTCATCTTGGACCTGGAGGACGCCTGCGTGCCGTTCCCCGAGGCGCGCCGCCGGGAGTGCCGGGCCCGGGTCCGCCGGTACTTCGACGGCCTCGACGGGACGCAGGAGACGGCCTTCTTCGCCCGGGTCCGCGGGGTGCAGACCGGCTACCTCATGACCGACGTCGCCGACATCATCAGCCCGCACCTGAGCGGCATCCTGCTGCCCAAGGTCACCGGTCCCGAGTCGATCCACGGCGCCGACGCCGTGCTGTCCGGGTTGGAGGTGCAGGCCGGGCTGCCCATGGGCACCCTCACCATCGTCCCCCTGCTGGAGTCGGCCCAGGCGGTGCGGCTGGCCTACGAAGTGGTCGCCGCCTCGCCCCGGGTCCGGTACATGGGCGGCATGATCTCGGAGTTCGGCGACCACTTCCAGGCCCTCGGCTACAAGTGGACCCCCGACGCCATCGAGAGCCTGTACGTGCTGGAGAAGGTGCTGGTGGACGTCCGGGCGGCCGGCATGGCGTACCCGATCTCGGGCATGTGGATGGGCAGCGGGTCCGACACCGAGGGGGTCCGGAAGTTCGCCCGGCGGCTCCGGGACATCGGGTACCGCGGCATGCTCGTCGGGCCCAACCCCGACTACGTGGGGGTGGTCAACGACGTGTTCACCCCCCAGCCCGACGAGATCGCCTACTGGCAGCAGCTGGTGGACCTGGTCGACCAGGCCGAGCGGGCCGAGGCGGCCCAGCAGGAAGGCATCAACTTCGGGTCGCCGGACGACGCCCTGGGCACGGTGGTGCACGCCTCCATCTGGGAGTCGGCCAAGTTGGCGCTGACGTGGGCCCGGGACCTGGGCGTCGCCGAGTGAGCCGCCGGTGAGCGACGACGTCTTCGACGCGGTGGCGGACGTGGTGGTGGTGGGCACCGGCGCGGCCGGCCTGGCCGCCGCAGTGGCCGCGGCCAGCCGGGGGGCGTCGGTGGTCGTGCTGGAGTCGGCCGGGGTGCCCGGCGGCACCACCGCCAAGTCCGGCGGCACGGCCTGGATCCCCAACAACCACCTGATGCGCGAGCGCGGGGTGGCCGACGACCGGGCGGCCGCCCTGCGGTACATGGCCCGCCGGGCCCACCCGGACCGCTACGACCCGGACCGGACCGACCTCGGCCTGGACGCCGCCGACCTGGCCCTGCTGGCGGCCTTCTACGACCGGGGGGCGGAGGCCCTGGCCGACCTGGTGGCCGTCGGGGCCATGGAGGCCCACTACGACGGGGACACCCCGGACTACCACCTGGAGGACAACGCCGTCCCCTACGGCCGCCGGGTGGCCCAGCGGGGCACCACCGCCGAGGGGGCCGGCGGGCCGGCGTTGATCGACGGGCTCCTCGCCCGGGCCGCCGCCCTCGGGGCGACAGTGCGGCTCGGCCACCGGGTGGTGGACGTGCTGGCCAACGGCGCCGGGGCCGTCGTCGGGGTGGAGGCCCGGGCCGGCCACCGGACGGTGCTGGTCCGGGCCCGGCGCGGCGTGGTGTTCGGGTCCGGCGGGTTCACCCACAACCGGGCCCTGGCCGACCGGTACCTGCGGGGCCGCATCTACGGCGGCTGCGCCACGGCCCACAGCCGCGGCGACTTCGTGCCGATCGGCGCCCGCCTGGGGGCGGCGCTGGGCAACATGGAGAACGCCTGGTGGCACCAGGTCCCCCTGGAGCAGGCCCTGCGGACCCCGGAGGTGGTGGACGGCATCTGGGTGCCGTACGGGGATGCCATGGTGCAGGTCAACCGGTACGGGGTGCGGGTGGTGGACGAGAAGGCGCCGTACAACGAGCGCACCAAGGTCCACTTCGCCGTCGACCCGGCCACCGGGGAGCAGCCCAACCGGGTGCTGCTGCACTGCTACGACGACCGGGCCGCCCGGGACCCGAGCCCCATGCGGTACCCGGTGCCGCCGCCGGGCGAGACGGTGGACTACGTCATCTCGGCGGACAACTGGGCGGCGTTGGCCGGGCGGGTGGACCGGCGGCTGGCCGACCTGGCCGGGCCCACCGGCGGGGTCCGGCTGGCCGACGGCTTCGTCGCCAACGTGGAGGCCACCGTGGCCCGGTTCAACGGGTTCGCCCGCCGGGGGGTCGACGACGACTTCGGTCGCGGCACCCTGCCGATCTCGCGGAAGTGGAACTTCCCCAACCTGGACCGGTCGCCGAACCCGACCATGCGGCCGTTCCCGGCCGACGGCCCCTTCCACTGCATCCTGCTGGTGGCCGGCGCCCTGGACACGAAGGGCGGTCCCCGCACCAACCCGGCCGCCCAGGTCGTCGACGCCGACGGCCGGCCCATCCCCGGCCTGTACGGCGCCGGCAACTGCGTGGCGTCGCCGGCCGGCCAGGGCTATTGGGGGGCCGGCGGCACCATCGGGCTGGCCCTGGCCTTCGGTTGGCTGGCCGGCTGCGGGGCGGCGGCCGAGCCGGAGAAGTCGCTGGCCGGCCTCGGGGCCTGATTAGGGAAGGCGGACCGCCACCGGCGCCGCCGCCCCGTCCACGATGGCGTCGAACCGGGCGGCCACCAGCGGCCGCCAGACGTCCCAGTCGGCCAGGGCGTAGAACCGGTTGGCCAGGACGGCGGCCACCGCCAGGTCGGCGATCTGCTCCGGCGGGACCGGCCGCGCTGATCCGGGTTGGGCCGATGCGGGTTGGGCACCGGGGGCTGGTTGGCCGTCGAGGGTAGGGGTCGCCGGCGTGGGCTGGGCCACCGCCGGGGGGACCTGCGGGCCGCCGAAGCGGGCCGGCCGGTTACGACCGCCTTCGCCGATGCGGGTGGCCACGTAGCCGGGGCAGAGCAGGGTGACGCCGACCTGGGGCGCCCGGTCGCCGAGGTCGAAGTACAGGGTCTCGGACAGGGCCGTCACCGCCTGCTTGGCCGCCTGGTACGGGCCGCCCAGGGCGGCGGCCCCGAGGCCCATCATGGACGAGGTGTTGACCACATGGGCCTCGTCGCCGTGGGCCACCATGGCCGGCAGGAAGCTGCGGATGCCGTGGACGACGCCCCAGAAGCAGACCCCCATGACCCACTCCCAGTCGGCCAGGGACAGCTCCCAGGCCGGGCCCTTGACGCCGACGCCGGCGTTGTTGACCAGCAGGTGCACCTGGCCGAACCGCTCGGTGGCCGCCGAGGCCAGCCGGTCGACGGCGGCCGGGTCGGTCACGTCGGTGGGCACCGCCAGCACCTCGGCGCCGCCCGCCCGCAGCCGATCGGCCGTCGCCCGCAGGGCGACCTCGTCGACGTCGGCCAGCACCAGCCGGGTCTGCTCGGCGCCCAGCCGCGCCGCCAATGCACTGCCGATGCCGCTGGCCGCCCCGGTGACCACGGCCACCCGGCCGGCGAGCGCACGCACCAGTGGCTCCCTCAGCCGCCGAACCGCTCGGCGGCGTCCTGACGGAGGGCGCCCTTGGCCACCTTGCCGCCGGACGACCGGGGCAGCGAGTCCAGCACCACCAGGTGCTCGGGCAGGGTCTCCTTGGAGGCCCCCTGCGACGCCATCAGGTCCACCAGCTCCGCCAGCTCCAGCTGCTGGCCCGGGTGCAGCTCGACGTACACGCACACCCGCTCGCCGAACAGCTTGTCGGGGGCCGGCACGGCGGCGGCCAAGCGCACCGCCGGGTGCCGGCTGACGGCGTCCTCGACGGCGGCGGCGCTGATGTTCTTGCCGCCGCGGATGATGATCTCGGCGGTGCGCCCGACGATCTGCAGGTACCCGTCGTCGTCGATGGTGGCAATGTCGGCATGCAGGATGAAGTCGCCGTCGACGAACAGCTCGGCGTTGCCCTCCGGGTCGCCGACGTAGCCCAGGCAGGTGGTCGGCCCCTGGCTGGCCGGCTGGCCCCGGCCGGTGTCGGTCACGTCGCGGCGGTTGTCGTACAGGCGGAGCTCGATGCCCTCCAGCCGCGACCCGGCGGTCCGGAGCCGCTTCTCCCGGGGGTCGGTGGTCCGGGTGCCGGTGGCGAACCCGCTCTCGTTCGACCCGTAGAAGTTCAGCACCGTCGCCCCGGTCCGGTCCTCGAAGTCCCGGGCGGCCTCGTAGGGGATCATCTCCCCGCCGGTGAACATCACCCGGAGGCTGGACAGGTCCCGCCGCAACATGTCCGGGGACCCGAGCAGCATCTTGAACTGGGTGCTGACGCAGACGAACACGGTGGCCCGCTCCCGCTCCAGCAGCTCCAGGCAGCCTTCGGCGGTGAACCGGGGCATGGTCACGCAGGGGGCCCCCAGCAGGACCGGCAGGTAGTGGGTGGTGAACATGCCGAAGCCGAACGGGGCCGGCGCCGCCCCCATGATGATCTCGTCCGGCCCCAGCACGCCGCATTCCACCGCCAGCCGTGCCATGTACAGCTTCTGGTTCTGGGTGTGCATGACGCACTTCGGCAGCCCGGTGGTGCCGGAGGTGGAGTTGATCATGAACAGGTCGTCCGGCCCCAGTCCCCGGCCGGCCAGGCGGTCGGACAGGCGGTCGGTGGCGGTCGCCGGACCGGCCGGGCCGACCGGGTCGCCGTCCACGGTGATGTCGCCGTCGGGGGCCGCCTCGAAGGCGGGGACCACCACGTGGCGGCTCACCGCCGGGACGGCGGCCTGCAGCCGGGCGAACAGCTCGGCCGCGTCCTCGTCGCGGTGCTGCGCCGGGGTGACCAGGGCGGTGGCCCCGGTCCGCTGCACCAGGTGGTGGATCTCCCGTTCGCCGGCCCGGCCGCCGAGGCCGACGGCCACCAGGCCGGCCCGCTCGGTGGCGACCAGGGCGGTGTGCAGGGTGGGGCCGTCCGGCACCAGCACGGCCACCCGCTCGCCGGCGGGCAGGCCGGCGTCCACCAGCGCCCCGGCCAGCCGGTCGGCGGACCGCCGGTAGCCGGCCCAGGACAGCTGGTGGTCCGGGGTGATGAACGCCGGCCGGTCCCCCCGGGTGGCGGCCAGCTGGTCGACCAGCTGGCCGACGGTCAGGTCGCCCCACCAGCCGGCCGCGTGGTACCGCCGGCTGGCCTCGGGGTCGACGGCGCGGAATTGAGTCGTGTCGGACGCCATGGCCTTCAACTTAGGCCGCCCTGGCCGGCCGTCGGCCCGCTCAATCGAGGTGGTAGAGGCGGGCGGCGTTCCCGTAGAGGATCTTCTCCAGGTCCTCCCGGGGCAGGTCGGCGAAGTGTGCCTCCAGGTGCTCCCGGGGGGTGGTGGCCGCGCTGGCCGGTCCTGGCGTCATCCCGGTGGGGTGTGGGAAGTCGGTCTCGAACAGGATGTGGTCGGCCCCCAGCTGCTCGATGGCGGCCCGGGCGGAATCTGTCTCGAACCAGAAGCACCCGTAGATCTGCCGGGCGAAGTACTCGCTGGGCAGC
>CAYVPF010000087.1:0-10760 GCA_964453355.1 uncultured Acidimicrobiaceae bacterium | reverse complement strand
GACTCGACGCTTACGCCCATCCACAGGTTCGATGGCCAAGGCAACTGCTCCCAAATTTGTCGAAGGCGTCGGGACCGCTTGGTAAGCAGCTGGTAGGTGTGTTGCGGGGTGTCTTCGATCACCGAGAAGACGTTCTGGATGAAGCTCAGCGGGACCTGCTCATGGAAGAGATCGCTCATCGAGTTGACGAACACCATGCGGGGGGCTGACCAAGTCGACGGAAGGGAGAGGGCTCCTTCATGTGCGGTAATTCCGAACCCTGGGCCGCTCGTCCGTGGATTTCCGTCGTTCTGGTACTTGGCCTGGCCCATGGCCTTGAGGCGCTTCGCAAGGGTCATCGCGTAGCAGTGGTCACACCCCGGAGACGTTTGGTCGCACCCCGTCGTCGGGTTCCAGGTGACTTCAGTCCACTCAATCCCCGTCTTCGTGCTCACGAGTTGCACCAGTTCCGCTTGGCCGACCCCTTGCGAGACATACCGTAATCGGCAGATGTATTACTGCCAAAGGTAATCTGGAACTCAGGGTCCTTCGTGTACTACGCCGTGGCCCCGTCCCGGCCGAGCAGCTTGTCGACCAACGCCAGGTTCTGGCGAAGCTTCGGTGAGTGCTCCGAGCGTGCCACCCGCTCGATCTTCGACCAGTCGGCCTTGCCCTCTGCCTCCAACCGGCGGACGGTCGCCGCTACCCGGTCAATCCCGACCTCCGCGTAGCGGGGGTAGGTACGCAGCACCTCCATCAGGGCTACCTCGTAGAAGTTGAGCTCATGGCGTGCGGCGTTGTTGCGACGATGGAACCGCACCCCCTCGAGGGTCGGCACGGGGCCAGCCACGGCCACCTCGGGCACGGCCGGAAGCTGGGTGGAGAGTCCGAGAACTTGGGTGGCCGACCAACCGGTCGGCCCGGCGCCGGTTCCCCCGGCCACGGCCACCGCTGCGTCCAGCAGGTTCGGTCGGCCCGATCCGAACCGGGACCGTAGGCCCTTCCAGTAGAGGCCGTTGCGCACGCGAACCAGCTCCCCGTCGGCATGGAGCCGCGAGAGCGCCGTCAGGACCGCCGGGCGCGTCCCAGGCAGATCGGCAGGGCGAATGAAGGTGCCCGCAGGCACCTCCTGCACCGTCCTCCGGATCATCTCGGCCGTCGTCATCGCCCTCTCCTACGCGAGAATATTATATCGATTTTCTAGCGACCGGGTCACCTGTCGTCGAACCTCGACGGCTGTTCGGTGACCGCCCCAGGAACGAAAATCGGACAGGAATCTCGGGCGGGGGTGGGCAGTGGGCTGTGCAAGTGGGGTGTGCAGTCCCACTACCAAGGGTTTGACCAGGGATTCTGGTACGTTGGCAACGGCAAGAGCGGAGGTCCTTGATGGCTCACCTCCACCCCGATCGCCATCGGACCTGTGGTTGATCGCTATTCAACCTCGGGTATCCCTCGGGCCAGTCCAGCTCAAGAGCATGAGCGACGCATCGTCGCGAAGGCCGCCTGCGTTGTAGGAAACGATCTCTTCGACGAGTCGGCGTAGGACCTCGTCGGGTTGTGCGTGGGTGGCCGCCTGGCGTTCCCAGGCGTCAGCCAGGCGATCGACACCGAACTCGTCCCCGCTGTCCGACCGTCCCTCTACCACGCCGTCGGTGAAGAACAGGACACAGTCGTCCGGCTCGAGGGAGGCAGCGGCCACTTCACGCGATGAGCCTCCGAGGCCGAACGGCAGGGACGGCCGGCAGCTGAGCTCGCTTATCACCCGGCCATTGCGCAGGAGCAGCGGGGCCGGGTGCCCGGCATTGGACCATTCGAGCGTCCCGGTGAGGATGTCCAGCCTCGCCAGGGCGCCGGTGACGAACGCCTCCCCGTGATAGTGGTTGGAGACCGCCTCGTCGATCGACGCGTGCATCGCCTCGATGGACTCCCCACCCCGACGGGCATGCCGGTAGGCGCCCACGGCGAGAGTGGTCATCAGGGTCGACTCGACGCCGTGGCCCATCCCGTCGAAAACGGCTGCATGGAGGTGGTGGTCGTTGATGGCGTAGTCGAAGGCGTCGCCGGCAATCTCGTAGGCCGGCTCCAGGCGTCCACAGGCCAATGCTTCGGCACACCGAACGGTCAGAGGGGGCAGAAGGTCCCACTGCATGCCTGCGGCCAGGGTCATCGACTGGCGTCGCCTCCTCACGTGCATGAGATCGGTGGTCCGGGCGAAGCTGCGAACCAAGAGACCGGCAAATCGCCCGAGACGGACGCAGTCAGCGAGTACCTGGTCCGTCGCTACCGGTACCGTCAGTGCCACCACGCCCGTGCGCTCGCCTCGTTCGAGCAGCGGAACCCAGACCCTGACCCGGCCACCTCGATCCGCCGTCACCGTTTCGCCCGTCCGATAGGCGCGACCCGCCATCGAGCTCGAAACCTCTTCCGATTCTGTAATGGCGCTCTCGCTGGTCGATCCGGGCGCCGCAGATTGCAGTGCGATGCCCTGGAAGTCGGCGAGGTAGACCCTGATGTCCGTGGCTGTGAGGGGTGCGGCGACGGCCATCAGAAGGTCGGCGATGTCGGAAGGCGATGCGTCGGCAACAAGGTCGAGCGCGGCTACATAATCAGGTGCCGACACGGTCCGCAGTCTGCACCTTGGACTTCAGGGGAGCAAGGCCGGTTGGGGACGTGACGCCGGGCGGCACCCGGCTGCGCCCGGGCCTCGGTCGAGGGTTAAACCTCGTCACCTGTGCCACCGTCGACGGGGAGGGGCGCGTGCTCTGGGCGTCCGAGACCCAGGGGAATCCGGGGGCCTGCTCTGTCATGCAGGCCGACGGCAACCTGGTCGTCTACTCCTCGACCAGCTCGGCGCTGTGGCCCTCCGGTACGGCCGGCCACCCCGGAGCAGCCGCCGCGGTCCAAGACGACGGCAACACCGTCATTTACGACCCGAGCGGGCCCCCGCTGTGGTCGAGCGGGACGGCGCTGAACGAGGTCTCATATCTGAAACCCGGCTCCTGACGCAGCAAGGCGAGGGCGTTCACCCTCTGGGCGTGGCGACGGATGGCGCGGGTGTCGTCGTGCTCTACGGAATGCCTGCCGACGGCCGAACGTTGTACGCGTCATGACGACCGTGGGAATCATCGGAAGCGGAAACATCGGCGGCACCGTGGCCAGGCTGGCAGTCGCTGCCGGTTACGACGTGGTACTCAGCAATTCGCGTGGCCCCGAGACGCTGGGGGAATTCGTGAGCGAACTCGGGCCAAGAGCCCGAGCGGCGACGCCCGACGAGGCGGCGGCGGCCGGAGACATCGTCCTGGTGTCGACCCCGATCAAAGCCTACCCGACGCTGTCCGGCGTTCCCGTGGCCGGCAAGGTCGTGATGGACACCGGCAACTACTACCCGGAACGGGACGGCGACATCGCCGCGCTGGGCACCGGCGCCCGTACGGATTGCGAGTATCTCGCCGACCACCTCCCCGGCGCCGAAGTGGTGAAGGTGTTCAACAACATCTACTCCAAGCACCTGCTGAACTTGGCCCGGCCGGCCGGCGCCACCGATCGCACCGCTCTGCCCATCGCCGGCGACAGCGAGACGGCGAAAGCCGTGGTCACCGATTTCCTGGACTCCATCGGCTATGGAGCGGTGGACGTCGGTCCCCTTTCCGAAGGGTGGCGGCAGCAGCCGGGGACGCCGGTCTACGGCCCCCCCTACGGTTCGTTCGACAACGAGCAGGGTACGCCCGCCGACGCGAGTGTGATCCGCTCAGCTCTGGCCGCCGCGACCCGCTAGCGATCAAAGAACGACCACGACGACGTGGCCTGAGCCGCCGTTCGCCTGCACCGGTGGCCGAGGTCTGGCGGCGGCCGAGGTCTACTCCCGAGGTCTCCCCAACCTAGCAAGTGCTTGCTAGATTTCTGAGGGGGATGGGAAGTGCCTGGCGCGCGAAGTGCCGCGCCCTGGGGGATGAGGGGAGCGACACATGGTCCGCAGCAACGCCGGTGTATGCCTGGGCTTGAACGAGCCCTGGACGGTCGAGGAGGTGGAGCTCGACCCGCCCGGACCCCACGACGTCGTCGTCCGGATGGGGTTCGCCGGCCTGTGCCACTCGGATGAGCACCTACGCGTCGGCGACACCACCGCCACGCCGGAATACCTGGAGTTCCTCGATGTCGATTCGCTCTTCCCGGTGCTCGGCGGCCACGAGGGGGCCGGCGTCGTCGAGGAGGTCGGCTCGCTGGTGACCGAGCTCGCGCCGGGCGACCACGTCGCCACGGTGTTCATCCCGGCCTGTGGACATTGCAAATGGTGCGCCTCCGGGCGCCAGCACCTCTGCGACCTCGGCTCTCGGGCGCTGGCCGGTCCGATGATCGGCGACGGTGTCTGGCGTCATCGGCTCGGCGGCCGCAACCTCAGTCGGATGTTCCAGGTGGGAACCTGGACGGAGACGCTGCTGATCGACGGCCGCTCCCTGGTCAAGATCCCCGACGACGTGCCGCTGGACGTCGCCGCGGTGGTCAGCTGCGGCATCGCCACCGGGTTCGGCTCCGCCGTCAACCGCGGCAACGTGCGCCCCGGCGAGGTGGTCGTGGTGGTCGGCACCGGCGGTGTCGGCCACGGGGCGGTGATGGGCGCGTCGCTGGGCGGGGCGCGCGTGATCGTTGCGGTCGACCCGCTCCAACAAAAGCGCGAGCACGCCCTGGGGCTCGGCGCCACCCACGCCGCCGACTCGATGGCGTCGGCCCTGGCGCTCGTCGCCGAGCTGACCGACGGCCAGATGGCCGACATGGCGATCCTGACCCCGGGACAGCTGAAAGGCGAGATGCTTGCCGAGGCGCTACCGCTGGTCTCGAAGGGCGGCCGGGTCGTCTGCACCGCCGCCGCCCCTTCCGCCGCCCTCGACGCCAAGATCAGCCTGTTCGACCTGAACATGTCCGACAAGGCACTGCTCGGGACCCTCTACGGCTCGACCAGCCCGCGCGTGCAGATCGCCAACCTGCTCTCGCTCTACCGCGACGGCAAGCTGCCGCTCGAGAAGGTCATCTCGAAGCGGTACCAGCTCGACGAGATCAACGAGGGGTACAAGGACATGGAAGAGGGCCGCACGGTCCGCGGCGTCATCCAGTTCTGAAAGGCCAACCGGCCCCGCCGGTCGCGCCTCAGCTGAGCGCGGCGATCAGCGGGGCCATGGCGGCGCCGTCCACGTACTCGTCGAGGCGAGCGATGCGGCCGGAGTCGTCGAGGGTCACGACCAGTGCGGCGTCGAACTCGGCCGCAGACCCGCCCGGGAGGCCGTAGTTGTACTTCTGGGTCTGGACGAACCCGTCGGCCGTCGGGTGGTGCGCCTTCACCTCAACCGTGCACGTGGTCACTGCGGCGATCGCCGGGATCATCCCGGCCACCTGGTCTCGGGACAGCTCGACCCCGTCGGTGTTGTGCCAGACCACCGTGTCGGGGCCGTAGACCTCGTCGAGCAGGCCGACCTCGCCTTCGGTCAGCGCCTTCAGCTTGGCCGCCAGCGCTTGCGTGTCATGGCCCATGTCGAACACCCTCCCGGTTCTTCGTAAACGGCGAAGGCGTCAAACGCTGCCCCCCAGCGCCCGGGCCATCCTACGCGTCGACGGTGACCAGGATGTGCCCGAGGTCCAGGATGTCGATCACCTTGGCCAGCGTGGCCGACGGCCGGAGCAGGCCGAGCTGTCGGTTCTGGGCTGCCGCCAGGAGTTGGAAGTGCAGCAACTCGGCGATGGCGCGCGAGTCGATGAACGAGAGGCTGGCAGCATCGATGGTCACGTCCCCTGGCGCCAAGAACGCCTGGTCCAGCACCGCCCGGAGGGCGTCGAGTCCACCGATGTCCAGCTCGCCATCGAGGTGGACGTGTCCCTCCAGGCCGATGAAGGCCGTAAAGGGCACGACGTCAGCGATGGGGTCTGGCGGGGCGAGCAGGGTAGTCACGTGTCCTCCTCCTAAGTACGTCGACTGCTCAATACCCATGACACCTGGGGATCAACTGTGCGAGCTGGAGGAGCTCCAGCCGGGGGCCGCCGCCCGCAGGCGGCTGGCGAGCCGGTACCGGTTAGGTCGCAACCGCCGGATCTGCACCGGGCCGTGGCTCGACACGTCCAGGAGGTGCCACCCGCAGAGCATCTGGGCTACCGGCTCCGGTGGCCGAGTCGTCAGGGCTGGCGCGCCGGCACCTCCCGGGATGGCCCACTCCGCCGGGACCGGCCTGGTGACAGGGCAGTACACCGCCTCGAACCCGGCCTTGCGAGGGCATCGGAGGCATCGCGGTCTGGCACTTTTCTTCATGGATCCTCCTCGGTGATCGCCCCTCGATCAACCAGAAGGTGCCCGGATCACGGCGGTTGAAACCCCGGAGCGCTCTGGGTAATACCCTGCAGCGGTGCAGAAGACGAGCGCCGCTCGGCCGCCGTCTCGGCCGGCCCTTCGACCGACGAACGGCAACGCGTGGTGACCCAAGCCCCCGACCCTCCCGAGAACCGAGCCCCGGCCCGCACCGAGCGGATCGCCGTCGTCATCGGCAGCACCCGTCCGACGCGCATCTGCCCCGGGATCGCCCGGTGGGTCCTGCGGGCCCTCCAGGAGGACAGCCCGCTCACCTACGAATTGGTCGACCTGGCCGAGGTGAACCTGCCGTTCCTCGACGAGCCGCTGAAGGCGGCGCTGGGCCAGTACCAGCACGAGCACACCAAGGCCTGGAGCCGGACCGTGGCGTCGTACGACGGGTTCATCTTCGTCTTCCCGCAGTACAACTGGGGGTACCCGGCACCCCTGAAGAACGCGCTCGACTTCCTCTACCGCGAGTGGGCCGGGAAGCCCGTCAGCTACGTCACCTACGGCACCCGCGGCGGGAGCAAAGGGGCCGAGCAGATCCGTGGTGTCCTGCAAGGCCTCCACATGCGCGAGCTGCCCGACCACCTCGAGATCGTCATCACCGACGACGACGTCGACGAGGACTGGCAGCTACGCCAGGTCGACGCCGTCATGCGGCCCTATCGGGCGCGGGCCAGGGCGATCGACGCCCAGATGGTCGAAGCCCTCGACGACACGCAGTAGCGCCGCGGCGAGAAGCGGGCGGGCGGTAAGTTCGGAGTCGTGGAGTTCAGTGCCGAGCTGCGCGAATCGGTGTTGGCCGGAGACATCACGGTCTCCTTCCGGCTCTGGCGCAGCCCGAAGGTCAAGGCAGGCGGTCGCTACCGCGTCGGCGCCGGACTGATCGAGGTCGACGCGGTCGATCTCGTGCCCTTCGCGGCGATCACCCCCGACGACGTCGCCGCCGCCGGGGAGCCCGACCTGGAGTCACTGCGCCGGCGGGCGGCCCACGCCGGGCCGATCATCGCCGACACCATGCTGTACCGGATCGAGTTCCACGCGGTACCCGGCACCGACTACGACGTCGGGACCGGCTCCGGGCGGCGATAGCGGACCTGCCAGGGCGAGAGGTCCTGGGGTTCCCGGTCGCCGCGGCCGGTCACCAGGGGGAGGACGTTCTCACCCACGGCGTAGGCCTCTTCGAGATGGGGATGGCCGGACAGGATGAACTCGTCCAGGCCGAGCTCGTGGTACTCGAACAGGCGCTCGGCCACCTGCTCGTGGCTGCCGACGAGCGCCGTTCCGGCACCGGGGCGGACCAGGCCGATGCCGGCCCAGAGGTTGGGGCTGACCACCAGGTCCTCCCGGCGGCCCCGGTGGAGGGCGGTCATCCGCTGCTGCCCCACGGACTCCGTCTTGGCCATGACCTCCTGGACGGCGTCGACCAGGGAGGAGTCCATGGTGTCGAGCAGGCGGTCGGCCTCCCTCCAGGCTTCACGCTCGGTGTCCCGGGTGATGACGTGGAGCCGCATGCCGAACCGGATCTGCCGGCCCGCGGCGTCAGCCTTCTCCCGCATCCGCTCGATGCGCTCCCGGGCCATGGCCGGGGGCTCGCCCCACAGCAGGTAGACGTCGACGTGCCGGGCGGCCACCTCCTCGGCGGCCGGTGACGCCCCACCGAAGAAGATCTCGGGGACCGGGTCCGGAGCGGCGAGAACGGTGGCGCCCTCGATCCGGTAGTGGGTCCCAGAGAAGTCGAACGGTTCACCGCTCCAGGCGCCCCGAAGGACGGTCAGGAACTCGCCGGTGCGGTCGTAGCGCTCGTCGTGTGACAGCCAGTCCCCGAAGCGGCGCTGCTCGTCGGCGTCCCCGCCGGTGACGATGTTGATGACCAGGCGGCCGCCGGTCAGCCGCTGGAAGGTGGCGGCCTGCTGGGCGGCCAACGTGGGGTTGGTGATGCCGGGCCGGAAGGCGACGAGGAACCGCAGCCGCCGGGTGTGCTGGCTGAGGGTGGCGGTGACCAGCCAGGCGTCCTCGCACCACGTACCGGTCGGCGTCAGCACGGCGTCGAACCCGAGGTCGTCGGCGGCCCGGGCGATCTGGGCCAGGTACTCCAGGGTGGCCGGCCGGCCGTGGCCGCCGGCCCCGGGGACCACGTTGCGGCCGTCCCCGGAGGTGGGAAGGAACCAGTGCAGGTTGATGGCCATGCTTCTCTGTCCTTTCTAACGGGCGCCGACGGTCGTCCGTCCGGCCGAGCGGGTACCGGCCCGCACGGCCCAGGCGTCGGCGAGCAGCTCGTAGGAGCGCACCCGGTCGGCGTGGTCGTGGGTCATCGTCGTGACGACCAGCTCGTCGGCGCCGGTCGCCGCCTGCAGGTGTTCGAGCTGCTCGACCACGGTCGCCGGGCGGCCGACGAACTGGGTCTCCACCCGGTCGGCCACCAAGGCCCGGTCCTCGTCCGTCCAGACGTGGGCGGCCACCTCCTCGGCCGAGGGGTACGGGATGGCGCCCTCGGCCGTCCGGATGCTGCGGACCCACAGCCCGTAGCCGGCCGCCAGCTGCCCGGCCGTCCGGTCGTCGTCGGCGACGACGACGTCGGCCGACACGGAGACGTACGGCCGGTCCAGCCAGGCCGACGGCCGGAACGCCGACCGGTAGCCCTCGACCGCCTCCAGCACCGTTCCCGGGCTGACGTGATAGTTGGCGGCGAACCGGAGGCCGCGCTCGCCGGCGGCCGTTGCGCTCTCGCCGGCGCTGCTGCCCAGGATCCAGACCTCGACCGACGCCCCCTCGCCGGGAACGGCGTGGAGGACCGGGCCCTCCGGCGAGCGGTAGCCGGACTCGAGGAGCGCCAGGAGGTCGCCGACCTGCTCATCGTACGGCGGGGTCTCCGCCCCTGGCTGCTGGAGCAGGCGGACGTTGGCCTTGAACCGTGGCGACCCGGCCAGCTTGGCCGGCGAGTACCGGGGCGGGATCCGGAGCCCGTCGACGATGCGGGTGCCACCGTCCCGCTGCTCCCCGGACGGTGGGCCGCCACCGCCCTTCTTCAGGAAGTTGCGACCGCCGGAGCGACCGAGCCCGAGGTCGATCCGACCCGGGAAGGCGGCATCCAGGAGGCCGAACTCCTCCACTACCGACAAGGGCGTCCGGTGGCCCATCTGGACGCCGCCGGAGCCGAGGCGGATCCGCTCAGTGGCGTTGGCCAGCAGGGCGATGACGATGGCCGGGGCGGTGCCGGCCACCCCCGGGTTCAGGTGGTGCTCGGCGAGCCAGTAGCGGCGGTAACCGAGCGCTTCGGCCCGCCGGGCCAGGTCGATCGACCGGGCCAGGGCCTCGGCCGGACCGGAGCCGGAGGCGATGGGAACGAGGTCCAGCACGGAGAGGGGGATGGTCATCAGACGGCTCCGGTCAGGGCGCCGATCCGGCCACGACGGGCCGGCGGCAGGTCGAGGTGGTCCCGCAGGGTGGTCCCGGTGTAGTCCGTCCGGAAGACCCCGCGTTCTTGCAGGAGCGGGACGACGGTCCGGGCGAAGTCGTCGAGGCCGCCGGGGGTGATGTGGGGGACCAGGATGAACCCGTCCGCCGCCTCGGACTGGACGTAGTGGTCGATCTGCTCGGCCACCTGGGCCGGGCTCCCGACGAAGGACTGGCGGGCGGTGACGTGGATGATCAGCTCCCGGATGGACAGGTGCCCGGCCTCGGCGATCGCCCGCCACTCCCGGGCCGTCGACACCGGATCACGAGGGACCCCGGCCCGGCCCTTGGTCCGGGCCTCGGCGTCGGTGAGTGGGTCGACCTCGGGGAGGGGCCCGTCGGGGTCGTAGGTTGACAGGTCGCGGTTCCACACCTGCTCCAAGAAGGCGATGGCCGTCTGGCCGGAGACCTGCTGCCGGCGAACGGCGTCGGCCCGCTCCTCGGCGTCGGCCGCCGTGTCGCCGAGCACGAAGGTGGCCGCCGGCAGGATCTTCAGCTCCTCCGGTGACCGGCCGTAACGGGCCAGCCGGGACTTGACGTCGGTGTAGAAGGCCTGCCCGGCCGCCAGGGTGCCGTGACGGGAGAAGATGGCGTCGGCCGCCGAGGCGGCGAACTCCCGACCCTCGTCGGAGTCCCCGGCTTGGAAGATCACCGGCTGCCCTTGTGGACTGCGGGGCACGTTGAACCGACCGGCGATCTCAAACTGCGGCCCCCGGTGCTCGAACGACCCGACGTCGCCGTCGCTGACGAACACGCCGCCGTCCTGGTCGGCGACGACGGCACCGTCGTCCCAGGAGTCCCAGAGCTCGCGGACCGTCTGGAGGAACTCCCGGGCCCGTTCGTAGCGGAGGGACTGCTCCAGGTAGGACCCCCGCCGGAAGTTCTCCCCGGTGAAGGCGTCCCAGGAGGTCACCACGTTCCAGGCCGCCCTTCCGGCCGACAGGTGGTCGAGGCTGGCGAACTGCCGGGCCACCTCGTAGGGCTCGTTGAA
>CAYVPF010000086.1:0-10822 GCA_964453355.1 uncultured Acidimicrobiaceae bacterium | reverse complement strand
CCAGGGGTACTGGCTGGTGGCCGCCGACGGCGGCATCTTCGCCTTCGGTAGGGCCCCCTTCTGGGGCTCCACCGGTGGCCTTACCCTGAACAAGCCCATCGTCGGCATGGCCGCTGACGGGGCCGCCGGTGGCTACTGGCTGGTGGCCGCCGACGGCGGCATTTTCGCCTTCGGGGCCGCCCCGTTCTTCGGCTCGACCGGGTCCATGACCCTGAACCGGCCCATCGTCGGCATCGGCACCTCCTGAACCGGACGCTCTCGCCGAGCGGGCCCGCCTCGCCGAGTCAGCTTTTCTCGCCGAACCGGCCCGTCCGGCAATTTCCTGAGACCGCGCCGGCGCGAGAAATTGAGCACATCCGCTCCAAAAGTTGTGCCGGCGCGAGAAAAGCAACAACGGTCGGTCCCCCCGAGCCGGGCGGCAAGGAGCCGGTGAAGCGACGGACGGTGTAGAAGTAGATGTCGTGCCTCCCGACATCGCCGGTCCCGAGGTCAGGCCAGCCGGACGGGACGACGTCCGGATAGTGGCCGCCATGCTGGCCCGGGCCTTCGACGACGACCCGGTGGCCACCTACCTGATGCCGTCCGCCCGGCGCCGGCCGTCCGGCCTGCGGACGTTCTTCCGGGTCCAGATGGCCAAGGACCTGCTGGCCTACGGCGGCGTCTTCACCACCGCCGACCGGGCCGGGGCCGCCCTGTGGGCGCCCCCCGGCAAGCCGTCCCTGCCGCTGTCCCGGGCCCTGCTGAACGCCCTGCCCACCGTCCCGTACGTGGCCGGCCGCAACTTCTTCCGGTCCATCCAGTTCCTGGCCCACGTCGAGGCCATCCACCCGAAGGAGCCGCACTGGTACCTGGCCACCCTCGGCACCGACCCGGTCCGGCAGGGCCACGGCATCGGGTCGGCCCTGCTGGCCCCGGTGCTCGCCCAGTGCGACCTCGACGGGGCCCGCGCCTATCTGGAGTCGTCCAAGGAGCGCAACATCCCCTTCTACCGCCGCCACGGCTTCGAGGTCACCGGCGAGGTCAACCTGGCCGGCGGTCCGCCGGTGTGGACCATGTGGCGGGAGCCCAGGCCGCCCGAGGACTGAGCCACCGCCTCCGGGGGCGGGGCGCCCTACCGCCGCCGGCGGCTGTGCTCGACTACCGCCGACGGCGGGCTGTGCCGATCACCGCCTTCGGCGTCCCAAGGCGAGGTGCAGGCCCTCGGGCAGCGGGCCGGGATCCTGGACCACCACGTACAGCAGGTCGATCAGGTCCCGGGTGGGGGCCGAGGGGAGCCCGCGGCTGCGCAGGGCCACCCCGACCTGCCGGCGGGGGAACCCCTCGAGGGGCAGCAGGGTGAACTGGTCCCGGAGGTGGCCGGGCACGGCGGTGGCCGGCAGGATGGCCGGGCCGTACCCGTCGAAGGTCAACGAGGCGATCATCCGCAGGCCGTCGAGCTCCATGGACGGCCGCAGCACGACGCCGGCCGGTTGCAGAGCGGCGTCGATCTCCTCTCGCAGGGCGGTGCCGGGGAGCGGCAGCAGCAGCTCCAAATTGCCCAGCTCGGCCAGGGGCAGCGGCGGCAGCGGCGACTCCGGCCCCGACCGCCGTCGGCGCTGGGCCTCGACCAGCGGGTGGTCGGACGGCGCCACCAGCACCAGGTCCTCTTCGAACAGCGGCGACGCCGCCAGCTCGTCGCCGGGCACCGGCATGGTCACCACGGCCAGGTCCAGCTGCCCGGACAGCAGCTGCGGTTCCAGGGTCGTGCTGGTGCCGTCGGCGACGGTCATGCGGACCTGCGGGTACCGGTCGCGGAGGCGGACGAACAGCTGCGGCACCAGCCAGCGGCCGGTGGTCCCGATCATGCCCACCCGGACCGTCCCGCGGACCTCGTCGCGCATGGCCACCACGTCGGACACCAGGGCGTCCATCTCGGCCATCATCCGGCGGGCCCGGGCCACCACCACTTCGCCCTCTTCGGTCAGCCGGCCCGACGCCCGGTCCACCAGGACCACGTCCAGCTCCCGCTCCAGCCGGGCCACGTGGGCCGAGATGTTGGACTGGACGGTGCCGATGGCCTCGGCGGCGGCCGAGAAGCTCCCCGTGTCCGCGATGCCGACAAGTGCTTGCAAATGTTTAACGTCCAACGGTCAACCTTTGGGTCTGTTGCTTGCAACTGTGGTGGAACACATCGTACAGAGTGATGATAAGTATCTCATAAAGCTGCTTGACAGATTGGTGGGGGAGGCGCAAAATGTCTTCAGACCTCAGGGAAGCACGGAACCCCCCCTCCGTTCCTTGATGGGTCCGAGTGAAGGGATCGCCTCCCCCCCGGCGATCCCTTCACCGCGTCCGGGGGTCTTTTTCGCCAAGGGCGGAGAGACCTCCGGACGCCACCGGGCCCGCGGCGGTACCGGTAGCCTCGGGGCCGTGGCCGCCGTCTTCGTGGACCTCGACCGCACCCTCCTCCGGCGGGCCAGCGGGCAGGTGCTGAACGCCGCCCTCAAAGCCGAGGGGATCGTGTCCGGCAACCGGGGCATCCCCGGGGACTGGTTGCTCTACGCCCTCTACGACCGGTTCGGGGAGAGCCTGCCGGCCATGGCCCTGGCCCGGGCCGCCGCCCTGGTGGCCCGCGGCTGGTCCCAAGAGGCCGTGCACCGGGCCGGACTGCGGGCGGTCAACGACCTGGCCGACCTGGTGGCGCCGTTCTCCCCCGGCATCCTGGCCGAGTACCGCCAGGCTGGCCACCAGCTGGTCCTCTCCACCACCACTCCCCGCGACATGATCGCCCCGTTCGCCGACGCCCTCGGGTTCGACGCCGTCCTGGCCACCACCTACGAGGTGGTCGACGGCCGCTACACCGGCCGCCTCGAGGGGGGGTTCGTGTGGGGGATCGGCAAGCTGGCGGCGGCCAAGCGGTGGGCGCAGGAGCAGGGCATCGACCTGGCCGACTGCCACGCCTGCTCCGACAGCGTCTTCGACGTCCCCCTGCTCGCCAGCGTCGGGTTCCCCCATGCCGTCAACCCCGACCCCAGCCTGACGATGGTGGCCCTGGCCCGGCGGTGGCGGGTCGAGTACTGGGACCGCCCCGCCGGGGTGCCGTCGGTGGTGGGGCTGGAGCCGTACCACTTCCTCCGCCCGTTCGTCCGCCCGCAGTCGTTCCCGTACGCCCGCTTCGACATGGCCGGGGTCGACCACATCCCCCGGCAGGGCCCCGTCCTGGTGGCCGCCAACCACCGCAGCTACTTCGACGTCGCCGCCCTGGCCCTGCTGGCCGCCCGCATCGGCCGGCCGGTCCGGTTCCTGGCCAAGTTGGAGCTGTTCACCGCACCCCTGCTCGGCTGGGTGGCCCGGGCCATCGGCGGCATCCCGGTCGACCGCGGCAGCGGCTCCGACCGGCCGCTCCGGGAGGCCGAGGCCGCCCTGCGGGCCGGCGAGGTGGTCATCGTGCTGCCCCAGGGCACCATCCCCCGCGGTGAGGCCTTCTTCGACCCGGTGCCGCTCGGCAAGACCGGCACCGCCCGCCTGGCCGCCGCCACCGGCGCCCCGGTCATCCCCGTCGGGCTGTGGGGCACCGAGAAGGTGTGGCCGAGGTCGGCCAAGCTGCCCGACGTCGCCAACCTGCAGCACCCCCCGACCGTCCGCATCCGGGTCGGCCCGGCCGTACCGCTCGGCCTGCATGACGCCGCCGCCGACACGGCGGTCCTGATGGCCGCCATCACCGACCTCCTGCCCCCCGAGGCCCGGCTGCCGCACCAGCCCACCGCCGAGGAGCTGGCCCGGACCTATCCGCCCGGCGCCCGGCCACCGGCCCGGTGACGGCCGCCAGATGACGGCTGCCCAGCCGGTCGCCGGATGACGGCCGCCAGATGACGGCTGCCCAGCCGGTCGCCGGTCGCCGTCCGCCCTTGCCCGCCCGGGCCCGGCTGGCGGTGGCGGCCACCCGCTCGGTGAACGCCCTGTCCCGCACCCTCGGGGTGGGCAGTGGCACCGTCCTGGGCGGTCGAGCCGGCATCGCCGTTGACCCCGCCCTGCTGGCCCGGCTGGCCGCCGGCCGGCCGGTGGCCCTGGTCAGTGGCACCAACGGCAAGACCACCACCACGCGCCTCTTGGCCGTGGCCCTGGAGGACGGAAACGCCGGGTCCGTGGTCACCAACGGCACCGGGGCCAACATGCCCGCCGGTCACGTCGCCGCCCTGGCGGCCGGGGCGCCCGGGGTCCCGGTGGTCCTGGAGGTCGACGAGAGCTACCTGCCCGGATTGGTCCGGTCCCTCCGCCCTGCCGCCGTGGTCCTCCTCAACCTGTCCCGGGATCAGCTGGACCGGACCAACGAGGTCCGGATGCTGGCCAACCGGTGGCGGGAGGGCCTGTCGGCCGCCACCGGCTTCGCCGACCGGACCACCGTGGTGGCCAACGCCGACGATCCCATGGTGGCCTGGGGCGCCGGGGCCGCCCCTCGGGTGGTGTGGGTGGCCGCCGGGCTGGGCTGGCAGCTGGATGCGGTCGGCTGTCCGGCCTGTGAAGGGCGGGTCACCTTCGCCGATGTCCCCGGAGCTCCGCCGGGGGGCTGGTCCTGCAGCTGCGGGTTCGCCCGACCGGCGCTGGACGTGTGGTTGGAGGAGGCCGACGGGACCACGATGGCCTGCTGGGCCGACGGTCGCCGGCTGCCGGTGGCCCTGGGCATCCCCGGTCGGTTCAACCGGGCCAACGCCGCCCTGGCCGCGGCCGCCGCCGAAGCGCTGGGCGTGTCGGCCGAGCGGGCGGCGGCTTCCATGGCCACGGTGGGCGAGGTGGCCGGTCGCTTCGCCGTCCGCCGCATCGGCGGCGTGTCGGCCCGGCTGATGCTGGCCAAGAACCCGGCCGGCTGGCAGGAGCTGCTGGCTCTTGTCGGGCCAGGCACCGGCCCGGTGGTGGTGGGTATCAACGCCCGCATCGCCGATGGCCGGGACCCGTCGTGGCTGTGGGACGTCCCGTTCGAACAGCTGGCCGGCCGCCCGGTGGTGGCCACCGGGGAGCGTTGCCTGGACCTGTCCGTCCGGCTCCGCTACGCCGGGGTCCGGCACACCACCGTCCGGGACTCCATGGCCGCGGTCCGAGACGCCGCCGGGATGGACCAGGGTGCCTCGATCGACCGGGAGAAGGGTCCGGTGGAGTTCATCGGCAACTACACCGCCTTCGCCGACCTGTTGGGCCGCCGATGAGGCCTGTTTCCCGATTGGTGAGGACAGGGTCGTGAGCCTGACCGTGGTGGTGGTCCACCCGGACCTGCTCGGCACCTACGGCGACGGCGGCAACGGCGTCGTCCTGGCCCGGCGGGCCGCCTGGCGGGGCATCGACGCCGACCTGGTGCAGGCCCCCTCCGACCGGCCGTTGCCGACCGGCGACCTGTACTGCCTGGGCGGCGGCGAGGACAGCCCGCAGCTGCGGGCGGCCGAGATCCTGCGGGCCGACGGCGCCCTGGCCCGGGCGGTGGTCGCCGGGGCAGTGGTGTTGGCCGTATGCGCCGGCTACCAGATCGTGGGCCATACCTTCCCCGGCGCCGACGGCCGGCCGCTGCCCGGGGTCGGCCTGTTGGACCTGACCACCGTCAAGGGTCCCGGCCGGCGGGCGGTGGGGGAGCTGCTGGCCGAGCCGTTCCACGGCACCGAGGCCGGCGCCGTCACCGATGGCGGCGGCGTGGCTGAGCCCACCGCAGGGCCGGGGCCGCTGCCCACGTTGACCGGCTTCGAGAACCACGGCGGGGTCACCTCGGTCGGGCCCGGCGCCCGCCCCCTGGCCCGGGTGGTGGCCGGTGTCGGCAACGGGGCGGGCGACGGGACGGAGGGCGCCTGGGCCGGCCGGGTGGTCGGCACCTACCTGCACGGCCCGGTGCTGGCCCGCAACCCGGCCCTCGCCGACCTGCTGCTCGGTTGGGCCGTCGGCCGGGACCTGGACCCGCTGCCGGACGACGAGGAGCACGCCCTCCGTCGGGAGCGGCTGGCCGCCGTCCGCCGGTCGTCTCGGGCGTCGTGGTTCCGGGTCGGGGGCGGCCGCCGGCGCTGACCGGCCGCCGATGCGTCCGTCTACGCTGCTGGCAACGTTGCTTCGAGGGGAACCGGTGGGTCCAGGTAGCGGGTACTGCAGGCGAACGGTTCGGGTGGTCGGCCGGGTCACCGCGGGCGGTCTGCTGGTCGCGCAGCTGACCCTGGGGGTTGGGCTCTGCGCGACGCTACGCCCCCCGGTCCCGTGGCTCGTCCTCATGGGCGTGATCGGGATCGGCGTTCCGATAGCCGCACTGGTCTTTCTGGTGGCCACCTGGCGCAGCGACCGGGCCGAGGGGAGCGGGAGGGCACTTGTGGTCGAGGCCCTGGTCGTGCCGGTGAGTGTCGCCTGCATCCTCTTTCTCGCGTTCCTGTCGCTGATCCTCATCGGCGGCCTGGGTTGACGAATCGGTGGCTCGGGGCACTCGTCCTGGCAGCCCTGGCGGTTGGTCTGGCGAGCCTCGGCCTGTCCCTCGCCCCCCTGATCGACAATTCGGGTGGGAGCGGGGCACCGGGCAGCACCGACGGAGTCGACCTGGTGCCGGGCATCTACTCCGACGGTCCCAACGGGCAGCCGCACTTCTATGTGATCATCGACCACGTCCGAGGGCAGCAGTTCACAGGGTCCATGAACATCCGGTACGAGGACGGCCAGGCGGCGGTCCTCTTCGACTTCGTCGCCCAGGGTGTCCGCAGTGACGCCACGGCAAGAGCGACCACCGTCGCCGAGCCGCCTCCGGATGAACTCACCGCCCGCCCGCCATCGTCAATGTCCGTCACCGTCGGCATGGGTCAGATCGCTTTCGGCGAGTGCAGCTCCTATCTGCAGGTCCAGTCGCCGTCCGAGTGCCGGTTCAAGGCGAGCCGCGGCGCCTGACCGGGAGCAGGCCCACCATCGGGCGTTGTTGACCGGTCACTGGGTCACCTGAGGCGGGCTTCTTCGAGATCGAGATCGTGCTCCAGGATCCGCAGGGTGCTGATCCCGATGCGCCCCTGGTGCCGGAGGTCGTCCAAGACCCTTCTCTGCACGGCGATCAGCTCCCGATGGACGGCGAGCGCGGCATCGGCGGTGGCGGCCACCTCGTCACCCAGACCGGCGTGGTCGGTCGTGGTCTCCAGCAGCTGCAGCCGGGCCAGGTACTGGGCCCGCAGCCCGTCGGCGAGCTCCACGGGCAACTCCCCGGCGTCGCAGGCCTCCCCCAGGTAGTCGAGTGCGGCCCGGGTGAGCTCGAGCCGGCCCTGCCGTTCGGCGTCGGCCACCGACGGGTGCTCGGGCAACCGCAGTCGTCGGACCAGCGCCGGCAGGGTCATGCCCTGGGCCACCAGGGTGACGATGATGACGGCGAACCCGAGGTAGACGACGTCGTCCCGTCCGGCCAGGGGTGCTCCGGCCGTGGTCACCGCCGGCACGGCCAGGAGGGCGGCCAGGGTGATAGCCCCACGCATGCCCGACCAGCCGAGGATCAGTCGCTGCCGCCAGCCGGTCTGATCGGCGGCTGTCCGCCGGCGACGGCTCAGTCGGGCCAGCCGGCCGAACGCCATCATCCAGACCAGGCGCACGACGACGACGGTGGCCACCACGGCCAGGGCGGCCAGCACCAGGCGGCCGAGAGGGCCCCGGGCGTGAGTGGTGAAGGTGTGGAACGACAGGCCGACGAGCACGAACAGCGCGGCGTTGACCAAGAAGACGAGGGTCTCCCAGAAGGCGGCCGACTGCAGGCGGCTGCGAGCCGAGAAGGCGCCGGTGCTGCTGTGCCAGCCGAGGTACAGGCCCGCCACCACGGCGGCCAGGACTCCCGAGGCGTGGGCGGCCTGGGCCGGCAGGTAGGCGGCGTAGGCCAGCAGGATCGACCCGGCGATCTCGATCGGGGGGTCGTCGACGCGGTTGCGCAGCCACCGGCCGACCAGGCCGACGGCCAGGCCGATGGCTGCGCCGACGACCGTCGAGTACACGATGGTCCACGCCGTGTGGCCAACCGCGAAGTGCCCGGTCGTGGCCGCAGCCACCGCCGCGGCGTACAGCACGAGCGCCGTGGCGTCGTTGAACAGCGCCTCTCCTTCCAGGATCGTCATGAGGCGTCTCGGCAGCCCGATCCTGGTGGCGATGCTCGTAGCGGCGGCCGCGTCGGTCGGCCCCACCGCCGTTCCGAGGACGAAGGCGATCGGCCACGACAGGTGCCCGACGTAGTGGGCGACGGCCGCCACGGCGAAGGCGGTGGCCACGACCAGGAGGACGGCCAGGGCGCCGATAGATCCGGCGTTCCGCCAAAAGGCGGTCGGCGACGACGTGACGGCGGCGTCGAACACCAGCAGGGGGAGCAGCCCCAGCAGCGCCACCTCCGGCTGGAGCGAGACGTCGGGGACGAACGGCAGGAACCCGATGACGAGGCCGGCGACGACCAGGACGGCGGGTGCCGGGACACCCATCCGGCGCAGGACGGCCACCGCCACCAGGGTGACCGCCCCCACGGCCAGGACGACCAGCAGCTGGCCCGAGCTCACCGTGGGACCTCGTGCGGATCCGGTGGGCCTATTTGGTGGCCACGAACCGGAACCGCTCGCCGGAGGTCGAGACTTCGACGACCGCCTCGGTGAACCCGGCCGACCGCAGCCGCTCGGACATCGTGGACGGGTCCACCGGGACGAACGTGTCGTCGTCGTGCAGCTCCCGCAGCTCGGGTCGGTCGATCCCGTCGCTGCCGAACAGCACGCCGCCCGGCCGCAGCACCCGGCAGACCTCCGCCAGCAACTGGTCCTGTAGGCCCGCCGACGGTACGTGGTGCAGCATCGTCAGGGTGGCCGCCCCCGAGAACCGGTCGTCGTCGAACGGCAGCGCCGTCCCGTCGCCCAGCACCACCGTCACGTGGGTCCCCGCCAGCCGGTCCGCCAGGGCGTCGGCCAGCGCCGGGTCCACCTCCAGCGCCGTCAGCGCCGGCACCATCCGCGCCAGCACGTCCGTGGTCAGCCCCGGTCCGGGGCCCACCTCCAAGACGTCGTCCCCGAGCGACCGCCCGGCCAGCACCCACGGCAGCAGCTCGTCCTCCACGTAGGCCGCCCACTCCGGGCTGGCACACAGTTGCAGGTGCACCTGGTTCATGGGCCCACCCTACTGAGAGCCGTTTCAGGAGGGCGGTGGGAGTTCAGCTGGGACAGGTCCTCGGGAAGGTCACCGGCTGGTTGACCTGCTTCATGCCCTTCGAGTACGCCGTGTTGAGCGACGACTGGGCACTGGCGCCGGACCAGATCGTCGACGTGCAGTTGGCGGGGTCGCAGCCGCCCCCGAAGGTGAACGACGGCCCCGTCCGCACGGTGACGCACTGGCAGAGGGCCATGGCGGGGTTGAGGGGGTCGATCTCGCACTCCACGTCGACGCAGTTGGCCCAGGGCGCGCCCGACGGACGGGTCAAGATCCGGAAGCTGGGATTGACGTTCATCGCCGAGAAGTCCGACCGCACCTTGTTCCCCTTCTGGGCCCGCTCCTCACAGGACTTGAACCCAACCGAGTAGCCGGTCTGCATGACGCACTTGCAGACCGAGATGTTCGGGTTCGTCGTGGACGGCACGCATGTCGCCGTCGTGCACAGGGCGAACGGCTGATTGCAGACCCAGGCACCGTCGACCTTGAAGGCGTCCTTGTCCGGGATCGAGGTGTCGCCGGCCGCCTTGGTCTTCGGCGTGACGCCGCAGGCCGCAGCGATGACGGCGAAGGCCGAGAGGGCGGAGGCCGACGTGATGGCCTGGCGCCGGGTCAATCTCCGGTCGCCGTCCCCGGCCGATGCCCCCTGGACGAGGTGCTCGATCTGCTCCGCACCGAAGGCCATCGCGCCGGGCCGGCCGCCTTCGATGCGGACCGCACACGGCGTGGCCGTCACGCCATAGGCGGCGAAGACCGAGCGGCGCTCGTCGAACAGCACCGTGTCCAGGCCGTGCCGGTCGACCGGGTCGGCCTGCGCCGATGATCCCCCGACCACCAGGGCGATCCTGATCTGCTCGGCCTGGGTGCCTTGCCAGCGGGCAAGGTCCGGCAACAGGGCATCACAGGCCCCACAGCCGGGTTGGCTGAAGACGAGTACCAAGGGCCGGTGGTCCGCCAGCAGGGCATCGAGGGCGACCGTTTCCCCTGAATGGTCCGGGAGAGCGAACGGCACCGCGGTGCTGGGCGCTCGACGGGCCCGTCGTCGCCTGAGGGCCGGAACCGTCCACAGTCCGAGCGTGATCGCGGCGAGGGCGGACCACCCCCAGCCGAAACGACCCCCCAGCATGACCAGCACCGCCAGGGTGGCGAAGAACCCGTTCCTGGCCACGGTTGGCCATCCGATCGGACTCGAGGACAGCCGCCCGAAACAGCGGCAGTCCGGGCTACGGCCCCGGGCGAGGCTGGCCACCACGGCGACGCTGAAGGCCGTGAGCAGGGAAAGAGCCACGAGACCACCCGCCCACGACGGTCCCACGATCAGCAAGGCGACGGCGCCCAGCTCCCCGCCGATGACCGCCCATCCGAGCAGGCCGGCGATCCGATGGGGAGCGCCGAACGCCTGGGCGGCCCGACGGCCACCGCCATCGGACACCTTGGCCACGGCGGCCACGCCGAACATTCCGGCGAGGGCGACCCTGGCGAGGACGACGAGCACCGGCACCGCCGTCAGGCTCGGTCGAGGGTGCCGGGGGATCGGGTCGGGGGGTTCGACACGGCCATTGCGCGGAGTGTAACTGAGGTCGCCGGCATCGTTGTGACGCTGGCGACCGTTCCTGCTGCTCAGTGGGGCGGACGGTGCGGTTGGTCGTAGTAGTGCCGGATGTGCAGCCGGTACCAGATGGCCATG
>CAYVPF010000085.1:0-10996 GCA_964453355.1 uncultured Acidimicrobiaceae bacterium | reverse complement strand
CGGACAGGTACAGCCGGCCGGCGATCTCCTGGTTGGACAGCCCCTCGGACACCGCCACGAGGACCTCCCGCTCCCGGCCGGTCAACCGGTCCAGCTGGGCGCCGCCGGCGGCGCGGTCGGGGTCCGGCAGCAACGGCGCCACCTCGTCCAGCAGCCGCCGGGTCACCTGCTGGGACACCACGGCGTCGCCGGCCGCCACGGCGCGGACGGCATGCACCAGCTCGGCCGGCCGGACGTCCTTCAGCAAGAACCCGCTGGCTCCGGCCCGGATGGCCCCGAACACGTAGGCGTCCAGGTCGAAGGTGGTGAGCACCAGCACCCGTACCTCCGGGACGGCGGCCACGATCCGGCGGGTGCCCTCGATGCCGTCGACCCCGGGCATGCGGATGTCCATCAGCACCACGTCCGGCCGGTAGGCGACGGCCAGGTCGGCGGCGGTGGCCCCGTCGGCCGCCTCGGCCAGCACCTCGATGTCCGGCTCGGCCTCCAGGATCATCCGGAACCCCTGCCGCAGCAGCGGCTGGTCGTCCACCAGCACCACCCGGATGCTCACGGTCGGGACCGGCCGTCGACGGGCAGGGAAGCGACCACCAGCCAGCCGCCGTCGGGGGCCGGCCCGGCGGACAGCCAGCCGCCGTGCACCGCCGCCCGCTCGGTCATGCCGGTCAGCCCGTGGCCGCCCATAGGGGCGTCCGCCGCGGCCGCCTGCCCGTCGTCGTGCACCTGGACCCCGACGGTGCCGGGGCCGACGTCGATGCGCACGTCCACCCGGGACGCGGCGGCGTGCTTCAACGTGTTGGTCAGCGCCTCCTGGACGATCCGGTACACCGACAGCTCCAGGGCGGCCGGCAGGACCGGCGGGTCCCCGGTGACGGTGGCCCGGACGTCCAGGCCGGTCTGGCCGACCTGCCGGTACAGGGCGTCCAGGTCGGCCAGCCCGGGTTGGGGGCCGAGGTCGACCTCGACGTCGCCGGTCCGCAGCGCCGACAGCATCCCCCGCATGTCGGTCAGGGCCTGGCGGCCCACCTCGGAGACCTGCTGCATGGTGGCCGCCGCCCGGTCCGGGTCGGCCCGCCCGGTGACGGCCGCGGCGTCGGCCAGGGTGACCACCACCGACAGGCTGTGGGCCACGATGTCGTGCATCTCCCGGGCGATCCGGGCGCGCTCCTCGGCGGCGCTGATGGCGGCCTGCTGGTCCCGCTCCACCACCCGCCGGGTCGCCCGCACGTCCATCCACGCCAGGTAGTCGCTGCCCGCCCGCACCGTCAGGCCGCCGCAGACGGCGGCCACCACCAGCCCGGTCAGGAACACGGCCGAACGCGGGTCGGTGCCGGCCAGCGCCCAACGCAGGCTGGCCATGACCACGCCGACCTCCACCACGACGGCCGACAGCGCCACCTTGGCCCGCGACTCGTGGACGGCCACCGTGTACAGGGCCACCAGCAGGGCGGCGTCGGCCGGCAGCCGCATGTTCACCGCCCACTGCACCAGGGCCACCACCGCCACCACCGCCATGACGGCGGTCGGGCTGGCCCGCCGCCAGGCCAGCGGGACCACCAGCGCCACCTGGATCAGCGCGGCCTCCCAGTCCTGGCCGGTGTGGACCAGCCAGCCGGTGCACACCAGCAGCAGCCCGGCGGCCAACACGGCGTCGGCCAGGAACGGCCGCCCGTTGATGAGCGCCCGGGCCGCCCCGAAGGCGGCGCGGCCGCCGTCCCAACCGTGCCGAGGCCCGGCGGTCCGGCGAGAGCCGGCGATTATGGCCACGCTCCACGATAATGCCGCGCTCGGTGACCGGTCCTCGGCCTCGGGGATGATCCCGAATCATCCTCGCGGCGGTCGTCGGCACCGGTGGAGTACGTCACCATGGCCGCATGCTGCCTGTCTCTACCGAAGGTCTGGCGGTGTCCACCGAAGGCCTCACCAAGCGGTTCGGCGACCGGACCGTCGTCGACGACCTGGCCCTGGCCATCCCGACGGGGTCGATCTGCGGGTTCGTCGGTCCCAACGGCGCCGGCAAGACCACCACCATCCGCATGCTGCTGGGCCTGGTCGCCCCCACGTCGGGCTCCGGCCGGGTGCTCGGGGGCAGCCTGGACGACCCGGCCAGCTACCTGTCCCGGGTGGGCGCCCTGATCGAGGCGCCGGCCTTCTACCCGCAGCTGAGCGGCCGGGACAACCTCCGCACGCTGACCCGGCTGGGCCGGTTGCCGGCCGCCGTCATCGACCCGGTCCTCGACCGGGTCGGCCTGCTGCACCGGGCCGGCGACCGGTACCGGACGTACTCGCTGGGCATGAAGCAGCGCCTCGGCCTCGCCGCCTCCCTGCTGGCCGGCCCGGACCTGCTGGTCCTGGACGAGCCCACCAACGGCCTGGATCCGGCCGGCATCGTGGAGATGCGCGGCCTCATCCGGTCGCTGGCCGGCGACGGCATCACCGTGCTGGTGTCCAGCCACCTGATCGCCGAGATCGACCACATCTGCGACCACGTGGTCGTCATCCGGTCCGGCCGGCTGGTCCACCAGGGGCCGGCCGCCGACCTCCGGGCGGCCCAGGGCCGCCACCTGGCGATCCAGCCGGAGCACCGGGCCGACGCCCCCCGGCTGCTGGCCCTGCTGGAAGAGGCCGGACTGGCCGCCCAGATCGATCCCCACGGCGAGGACGTGGTCGTCGGGGGCGGGGCGGCGGCGGCGGTCAACCGGCTGGCCATGGACCACGGGATCGTCCTCGTGCAGCTGGTCGAGCGGCGGCGCACCCTGGAGGACGCCTTTTTCGCCCTGACGGGCACCGACTCGGCCGACGTCGAGACCGCCGGCGACCTCGGGAAGGTGGCGTGATCGAGATGGCCGGGATGACCTGGGCGGCGTTCCGCAGCGAGTGGACCAAGCTGCGGCGGCCGTCGCTGTTCTTCGGCACCGTCGGCGGCCTGGCCGTGGCGGCGTCGCTGTTCGTGGTGCTCATGTTCACCCAGGCGCCGGCCACCGGGACCGACGGGCAGTTGCCCAGCCTGACGCAGCTGGCGCAGGCCGGTGGGCTGGTCCACGGCCTCGACCTCGCCGCCACCCTGCTCGGCATCGTCGCCTTCGGGATCGCCGCCACCCAGATGGCCAGCGAGTACAGCCTCGGCACCCTCCGGCAGCTGCTGGTCCGCCAGCCCCGGCGGCTCGTCCTACTGGTCGGCAAGGTGCTCGGCACGATCTCGTTCCTGCTCGTCGCCCTGGTCGTCGCCTCCGCCGTCGCTCTGGTCGTCGCCGTGGTGGCCGCCCACGTCCGGCATGTGCCGACCGGCGCCTGGTTCACGTCCACCGGCGTCGCCGACCTGTTCCGGGCCCTCGGCGACCTGGCCCTGGCCACCGTCGGGTTCGCCGTCCTCGGTGTGGCCGTCGGCCTGGTCGTCCGTTCGAGCGTGTTCGCCGTCATCCTCGGCATCGCCTGGCTGCTGCCGGTCGAAGCGGTCCTGGTCCGCATCTTCCCCGGCGCACAGGGCTGGCTGCCCGGGTCGGCCTTCGAGGTCGTGGCCGAAGGTGGAGTGGCGGCCGCCGGCTACGGTCGGTCGATGGTCATGGCCGCGGCGTACGTCCTGGTGGCCGCGGCGGCATCCCTGGTGGTGTTCGCCCGCCGGGACGTGACGGCCTGACCATGCCGCCGGCGCACCGCAGATCGGCCGACGGCCAGCTTCCGTTGGTCGGCCGCATCTTTCCGGCCCCGGTGGCCGCCAAGGTCCCCGAGGTCATCGCCCTCTTCTGGGTGGTCAAGATCCTGACCACGGCCGGCGGGGAGGCGACGTCGGACTACCTGAAGACGCTCGGGAACATCAAGGGCGGCGGCACCGAGGTGGTCCTGTTCGTCGTCGGGCTGCTGCTGCAGTTCGGCACCCGCCGGTACCGGGCGTTCGCCTACTGGTTCTTGGCCTTCGCCATCGCCATCTTCGGGACCGGGGTCTCCGACTTCCTCCATCTCGACGTCCACATCCCCTACGCCGGCACCACCGTCCTGTGGGCCGTCGTCCTGGCCGCCGTCTTCTGGGTCTGGCACCGCAGCGAGGGCACCCTGTCCATCCACAGCATCACGACGCAGCGTCGCGAGGGGTTCTACTGGGCCACCGTGTTCGCCACCTTCGCCCTCGGGACCGCCCTCGGGGACTTCACGGCGACCTCCCTCAACCTCGGCTACCTGGCCTCGGGCATCCTCTTCGGGGTCCTCATCCTGGTGCCGGCCCTGGCCTGGTGGAAGCTGGGCTTGAACAGCATCGTGGCCTTCTGGATGGCGTACGTCGTCACCCGTCCCCTCGGTGCGTCCTTCGCCGATTACATCAGCAAGGCGAAGAACCTCAGTGGGATCAACTTCGGTGACGGCCAGACCGCCATCGTGTTCGCCGTCGCCGTCTTCGTCCTCGTGTGTTACCTCGCCATCGCCCGTCCGGACATCCAAGCCGACACCCCCCGTGCACGAACGGTAGCCTAACTTCTGCACTAATGGTAGTGTTTAAGCTGCACGAATGGTAGTGTTGCTACCATGACCAGGGCCGTTTCCTTTCTCCAAACCTACGTTCAACGTGTCGTCGACGATGAGCTCGACGAGCTGTTCCCGCAGTTACCGGCGATCCTCCTCGACGGCCCCAAGGGCGTGGGCAAGACCGAGACGGCAAGCCGAAGGTGCCGGACCATCCGGCGACTCGACATCGGCCCCGAGCGGGACATCGTCATCGCCGACCCGTTCATCCTGCGACAGGACCCGCCTCCGGTTCTGGTCGACGAGTGGCAACGGGTGCCCGACGTGCTCGACGCCATCCGCCGGCTGGTCGACGCAGACCCGTCAGGCGGACGGTTCTTGCTCACCGGATCAGCCCCCACCGCCTCGACGCACTCCGGCGCCGGCCGTATCACCACTGTGCGCATGCGCCCCCTGGCACTCGCCGAGCGCCTTGGGGCCACCGGCGGCGTGTCCGTGGGGGCGTTGCTCGGCGGGGGCACCCCGATCGAGGGGCGGTGCGCCCTGACGCTTTCCGACTACGCCGACGAGATCGTTGCTGGAGGGTTCCCGGGAATGCGCCATCTCCGCGGTCGAGCACTCACCACTCAGCTCGACAGCTACCTCGATCGCATCGTCGACCACGACCTCCCCGAGGCCGGCCTTCGAGTGCGGCGTCCGGCCACCGTCGAAGCGTGGCTGCGTGGTTATGCCGCGGCAGTCGGCACCACGACGTCCTGGGAGAAGATCCGCGACGCTGCTGCGCCGGGCACCGACGACAAGCCGGCCAAGACCACGACCACGCCATACATCGAGCTGCTCACCACCCTCCGGATCCTTGATCCCCTCCCGGCGTGGCTCCCAACCAATAACCACCTCGCCGCCCTGACCGAAGCACCGAAACACTATTTGGCCGACCCGGCCCTCGCCGCCCGATTGGTTCGGCTCAGCGCGACCAAGCTGCTGGCCGGGGCCGGCCCGCAGTCCCGGGTTCCTCGAGACGGACCCTACCTGGGCGGCTTGTTCGAATCGCTCGCCGTCCTCAGCCTCCGCGCCTTCGCCCAACGCCACGGTGCCCGCGCCTACCACCTCCGGACCAAAGGTGGCCGACATGAGGTGGACATCATCGTCGAGGGCGACGACGGGTTCATGGCCGTGGAGGTCAAGTTGTCCGCCACCGTCACTGCTGGTGACGTCGCTCACCTGCTCTGGTTACGCGATCGGCTGCCGGATCAGTGCCGGGACCTCGTGGTGCTGAACACCGGGCCTGACGCCTACCGTCGACGGGACGGTGTCGCTGTCGTGCCTCTTGGGTTACTTGTGCCGTAGACAGCGCCCGCTGTCAGCCGGCGATGTCGACGATGTCGCTCACGTGGACGCCGAGGGCCGGCAGCGACCCCTGGTAGGCGGCGTCGCCGAAGCTGAACACCCCACCGTCGGCGCCGACCACGGTGTAGCCACCGCCGTCGGCCGTGGGCACGGCCCCGACGATGTCGGAGACGGCGACCCCGAGGCCGGGGAGGGAGCCGTGGAAGCCGGCGTCGCCGAAGGCGTAGACGCCACCGTGGGCGCCGACCAGCCAGTACCCCTTTCCGTCGGGCGTGGGGGCGATGGCCACGATGTCGCTCACGTGGACGCCGAGGGCCGGCAGCGACCCCTGGTAGATGGCGTCGCCGAAGCCGAACACTCCTCCGTCGGTGCCGACCAGCCAGTAGCCGTCGCCGGTGGTGGTGCGGGCGAGGCCCACGACATCGTCCGCCTGGACCCCCAGCCCGGGCAGGGACCCCTCGAACGGGGCGCCGCCGAACGTGAACACCCCGCCGTCGGCCCCGACCATGGTGTAGTCCGCCGGGGTCGGGACCGGTGCCGTCCCGACCGTGACGCCCAATGGCGTGCTGGTCGAGGCCAGGAAGGCTGTCGTCCCTTGGTAGCTGGCCGTCACCGAGTCCGAGCCGGCGGCCGGGTAGGTGGCGTGGCAGGTCGCCACGTCCGGGCTGCCACCGCCCAGCGTCCCGGTGCACAGGGTGCCGGCGTGCCCGGCGAACGTCACCGTGCCGGTCGGGGCGACGCCGCCGCCCGAGGGGACCGACACCGTGGCCGACAGGGTGACCTGCTGGCCCACCACCGGCGTCGCCGGCGTGGCGCCCACCGTCGTCGCCGTCGGGGTCGCCAGATTGACGGTGAGGATGTTGCGGTAAAGGTTCGGCTCGGCGTTGCCGATGGTCCACTGCGGAGCTGTTGTGTAGCCCGTGCCCACCGTGTCCCCGGCCGTGCCACTGCCCTTGGGCAGGGCGTAGCCGGCAAAGACCATCGTGAGCTTGCCTGTGTGCTGCACCACGCTCGGGCCGTAGGCCCGGCCCTGGTAGTAGGCGCTGATTGTCAGCGGCGTGTCGACGCCGTTGCCCAGTGTGGCCTGCTGCTTCTCGGAAGCCGAGAAGGTGTAGTTGGTGCTGACCACCAGCGTGGGCACCGACCATTTCTCGCCTGTGGCGGACTGGGAGTAGAAGACCTGGTTGAAGGCGTCGCTGTCCCCGTCGGCCGCGCGACGTCACTGAACACAGTTCCCTCCTGATTTTCTTGTTGACCTATGGACACGGTTGTCACGGATTTTCGAGCCGGCCCCGCCGGCGGCTCCGGCGGACCCGGCCGCGGTAGACGCTGGCCGACAGGAACACGACGGCCAGGACCGGCAGCACGATGACGGCGACGACACGGTGGGACCGGAGGGCGAAGGCCACGCCGACGAGCACGAGGACGGCCACGAACAGCTCCGGGGTGTCGCCGACCAGGAACTCCCACCAGAACCGCCCGAAGGCGACGGCCGCTCGGACAGCAGCTGCCCGGATAGGGGCGGCCTTCACCGGGGTGGGCTTCACGGTCGGGCCCCGTCGTCGACGGCCGACCGGTTGGTGGCCAACCCGCCGGTATCGGTGACCGGCACGCCCGGCGGCGAGCCACCGTCAGCGGGGGCCTCCGCACGGGAGGGCGCAGGGGCGATCCGGCGCATGAGGGCCACCGACACGGCGGTGACGACGGCGAACACGCCGACCAGCACCAGGATGGCCAGGTCGCTGCCCGGCCAGTGCACCCCGGCCCCCTCCCCGACCCAGAACAGCCCGAAGCTGGTCAGCATGATGCCGACGACGGTCTTGATGGTGTTCTCCGGCACCGCCGACAGCTGGCGGGCCACGACGAGGCCGACGACGGTCGCGCCGACCGCGGCGACGCCGGCCGCCGCCGCCGCCAGCCCGAGGCGGTGCTGGCTGGCCCCGAGGCTGATGACGATGAGCACCACCTCGGTCCCTTCGAGGAACACCCCCTTGAAGGCGACGGCGAAGCCGACGCCATCCCGCCGGCTCCGGCCGGTAGCCGGCCCGTCCCGCCGGAGCTCACCGGCGGTCTCGGCGTAAATGGCGTCCTCGTCGTGCTTGGCCCTGTGCCCGCTGGCCCGCAGGATGGCCTTACGGAGCCAGGACAGGCCGAGGACGAGGAGGAGCGCCCCCACCACCACCCGGAGGGCGTCCAGCGGGACGTAGTGGACCAGGGGAAGGCCGACGGCGCCGACGAGGATGCCGAGGACCACGACGGCGGCGACGGCCCCCTCCAGGGCGGAGCGCCACCCCCGGGTGGCCCCGGCGGCGACCACGATGGTCAGGGCCTCCACCATCTCGACGGTGCTGGCCCCGAAGACGGCCAGGAGCAGGACGACGGTTGAAGAGGTACCCACGTTGGTGCGGCTACCGAGGTGGGAGGCCGACGAGGAGGGCACCGAGGATGCAGCCGTCCGGGCCGGCCGCCCAGGCGTGGACCACCCCGTTCATCACCACCATGTCCCCCGGGACGAGGTCGACGGCCCCGTCCTCCAGCTCGAGGGTGACCGACCCGGCGAGGACGGTGTCGAAGTCGACGGTGTCGGTCCAGTGGGCCGGCACCCGGGCGTCGGGGCCGAACCAGACGTAGCGCCAGCCGGCCTCCCCCTCCCCCACCCGCACGTCCCTCGGCGGGCCGGGTTCGGCCGGCAGCGACGGGACGGCCGGTGGCCAGGTGGCCGAGTGCCACAGGCCCACGGACCCCAGCGGGGCGGCGCCGTCCGGGGCGGCCAGGTCCCGGCAGTCGACGATGGTCGACCGCCCGTCGGGGCCGACGCCGGTGACGACGATCTGCACCGGATCAGGCGGTGACCCCGGTGGAGGCGGCACCGGCGGTGAACTGGACGGCCCGCCAGCAGTACCAGGCCACCAGCGACCGGTACGGCCGGTACGGCTCCCCCAGCGCCTCCAGGGCTTTGGGGGTGGGCATGGGGATGGCCCAGGCCAGGCCGAACCCCTTGCGGACCCCCAGGTCGCCGGTCGGCCAGACGTCGAGGCGGCGGAGGTGGAACATCAAGAACATCTCGGCCGACCACCGGCCGATGCCCCGCACGGTGGTCAGTCGGGCCACCACCTCGTCGTCGCTCTCCCGGGCCAGCCGCCGGCTGTCGAGCACCACGGTGCCGTCCAGCACCTTGGTGGCCAGGTCCTGCAACGAAGCGGTCTTGCTGCCGGACAGCCCGCAGGCCCGGAGGACCTCGGTGGGGGTGGCCAGCAGCCGTTCCGGGGTGACCTCGCCGTCCAGGGCGGCCAGCAGCCGGCCGTGGATGGCCTGGGCGGCGGCCCCGGCCAGCTGCTGGTGGGTGACCGACCGGACGAGGGTGGCGAAGTGCGTGTCGGTCGGCCTCGGGAACTTCGGCACCCCGGCCAGGTCCACCAGCCGGGCCAGTACCGGGTCCCGGTCGGCCAGGATCGCCGCCGCCTGCGCCGGGGTGACCTTGCGGGTGGGCTTGGTTGGCTTGGTGGGCACGGTCAGCCGCGGGCCAGGGCGGCCAGCAACCCGGTGGTGCGGTCCCGCTCCTCGGCGGTGCCGACGATGGACGCCACGAAGTCGGTGGCCCCCACCTCGGCCAGGCGACGCAGGCCGGCGGCCACGGCGTCCTCGTCGCCGACCAGGGCGATGTCGGACGGCTGGTCGGCACCCTCCCGGTCCAGCATGGCCCGGTAGGAGGGCAGGCCGGGGTAGATGGCGAAGGCCTTGTCGATCCGCTGCCTGGCCGCCGCCGGGTCGGCGGTCACGGTGACCGGCAGGGACACGCCCACCCGGGGGGCCGGCCGGCCGGCGGCGGTGGCGGCCTCGGTGATGGTCGGGACGATGTGGTCGGCGATGGTGTGGGTGCCGGTCATCCAGGTGACCGTGCCGTCAGCCCGGCGGCCGGCCAGCTTCAGCATGGTGGGCCCCAGGGCGGCCACCAGCACCGGCTGCGGCGGGGCCTCGGGCACGTCCAGCGGGCTGTACGTGTTGCAAGTCACCACCTCCCCGGCCGACTGCACCGCCTCGCCGTGCAGCATCGGCATCAGGACGGTCAGGTACTCCTTCAGGTACCGCGCCGGCCGGTCGTAGCTGAGCCCCCACAGCCCCTCCACCACGACCTGGTGGGACAGGCCGATGCCCAGCACCAGCCGGCCGCCGGTGGCCGCCTGCACCGTCAGCGCCTGCTGGGCCATGGCCTGGGGATGGCGGCTGTACACCGGCACCACCCCGGTGCCCAGCTGGATGCCCGGCACCTGGGCCCCCACCACCGCCAGCAGCGTCAGGGCGTCGTAGCCGAAGATCTGCACCGCCCAGGCCGAGGCGAACCCGGCGTCGGCGTACCCGTGCACCTGCTCCACCACCGCCCCGAGGGGCTTGTCCACGTCGATCAGGGCACCGATGCGCATGGGGGTCCTCCGTTATCCTGCCGGGCGTGACCGAGGCTAGCGGTGGAGTGGTGGGCATCGTCGGGGCCGGGCAGCTGGCCCGGATGATGGCCGAGTCGGCCAGCGCCCTGGGGTTGCGGGCGGTGGTGCTGGCGGAACGGCCGGACGACTCGGCCACGGCCGTCGCCGCGGAGGTGGTGCCGGGGGTGCCCACGGTGGCCGCCGACCTGGCGGCCCTGGCCCGGCGGGCGCCGGTGGTCACGTTCGACCACGAGCAGGTCGACCTGGACCTGTTGGCCGCGCTGGCGGCGGCCGGCACCGTGGTGCGGCCCGGGCTGGACACCTTGGCGATGGCCACCGACAAGGCCGAGATGCGCCGGCGGGTGCAGGCCGCCGGGCTGCCGGGCCCGGCGTTCGAGGTCCTGACCACCGGCGGCCCCGACGCCGGAACCGCAGCGACGCTGGAAGGGTTCGCCGCCGAGCACGGCTGGCCGGTGGTGCTGAAGGCGGCCCGCGGCGGGTACGACGGCAAAGGGGTGTGGCCGGTGGCCGGCCCGGCCGAGGCGGCCCAGGTGATCGCCCAGGCCGCCGCGGCCGGCACGCCGCTGCTGGTGGAGGAGCTGGTGGCCATCGACGCCGAGCTGGCCGTGCTGGTGGCCCGCCGGCCGGGCGGGCAGGCGGTGACGTGGACACCGGTGGAGACGGCCCAGGTCGGCGGGGTGTGCCGGGAGGTGTTGGTGCCCGGCCGGCTGGACCCGGCGGTGGTGGCCGCCGCCGCCGACCTGGGCACCCGGGTG
>CAYVPF010000084.1:1333-11001 GCA_964453355.1 uncultured Acidimicrobiaceae bacterium | reverse complement strand
CACGGCGGTCTTGACGACCGCGGATGGTGGTGCCACCTGGCAGCGTCTCTCTCTGCCTACCGGCTGGCGGACGACCTCCCCGGTGGCGTGTGTCGGGCCCGGACAGTGCCTCGTGGCGGCCAGTCAGGCGGCGGGATCTGCGGCAGGGCAGGCAGGCACCGCAGCGGTCCTGGCCACTACCGACGGTGGCCAGGCTTGGTCGGTCAAGCCGATAGCGGCCGGGGTCACAAGCCTCTTTGACATCAGCTGCGGTTCGGCGGCGGACTGCGTCGCCATGGGGCAGGTGCCACCGGCGGCCACAGGTGCGGTGAAGGCATCCGTCGCGGTGGTGAGCGACGACGGGGGAGCCTCGTGGACGGTGGTCCCGTTGCCCGGTCCGTTCCTGGTCTCCGGCACAGGGCTCGCGTGCTCGACCGGCCAGCAGTGCCTCGCCGTCGGCGCGAACAGCCTGGCGGTGCCGGCGGCCGGCGGCGGCAACGTGGCGGCGGCGGCCATGTACAGCTCGGACGGAGGGCACACCTGGGCGCTCGCTACGGTCCCGTCGACCCTGGCGCGTTTGGGCATCGTCAGCTGTGGCGCGGCCGACCATTGCGTGGCGATCGGGGATCCACCGTCGGACACGGCCAAGGCCGCTGACCCCTACGGGTCGCCCGAGGCCCTCGTCAGTACCAACGGGGGCCGGTCTTGGGCGGTGACGGGACAGGTCAGCGCCAACCCGGAGTCCTTCACAGCCTTGTCTTGTCCCTCGACCGAAGACTGTTGGGCCAGCGGGAGGGTCACAGGCCGGCCGGTCGGCGTGATCGAGGCTACGCACGACGGCGGTGCCACCTGGGCGCCGGTGCCGCTTCCCGCCACGCTGACCCCGACACAACAGGCGACGAGTGGCCTGAGCTCACCGCAGATCCAGGATGTGTCGTCGGTGTCCTGCCCGACGTCTGGTCCGTGCCTGGCTCTGGCTGCTCGGGGAACCGGGACTGGCGCCGACCAGCAGTACGTCCTGCGCGGCGGCGGGCTCCAAGCCGGGGGCACATGACCGAGGGCTGAGGCATCTTGCCGGGCACAGCGGCGACCTCCCGGCCGCCGGTGGAGGCCGGTAGCGTCGGCTCCATGAAGGTGGCCTTCGGCACCGACGAGCACACCCCGCTGACCGAGGCCGTGGTGGCCAAGCTGCGGGCCGACGGGCACGAGGTCGTGGTGGTGGCCGACGGCATCGACTGGCCGGAGGCCGGCCGGGCGGTGGGGGAGGCCGTGGCGACCGGGCGGGCCGACCGGGGGGTGGTGGCCTGCACCACCGGCACCGGGGTGTCCATCGCCGCCAACAAGGTGCCGGGCGTCCGGGCGGCGCTGTGCACCGACGGCTGGACGGCGGCGGGAGCCCGGCGGTGGAACGACGCCAACGTCCTGGCCCTCGGCCTGCGCCTGACCACCGAGGCCCTGGCGATCGAGATGGTGGATGCCTTCTTGGACACGGCCTTCGACCCGGCCGAGGCCGGGATGGTCGAGAAGGTGGAGTCGGGCTGAACGACCGGTCAGGCCGCCGGGGGGCCGGCCGGCGGTGATGCGGTGGGGGGATCCGGCGGTGACTGTGGCTTGGGCGGCGGTGGTTTGGATGCCGGCGGGGACGGTCGAGTCTCCGTGGCCGGCCGGCGTTCCCACCGGTTGGGATCGGCTGGCCGTCGTTGCGCTGTGTCGTTGGCCGGGCCACCGCTTTTCCGGGGACCCCAGCCGAAGAGGCCCCCGCCGCCGGTGTTGTTGTCGTTACGGTCCCCGCCGCGGTCGCGGCGGCGCACGATGAACAGGTAGCCGATGACCACGATGATGGCGAACACCACCAGGGACTGTGGCGTGTAGGACCGGTGGGTGGCGGTGGCCGCGGCGATCGGGCGCAGGTCGGCGCTGGTCAATAGCTGCTCCGTCCCATCAAGCCGACAGTACCGGTCGCTCCTGCCGGTCGCCGGGAGGGGCGCGGTAGCGTGACCCGATGGTGACGTCCCTGGCTCCTCCGGCGACCGGACGGCCAGGCCTGGACCAGGAGCGAAGGCTGTGGCGGGCGGGGCACCGGTGGGTGGCCGGCCTGGACGAGGTCGGCCGCGGGGCCTGGGCCGGGCCGGTCAGCGTGGGCGTGGCGGTGGTGCGTCCGGGCATCACCATCCGGTCCCTGCCGCCATGGTTGCGGGATTCCAAGCTGTTGGCCGAGGACCGCCGGGAATCGGTGTTCGGCGACGTCGCCGCCTGGTGCGTCGACGGTGCCGTCGGCCACGCCACCGCGGCCGAGTGCGACCGGTGGGGCATGACGGCGGCCCTGCGGTTGGCCGCCTACCGCGCCCTGGCCGGCCTGGAGATCGCTCCCGACGCCGTGCTGGTGGACGGTCCCCACGACCTGCTGCGGGACCGATCCGCGGTGGCCCGTGGCGACGACCCGGAGGCGGCCGGCCAGCCGGCCCTGCCCGGTCTCGGCCGGTTCCCGGCCCTCGGCGACGCCGACCTGCCGGCCGTGCGACCTCCCGGCACCGTGGTCCCGGTGGTTGACGGCGACGCCCTCTGCGCCTCGGTAGCGGCGGCGTCGGTGCTGGCCAAGGTGGTCCGGGACCGCCTGATGCGGGAGGAGGCCGACCACTTCCCGGCGTACGCCTTCGACCGCAACAAGGGGTACCCGTCCCGGGTGCACCAAACCGCACTCCGCGGCTACGGCCTGTCGGCCATCCACCGGCGCAGCTGGGCCTTCGTCGCCGACCTTCCCTGGCGCTGATCCCGTCCCCAAACCGGCTCCCGCCGTCCGAAAACCTGCGGAACCGCCGTTGCGAGGACAGGAATCCGTCCTGGTCGCCGGGTAGAATGGTCGAGATGAGCACCGGTCGGGACTCTGCCGCATGAGCAACGTATTGGAGGTCAAGGATCTCCGCACCGAGTTCCGGATGCGGCACTCCACTGTGGTGGCCGTCGACGGCGTCTCGTTCGACGTCGCCGAGGGCGAATGCGTCGGCATCGTCGGGGAATCGGGCTGCGGCAAGAGCACCACCGGGTTCTCCATCATGCGCCTGCTGCCCGGCAACGGCCACATCACCGCCGGCAGCGTCACCCTCCTCGGGCGCGACCTGGCGCCGTTGGACGAGAAGCAGATGCGCCGGGTCCGTGGCGACGAGGTCGCCCTGATCCCCCAGGACCCGCTGGCCTCGCTCAACCCCACCATGACCATCGGGCGGCAGATCGCCGAAGGGGTGCGGCTGCACCGGGACGTCACCAAGCACCAGGCCCGGGACCGGGCGCTCGAGGTGCTGGGGCTGGTGGACATGCCCCGGCCGGCCGAGCGGCTGGACCAGTTCCCCCACGAGCTGTCCGGCGGCCTCCGCCAGCGGGTGATGATCGCCATGGCGCTCGCCTGCGAGCCCAAGCTGCTCATCGCCGACGAGCCCACCACCGCCCTCGACGTCACCATCCAGGCCCAGATCCTGGACCTCATCGACGACCTCCGGGAGCGGCTCCGCATGGCCGTGGTACTGATCACCCACGACATGGGGGTCATCGCCGGGCGCACCGACCGGGTGGTGGTCATGTACGCCGGCAAGGTTGTCGAGGAGGCCGGCACCGGGGAGCTGTTCTCCCGGATGCACCACCCCTACGCCGAAGCGCTCCTCGCCTCCGTCCCCAAGCTCGACCAGGACCCCGACGAGCGGCTGCTCAGCATCCCCGGGCTTCCACCGGACCTGTCCCTGTCCCACACCAACTGCCGCTTCTCGCCCCGTTGCCGCTACGCCACCGACCGGTGCCGGGAGGAAGAACCGCCCCTCGACGATGTCGGTGGTGCGGACGGCCAGCCGCACCAGTACGCCTGCTTCCATCCGGTCACACACGTCGCCAATCCGGTGCCCGTCGAGGTGCGCAGCCCCACCGCCGACCGGGTGGCGTCCACCCGCGCCGAGATCCTGGCCCTCGCTCCCGAACTGCTCCGGGTCGACCACCTGGTGAAGGAGTTCCCGGTCCGCGGCGGCGGTGTCTTCCAACGCTCCATCGGCGCCGTGCACGCCGTCTCCGACGTCACCTTTGCCATCCGCCAGGGCGAGACTTTCGGGCTCGTCGGCGAGTCCGGCTGCGGCAAGACCACCATGGGCCGGTTGATGGTGGCCCTCGAGCGGCCCAACGGCGGAGCGGTGCTGTTCGAGGGCGATGACATCCACAGCCTGTCCGCCTCCGCCCTCCGCCGCCGCCGCCGGGACCTCCAGCTCATGTTCCAGGACCCCTACGCGTCCTTGGACCCGCGCATGCGGGTCGGCGCCATCATCCGAGAGCCGCTCAAGGTCCAAGGCGTCGGCGACGCCGCCAGCCAGCGTGAGCGGGTGCACAGCCTGCTCGGCGAGGTGGGCCTCAGTGGCGAGGCCGCCAACCGGTACCCGCACGAGTTCTCCGGCGGCCAGCGCCAGCGCATCGGCCTGGCCCGGGCTTTGGCCCTCGAGCCGAAGCTCATCGTGGCCGACGAGCCCGTGTCCGCCCTCGACGTTTCCATCCAGGCCCAGATCCTCAACCTCATGAAGGACCTGCAGCGCCGCCGGGGGCTGACCCTCGTCATGATCTCCCACGACCTGGCCGTGATCCGGTACATGGCTGACACCATCGGCGTCATGTACCTCGGCAAGCTGGTCGAGCTGGGCCCGGCCCGCAAGGTCTACGCCACCCCGGCCCATCCCTATACGCAGGGCCTGCTCGACGCCGTCCCGGAGCCCAACGTCGCCGAGGTCAAGACGGTCCGGGAGCTCAAGGTGCGCGGCGAGCTCCCCTCCCCGGTCAACCCGCCGTCGGGCTGCCGGTTCCGCACCCGGTGCCCGAGAGCCCAAGAGGTCTGCGAGCAGGTCGAGCCGCCGCTCACCGACTTCGGCGGCGACCACGTCGCCGCCTGTCACTTCCCCCTGCAGACCCCGGTGGCCATCGCCGCCAGCACGACCGGCTCCGCCGTCGGCTGATCCCGATCGCCGTCGCCGCAAACCGGACCCCGACCGGTCCGGGGCACCGTGTCAGCGGCGCTGCAGCCGGACCTCCAGGGCGTCGCGGAGGGCGTCGCCGATGAAATTGAAGGCCACGACCACCAGCACGATGCAGATGCCGGCCGGGTAGATCTGCCACCACCAGCCGTTGCCGGCGGCGTCGGCGCCGTTGGACAGCATGGTGCCCCAGTCGGTGAGCGGTGCCGGAACGCCGAAGCCCAGGTAGCCCAGGGCGGCCAGCAGCAGGATGGAATCGGCCACCTGGAAGGTGGCGAACACCACGATGGTGCCGACGGCGTTCGGGATGATGTGCCGGCCGACGATCCGGCGCCGGCTGCCGCCGACCACCCGGACCGCCTGGACGTACTCGCGCGTTCGCAGGGACAGGGTTTCCCCTCTGATCAATCGGGCCGGGATCAGCCAGCTGACGAAGGCGATGACGCCGATCAGCAGCGAGGCGGTGACGTGCTCGAAGACGGTGACGAGGGCGATGAGCAAGAAGATGACGGGGATGGACAAGAGGACGTCGACGATCCGCATCAGCACCGAATCGAGCCAGCCCCCGAAGAAACCCGAGAGGGCGCCGTAAGCCACCCCGACGATGGTGGCCACCGCGGCCGAGGCGAAGCCGACGATCAGGGAGGTCTGGCCGCCGTACATCAGTCGGCCCAGGATGTCGAAGCCGGTGCCGTCGGTGCCGAGCGGCCGCCCGGCGGCCGGACCGCCGTTGATGACCGAGTTCGGGTTCTGCAACAGGGCCTGTTGGTTGGCCTGGTCGGTGTGGTAGAGGAACGGTCCCACGAAGCAGAACAGCACCATGAAGACCACCACGATGGCCCCGGCCACGGCCAGCTTGTTCTCCACGAACACCCGCAGGATCTGGATGCCGATCCCGCCGCTGCTGGTCGCCTCGCCGCCCTCGGCCGGGGCCTCGGGGGGGACCATCTCGTTGGGCGTGACGGCTTCGAAACCGAGGGCCACCGGGGTCTGCTGAGGGTCGGTCCCGAAGGCCGGGTCTTCGTGGACGCCGGAGATGTCGGACATGTCAGAGGCTCCCGAATCGGATGCGGGGGTCGGCCACCGCGTAGAGGATGTCGGCCACCAACGACCCGATGACGGTGGCTACCGTGGCCACCAGGGTGGTCCCGAGCACGAGGGGGATGTCGCTGTTCCCGGCGGCATAGACCGTCAGCTGCCCCATCCCCGGATAGTTGAAGACGGTCTCGGTGATGACGGCGCCGCTCACGATGGCCGGGATGGACAAGCCGATGAGCGTGAGGATGGGGATGAGGGCATTGCGGAGGGCGTGGCCGTACAGCACCCGCCGCTGCGAGGCCCCCTTGGCCCGGGCGGTGCGGATGTAGTCCTCGGCCAGGGTGTCCATCATCGACGACCGCATGTACCGGCTGAACGACGCCACGGTGATGGCGCAAAGGGTGACCACCGGCAGGATGAAGGCCCGAGGGTCGGTGAAGACCGCCCAGGCCGAGGCCTGACTGGGCGGGGAGACCGGCAACCAGCCGAGGTCGAACGAGAACCAGATGATGAGCAGGGTGCCCAGCAGGAACGGGGGCATGGCGTAGAGCACGAACGACAGCCCGGTCAGGGCGTAGTCACTCGGGTGGTTGCGCCGGACCACCTGGAGGATGCCGAGTGGGATGGCAATGAGGAGGGAGATCGCGGTGGACGTGCCGACCAACACCAGCGTCTTGGGCAGCCGTTGGGAGATGACCTGGGTCACGCCTTCGTTGAACTTGTAGGAGTAGCCCAGGTTCGGGTTCCAGAACGGCCAGATGAGGCCCTTCAGGTAGCTGCCGAACTGTTGCAGGAGCGGCTGGTTGAAGCCGTTCAGCTTGTTGAAGTGGACGCAGTTGGTAAGGGTGGCCTTGGGGCCGAGCACCGCCTTGCACTCCCCGCCGGGGATGAGCTGGCTGAGGATGAAGACGATCAGGATGACCCCGACGATGACGATGAGGGCCTGGAAGAGCCGCCGGAGGAGGAACCCGTACATCAGGCGGTAAGCCTATGGCCGGAAGCCCCTCGACGGCAGGCGATGAGCCTGTCGCCGAGGGGCTTCTCCGTCGCCCATCGGGCACTGCGGTCCGTCACGTCGCGGTCCGGCGGGCCTTCCGTGCGTGCTGTTGCCTGCCGCCGACTACTACTTCAGCCGCCAGTCCTCTGGGGTGATCTGCTGCAGCACGTTGACCGGCGTAGCCCCAGACAGTGTCTTGGAGATCTCGTCGATCGGGTTGGTGTAGTTCGGCTGGTAGACCACCGGGAGCTGCTGGGCCAGGTAGTTCTCGTACTTGGTCAGGCTTTCGTTGCTGACGTTGGTGGCCTTGATGTTGGCGTCGTTGGTCGGGTCGGAGTAGTTGCCCGAGTTCGACCCGGCGCCGGTCTGGAAGATCTCCTCACCGGACGGGTAGTAGTCCGGGGCGAAGATCCAGCCGGCCCCCCAGTTCTCGAGCTCCCAGCTGCAGCCCTTCGGGCACGGCGTGGCGTTGCCGAGCACGGTGTTGAACGAGGCCGAGGTCAGCGAGATGTTGATGCCGGCCTGCGCCCAACTCGACTTCTCGGCGTTCATGGTGTCCGTCGTGATGGCGACGCCCGAGGAGTACTGCAGGGTGAACGAGAGCTTGGCCCCCTTCGGGATCACCTTGCCCTTGTAGGCGCCGCACTGCCCGGTACCGCTTCCCGGCTTCTGGCAGGTGTCCGTCCCGTTCGGGACCACCTTCCAGCCGTGCGACGACAGCAGCTTCTTGGCCTTTGTGGCGCTGTACGGGTACGGGTTCGACTTCTCGTAGCTCGAGGCGAACGAGTTCTGCGGCAGCACCGGCACCGGCCCGTAGGTCGGCACCCCGTAGCCGTGGTTCAGCTTCGAGACGTACGCCGTCTGGTCCACCAGATCCTGCATGGCCTGGCGGAAGTAGAGCTGATTGAAGATCGCTCCCGCGTTGCCGCCGTCACCGGTGGAGTCGAAGTTGTACGGGAAGTAGTTGATGGCCCAGCCGTTCAGCGGCACCAGGTTGAACTTGCTGGCCAGGCGTGGGTTGTTCGGGCCGGCCTTCTGCGGATTGCTGGTGGACCCCGTGATGTCCTGGGTGGGCAGGTAGCCGTAGGTCACCTTGCCGCCGACCAGGGCGTTGTACTCGGCGGAGTCCGAGGTGAAGGGCAACTCCTGGAAGGAGCTCAGCGTCGGCTTGATCGGCCCCGAGTACGTCGGGTTGGGCACCATGGTCAGGTTCCCTGTGGCGCTGAACTTGGTCAGGTGCCAGGGGCCGTCCACCACCTGCCACAGCGGGTTGGTGGCGTACGTGGACAGGGAGTTGTTGGCCGCCTTCGGGTTTGTCGGGTCGTACCCGGCCTGCTTGGACAGGTAGGTGTACACCGCGGCGCACTGGGTGTCGACCGTCCCGTACGCCCCTGTGGCGCACCCGCCGGAGCCGGCGGTCCCGCTTGTGCTGGTCTTTGTCCAGGCCAGTGGCAGTGGCGTGATCTGGGACAGCTGGTTGTAGGTGTACCAGTAGCTGTTGTACGACCCGGTCAGTGTGAAGGTGAGCTCGGTCGGACTGTCCACGGTGATGGATTTCACGTTGTCCGGGATGTTGCCACCGCCAGGGGCGTAGGCCGCCCAGTTTGTCTTCTCGGCGTGCAGCATGTTCATCCAGAACATCACGTCCTTGGCTGTCACCGTCTCGCCGTCCGACCACTTGTAGGGCTTCAGGGTGAGGGTGATGGTGGTGCCTGTGTTGGTGTACACCGGTGTGTCAGCCAGCGACAGTGTCGGGTTCAGGTTCGGGGTGGTGCCCTTCCCGAACCAGTACAGCGGCCGGAACATGAGGTACTGGAACTGGTTGATGTTGTAGACGCTGAAGAACGCCAGGCTCATGAAGGGGAAGATGTAGTTCGGCGGCGCCTCCGGGGGCTCGGCGAAGGTGGCCGTCCACCCTGAGGTGGCGGCGCCGCTCGACGGCGCGGCCACCGTGGCCACCGTCGAAAAGCCGACGCTGATGGTGGCGACGGCGACACCGACGCCGACCCACTTTCGGAGGAACCCGCCCCGAAGGGCCCCGGATCGTTTCATCTGCACTCCTACCTCCACTTTTTCGCGGTACGAACTGCACACCCCCGCGGGTCCGTCCGTCGGGTCCCCTTACCGTAACTCGATCGTCACGTTTTGAATACCCCTGCCGACGATTTGTTACCTTCCGGAAACCATGGGCCACGAAATCAGGACAATCGGAGTTTCTACTGACCGGTATCTTCCCTCTACGGCCGTTGTACGCCGCAGTTCGTACCCCGGCGAACTGATGACAAACCGGAGGCCGTCGGGTGGCAACCGGTAGGGGGCGCCGAATCTTGGGCTGCCGGCGGACACGCGGATGAGAAGCAACCGCCAGGTAGAATGAGGTTCGGCCCATGGTGTACCTCCTAGCTCTTGCCGCCGCGCTGGCGAACGCCCTGACGAGCGTCATGCAGCGCATGGGGGTGGAGGACGCGCCGGCCACCGACACCTTGAAGCTGAGCCTGATCGCCCACGCCCTGCGCCGGAAGGTGTGGTTGGCCGGCTTCGGGCTGATGGCGGTGTCGTTCATCCTGCAGGCCTTCGCCCTGCACTTCGGCCGGCTGACCGAGGTGCAGCCGATCATGACCACCGAGCTCCTCTTCTTGGTCCTCATCCTCGGCACCTGG
>CAYVPF010000084.1:0-1323 GCA_964453355.1 uncultured Acidimicrobiaceae bacterium | reverse complement strand
GTCAGCCGGAACCCTTCCTTGACATCCGCAATCGGAGAATCCCACACCACTTTCCCCGTCTTCTCATCCAGCGCCACCAGATGAATGTCCGAAGTCGCCAGATAAACCTTATCGCCGTAAATCGAAATGTTCCGCTTCACCGTCGGCTGGCGGGAGTGGTTCGGGGCGGCGGCGGCAGCGGCCGGGTTGGCCGGGTTCCTGTTGTTCGCCGACCCCCGGGGCGGCGAGCTGGTGCCCGGCCCGGCCGAATGGGCCGAGGTGGGTGGCGCCTGCCTGGTGGCCATTGCCGTCGCCGTGGCCTTGGCCCTGCGGGGCCCCCGCTGGTGGCGGTCGGCCATGTTCGGCGCCGCCGCCGCCGTGGCCTTCGCCTTCACGGCCGCCCTCACCAAGATGGTCACGACCTTCGTGGCCAGTGACTGGCTGTCCATGTTCCGGCACTGGCAGACCTACGGGCTGGCCATCTCCGGGTTGCTGGCCGTGTTCTTGACCCAGAACGCTTACCACGCCGGCCCCATCGCCGCCTCCCAGTCCACCCTGGTGCTGGTCGACCCCCTCGCCAGCATCCTCATCGGCGTCAACCTGTTCGGCGACAACCTCCGTACCGCCGGCGCCTGGGGACCGCTGGAGGCCCTGTCCCTGCTGGTCCTGTTCGGCGGTGCCCTCCTGCTGTGCCACTCGCCGCTCGTCAGCGGGGTGAAGGGGGACGATCCGGCCGACAGCGAACTGTTATCGGTCCGATCACGGCACCGTCGCGTCGTCGATGCCCTCGGCGACCCCACGATGCCCATCCAGCCCAACACCTGAGGCCCACCCGCTGAGGCCCGCTCTCAGTGGAACAGGGCCAGGGCCCCCAGGGCCGCCGCCATCGACGTCGGCACGACGGCGAGACCCAGAGCCGTGTAGCGCCGGGCCGACGCCGAGGCGCCGAGCGGCCGGGCGGCTTTGAACCAGAGCACGACGGCCAGGGACCCGGTGACCGCCAGGTTGGGTCCCAGGTTGAGGCCCACCAGGAGCGCTTGGGGGTCCGGCGGCGTCCTGGCGGCCAGCAGCGAGGCGGCCGGCAGGTTGTTGGCCAGGACGCTCGACACCGCGCCGATCGCCGCCTGCCCGGTAGAGGCGGTGTGGGCCAGCAACCACTGCGGCCCCGACCAGGCCCGCCCCAGGGTGCCGAGGGCCACCGCCAGCCCGAACAGCCCCACCAGCACCGGCACGTCGACGGTCTGCCGGACGGCGGCCACCGACAACCGGCCCTGGGCGGCGCGGCAGCCGGCCACGGCCAGGCCGGTCCCGAGGACCACCAGGGCAATGGCCGTGCCGCCGAGC
>CAYVPF010000083.1:0-11099 GCA_964453355.1 uncultured Acidimicrobiaceae bacterium | reverse complement strand
GGTGCCGCAGGTGGCCACCGCCCGGGGCACCCCGGCGGTGAAGCAGCCGATGACGTCGGTGTAGCCCTCGCAGACGACCACCTCCCCGGAGACCACCACGTCCTGCTTGGCCCAGTTCAGGGCGTACAGGGTGCGCCGCTTGGAATAAATGGCCGTTTCCATGGAGTTCTTGTACTTGGGCTCCGGGCGGCGGTCGCCCCCCCCACCGCCCCCGGAGCCCCCGTTCGCGCCCGACGACCCATTGGGGCGGTCCGGCAGGATGCGGCCGCCGAGGGCCACCGGCCGGCCGGAGGGGTCACAGATGGGGAAGATGATGCGGGCCCGGAAGGCGTCCTGGACCCGGCCACGGCGGTTGACGAACCCGAGGGCGCTGTCGGCAAGGACCCGCTCCGGCAGCTTCAAGGCGACGGCCAGCGCGTCCCAGTCGTCGGGGGCCCAGCCGAGCCGGAACTTGCGGACCACGTCGCCGTCGTAGCCCCGGGACCGGAGGTAGTCCCGGGCCGGACCGGCGTCAGCCGCCGACAGCAGCCGCTGGTGGTACCAGTCGACGGCCCGCTCCAGGGCGTCCAGGAGCACGGTCCGGCGCTTCTGGTCGGCCCCGGTGTTGGCGTCCTCGTGGATGACCACCCCGGCCCGGTCGGCCAGGAACCGGACGGCGTCGACGAAGTCGAGGTGCTCCTTTTCGCGGACGAAGGTGATGGCGTCGCCGGAGGCCTGGCACCCGAAGCAGTAGTAGAAGCCCTCCTGGGCGTTGACGCTGAAGGACGGGGTCTTCTCGGGGTGAAAGGGGCACAGCCCGACGAACCGCCGGCCGACCTGCCGGAGGGCGGAATGCTCGCCGATGAGGGCCACGATGTCGGTGGCCGCCCGGACCTGGGCGACGTCCTCATCGGGTATGGCCATCTCCGGAGGGTACCGCCCGGATGCGTCACCGCGGGCGGCCGGATCAGGCCACCGGGCCCTTGGCCTATTTGGTGGCCTTGCCGGCCTTGGCCGCCTTGCCCTTGCCCTTGGCCGAGCCGTCGTCGTAGTCACCGGCGGCCAGGACGGCCTGGGCGGCGGCGAGGCGGGCGACGGGGACCCGGAAGGGGGAGCAGCTGACGTAGTCGAGGCCGGCGTCGTAGAAGGTGGTGATGGACTCGGGGTCGCCGCCGTGCTCGCCGCAGACGCCGACCTTCAGGCCCGGACGGGTCTTGCGGCCGCGGGCGGTGCCGATCCGGACGAGCTCGCCGACGCCGTCGGGGTCGACGGTCTCGAACGGGTTGCGGGGCAGGAGGCCGAGCTCCAGGTAGGAAGCCATCATGCGGCCCTCGACGTCGTCGCGGCTGAACCCGAAGGTCATCTGGGTGAGGTCGTTGGTGCCGAACGAGAAGAAGTCGGCGACCTCGGCGATCTCGTTGGCCACCAGGGCGGCCCGCGGGGTCTCGATCATGGTGCCGATGGTGACGTCCAGCTGCCCGGTGGCCTTGGCCGACTTGGTCGTCGCCTTCCCCTTGGCCGGGCCTTCAGCTGCCACCTCGGCCACGGCGTCTTCCACCCAGCGGCGGGCCAGGGCCAGCTCGTTGCGGGTGACGGTCAGGGGGATCATGATCTCGATGATCGGGTGCCCGCCGTCGGCCACCCGGTCCCGGGCGGCCTCCATGAGGGCGCGGACCTGCATGGCGTAGAGGCCGGGCTTGACCACGCCGAGGCGGACCCCCCGGGTGCCCAGCATGGGGTTGGCCTCCTGCCAGACCAGGGCGGCGTCGTAGAGACGGCGCTCTTCGTCGGTCAGCCCCACGGTGGCTTCCTTGACGGCCATCTCGTGGGTGGACGGCAGGAACTCGTGCAGCGGCGGGTCCAGCAGGCGGACGGTGACCGGCAGGCCGTCCATGGCGGTCAGGATCTCGACGAAGTCCTCCCGTTGGACCCGACGGAGCTGTTCGAGGGCGTCCTTCTCGTCCTCGGGGCTGTCGGCCAGGATCATCCGGCGGACGACCGGCAGCCGGTCCTCGCCGAGGAACATGTGCTCGGTGCGGCACAGCCCGATGCCCTCGGCCCCCAGCCGGCGGGCGTTGGCGGCGTCGTCGCCGTTGTCGGCGTTGGCCCGGACGGCCAGGTGGCCGGCCCGGATGTCGTCGGCCCAGGCCAAAAGGGTCGTGAACTCGGCCGGTGGGTCGGCGGGTATCAGCGGCACCTGGCCGGCGACCACCGTCCCGTTGGTGCCGTCGACCGACAGCCACTCGCCCTCGGCGATGGTGACGTCGCCGATGGTCACCGCGTGGGCGGCGATCCGCAGGGCCTCGGCCCCGACGACGGCGGGCTTGCCCCAGCCCCGGGCCACGACGGCGGCGTGGCTGACCAGGCCGCCCCGGGCGGTGAGGATGCCCTCGGCGGCCAGCATGCCGTGGACGTCCTCGGGGGACGTCTCGCTACGGACCAGCACCACGGGCTCGCCCCGCCCGGCGGCGGCCGCGGCGTCGTCGGCGGTGAAGTAGGCCCGGCCGACGGCGGCACCCGGGGAGGCGGCCAGGCCCTTGGTCAGGACCTTGTGGCCGGACCCGGCGAACTGCGGGTGGAGGACAGCGGCGAGGTGGTCCTCGGTGACCCGCTGGACGGCCTCGGGCCGGGACAGCTTGATCTTCGGCTCCTTGGTCATGTCGACGGCCATCTTCAGGGCGGCCCGGCCGGTGCGCTTGCCGACCCGGGTCTGGAGCATCCAGAGCTTGCCCTGGTCGATGGTGAACTCCGTGTCGCACATGTCCCGGTAGTGCCGCTCCAGGCGGTCGAAGATGTCCAGGAGCTCCCGATGGACCTTGGGAAAGGCCGTCTTCAGGGCCGACAGCGGTTCGGTGTTGCGGATCCCGGCCACCACGTCCTCGCCCTGGGCGTTGACGAGGAAGTCGCCGTACTCGCCCTTGTCGCCGGTGGCGGGGTCCCGGGTGAAGCCGACGCCGGTGCCGGACTGGTCGTCGCGGTTGCCGAACACCATGGCCTGCACGTTGACGGCGGTGCCGAGCGTGTGGGGGATGCGCTCACGCTCGCGGTAGGCGATGGCCCGGGGGCCGTTCCAACTGCGGAACACCGCCTCGATGGCCCCGCGGAGCTGGGCGGCGGGGTCCTGGGGGAACGGTTTGCCGGTGTGCCGCTCGACGATCTGCTGGTAGGAGTCCACCAGGTACCGGAGCAGCTCGGTGGGCACCTTGGCGTCGGAGTCGGTGCCGGCCAGCTCCTTGGCCGCGTCGAACAGGGAGTCGAACTCCCCACCGGGGATGTCGAGGACGATGCGGCCGTACATGGCGACGAACCGGCGGTAAGAGTCGAAGGCGAACCGCTCGTCGCCGGTCTGCTTGCCCAGGCCCTCCACCGACTGGTCGTTGAGGCCGAGGTTCAAGACGGTGTCCATCATGCCGGGCATGGAGAACTTGGCGCCGGACCGGACGGACACGAGCAGGGGGTCGGCGGGGTCGCCCACGACCTTGCCCATGGCCTTCTCCAGCCGCGCCCGGGCCCGGGCGACCTCCTCGGTCAGGCCGTCGGGCCAGCCGCCCTCCATGTAGGCCCGGCAGGCGTCGGTGGAGATGGTGAAGCCGGGGGGCACCGGCAGGGCCAGTACCGACGTCATCTCGGCCAGGTTGGCGCCCTTGCCGCCCAGGAGGTCCTTCATCTCCATGGGGGGCTTGCGGTGCGAGTGGTCGAAGTCGAAGACGTACGGCATCGGGTCTCCTTGCCCTGTGGACGCGCCCCGGCGCGGCGGGCGCACGGGAACACCCACCTTATCGGCCCGGCCAGGACCGTTGCGATGGGGGTTTGGGGTCAGGCTGGGGTGGTCGGATGGGGTGGTCAGGCGTCGCCCCGGCTGCGCAGCCGGGGCGCGTGGCTCTCGTAGACCTGCCGGGCCTCGGTGAGAAAATCGAAGATGATGCCGAGCTCTTCCATCTTGTACCGCTGCACCAGGGCGCGCATGTCGGTGACCATGGGCTGGTGGATGGCGAACCCCTCTTTAGCCGCCGACTCGATCATTTCCACCAGCACCCGCCGGCGGTCGCCGGGATCCCGCCGGCGGCGCACCATCCCCCGGGCTTCGAGCCGGTCGATCAGAAAGGTCACCGCCCCGGTGGTCAGGCCGCTGGCGACGGCCAGGGCGCCGGCAGTCATGGTGCCCCGGCGCTCCAGCAGGTCGACGCAGCGCATGTCGGTGCGGCTGAGGCCCATCCGGTCGGCGACGGCCTCCTCGTACATGTCGGCCGCCCCCAGGTACTCCCGCAGGGCCATGCCCATCTGGCGGAAGACCTCGGCCCGGCTGCCCTTGGCACCGAACGTACCCGACTTGGCAGCGACCGCACTGAGCTTGGGTGCGCCGGTTTTGGGCGCACCGCCGACTTGCCTTGACACGTAAGTAACTTTATCACTAAGTTTTCTGCCCATGCCGGCAGAGTGGGCGGTCGAAGCGAACGGACTGGTGAAGGTGTTCCGCGGCAAGCGGGAGGTCCGGGCCCTGGACGGGGTGGACCTGCGGGTGCAGCCGGGGACCGTGCTCGGACTGCTGGGCCCGAACGGGGCCGGCAAGACCACGGCGGTCCGGATCCTGTCGACCATCCTGGCGCCCGACGAGGGCCGGGCGACCGTGCTGGGGCACGACGTGGTCAAGGAGGCCGACGTCGTCCGCCGGCTGATCGGCCTGGCCGGACAGTACGCGACGGTGGACGAGAACCTGACCGGGCGGGAGAACATCCGCATGGTCGGCCGGCTGACCCACCTGCCGAAGAAGCTGGTCATGGAGCGGGCCGCCGCGCTGCTGGAGCAGTTCGACCTGACCGAGGCGGCCAACCGGCCGCTGAAGACCTACTCCGGCGGGATGCGCCGCCGGTTGGACCTGGCCGCCGCCCTGGTGGGTCGGCCGCCGGTCCTGTTCCTCGACGAGCCCACCACCGGCCTCGACCCGCAGAGCCGGCAGGGCCTGTGGGAGGTGATCGAGGGGCTCGTCAAGGCCGGGACCACCGTGTTGCTGACCACCCAGTACCTGGAGGAGGCCGACCGGCTCGCCGACCGCATCGTGGTCGTCGATCACGGCAAGGTCATCGCCGAAGGGACCCCGGCGGAGTTGAAGGCGGACCTCGGCACCACGGTCATCTCGGTCACGTTCGCCGACCACGACGTGGCGGTCGCCGCCGCAGCGCTGCTCGGACGGCTAGCCGACAAGGAGCCGGCGGTCGACGGCGCCACCGTCGACCTGACGGTCGAGGAGGGCCCGAGGGTGGCCGCCGAAGCGTTGCGGACCCTGGACCAGGCCGGGGTGACCGTGGCCGGGTTGGCCCTCCGGGAGCCCAGCCTGGACGACGTGTTCCTGAGCCTGACCGGCCACCGGGCCGAGGCAGAGGCGGAGGCGGCGACCGCCGGAAAGGACGGCCCATGACGACCGGCACCTTCGATTCGGGCACCCTGGGGCCCGGAGCTCTGACCCCCAGCACCTCCGGGGCGGAGGCGCCGGCCGGCGGCCGGCTGCGGTGGACCATCACCGACGCCCTGACGGTGACCTGGCGGAACCTGGTGGCCTACACCCGGATCCCCGACGCCATCTTCTTCTCCAGCGTGCAGCCGATCATGTTCGTGCTGCTGTTCCGGTACGTGTTCGGCGGGGCGATCAACATTCCGGGGACCAGCTACGTCAACTACCTGATCGCCGGCGTGTACGTGCAGACGGTGATGTTCGGGTGTGTCAGTACCGCCGTGGGGCTGGCCGACGACCTGCACAAGGGGCTGATCGAGCGGTTCCGGGCCCTACCGATGGCCCGTTCGGCGGTGCTGGCCGGCCGGACCACGGCCGACGCCTGCCGCAACGTGCTGGTCCTCATCATCATCACCGCCGTCGGCTACCTGGTGGGGTTCCGGGTGCAGACCAACTTCGGCCTGTTCCTTTGCGGACTGCTGATCGTCCTGTTCTTCGCCTACGCCGTCAGTTGGGCCTTCGCCATCATCGGCCTGTCGGCGTCCAACAGCGAGACGGCCCAGTTGGCCGCCTTCCCGCTGCTGTTCCCGCTCACGTTCGCCTCGTCGGCGTTCGTCCCGACCTCCTCCATGCCCGGCTGGCTGCAGGCGTTCACCGTCAACCAGCCGGTCAGCCAGGTCATCGGGGCCTCCCGGCAGCTCATGCTGGGCCACACCCCCACCGGGCTGTGGTCCAACGCCGACATCTGGCACGCCCTGCTGTGGACGGCCGGGATCCTGGTCGTCTTCGTCCCGCTGGCCGTCTGGCGGTACCGCAAGGTCAGCTGATGCGACAACGCTGGGCTGTCCCCGTAGACGGTGTCGAACTGGCCGCCGATCGCTGGGGGCAGGGGCAGCCGGTGGTGGTACTGGTGCACGCCGGGGTCTGCGACCGGCGGTCCTGGTTGGACGTGGCCGAGTCGCTCGCCCAAGACCGGACCGTGTTCGCCTACGACCGCCGGGGCCACGGCGACACGCCGCCGACCACGGCACCGTTCAGCCACCTCGACGACCTGCTGGCGGTGGTGCGGGTGGCAGCGGCGGAACCGGAGGGCGACGGAACGGTGTGGCTGGTCGGCAGCTCGATGGGTGGCGGGCTGGCCGTGGAGGCGGCCCTGGCGGCACCGGACCTGGTGGCCGGGCTGGTGCTGTTGGCCCCGTGGGTGGCGGGAACCCCGGAGTCGCTGGTGTCGATGGACGCGGCGTCGGCGGCGATGGAGGAGCGGATGGCCGCGGCGGAGCAGGCCGGCGACCTGGAGGAGGCCAACCGGTTGTCGGCGTGGGCGTGGCTGGACGGCCCGGCCCAGCCGGAGGGCCGGGTGACCGGCGGGGCCCGGGAACTGGCGCTGACCATGAACCGGGTGATCCTGGAGAACGGCGTGGCCGAGGGGGTCGGCTGGGGGCAGACGGACGCCTGGGCCCGGCTGGGCGAGGTGGCGGTGCCAGTGGTGGTGGCCTGCGGAGACCTGGACTTCGGGTACATCGGCGCCGTGAACCGGACCCTGGCCGAACGGTTGCCGGACGGCCGATACGTGGAGCTGGCTGGCGTGGCGCACTTGCCGTACCTGGAGCAGCCGGGGGTGGTGGCGGAGCTGATCGCCGGGGCGATGGCCGGCGGCGCTCAGGCCGACACGGGGCCGCTCCGACCCAACTGAGCCGCCGACCGCGATGTTGCTCGGCAGTCGCTGGCGCGGGAATTGGAGCGGATACGCTCCAAAACTGGTGCCAGCGCGGCAGGAAAAAACATTCCACGCCGCCTCATCCGGCCCACAATTCGGCCCCGCCGCTCAGCTCCTGTACTGCCGGCGTGGCGACCGCCCACCTCTAAGGTGAATCCACCGTCATCCTCGTCAGGACCGACCGAGAGGGAGCCAGCCCCATGGAATACGTGAAGCTCGGAACCATCGGAGTCGAGGTGTCGAAGATCTGCCTCGGGTGCATGAGCTTCGGCGACCCGGCCCGGGGGAACCACCCGTGGAGCCTGCCCGAGGAGGCGTCCCGGACGATCATCCGCCAGGCGCTGGACGGCGGGATCAACTTCTTCGACACGGCCAACGTCTACTCCGACGGCAGCAGTGAGGAGATCACCGGACGGGCCCTGGCCGACATGAGCCGGCGGGACGAGATCGTGCTGGCGACGAAGGTGCACGGCCGCATGCACGCCGGCCCGAACGGCGGCGGCCTGTCCCGCAAGGCGATCATGGCGGAGATCGACCACAGCCTCCGCCGGCTGGGCACCGACTACGTCGACCTCTACCAGATCCACCGGTTCGACCACAGCACGCCGGTCGAGGAGACGATGGAGGCGCTGCACGACGTGGTCAAGGCCGGCAAGGCTCGGTACATCGGCGCGTCGTCCATGTATGCCTGGGAGCTGTCCAAGATGCAGTACGTGGCGGAGCGGCACGGCTGGAGCCGGTTCGTGACGATGCAGGACCACTACAACCTGCTGTACCGGGAGGAAGAGCGTGAGATGCTGCCGCTCTGCGCCGACCAGGGGCTCGGGGTGATCCCGTGGAGCCCGTTGGCCCGGGGCCGGCTCACCCGGGACTGGGACGACACCACCGAGCGGAGCCAGACCGACGAGTTCGGCCGGCGGCTCTACACCGAGACCGACCGGGCCATCGTGGACGCGGTGGCCACTGTGGCGGAGAAGCGGGGCCTCACGCGGGCCCAGGTGGCCCTGGACTGGGTGCTGTCCAAGCCGGTCGTCACTTCACCGATCGTCGGGGTGACCAAGGCGGAGCAGCTGGACGACGCGCTGAAGGCGCTGGTGGTGGAGCTGAGCCCCGAGGAGATCGAGCAGCTCGAGGCCCCCTACGAGCCCCACCGCATCAGCGGCCACTGACCCCCTCACCCGGCCGCCCGGCCGCCGGAGCCCCGATAGGACCCCGGCGGCCGGTTGGCCAAGTCAGTTGGCGACGATGCCGACGATGTTGTTCACCTTGACGCCCAAGCCCGGCAGGGAGCCGGCGTAGGCGGCGTTGCCGAAGGTGAACACCCCGCCGTCGCTGCCGACCATGGTGTAGCCCTGCTCGTTGGAGGTGCCGATGATGCCGACGATGTTGTTCACCTTGACCCCGATGCCGGGCAGGGAGCCGACGAAGGTGGCGTCACCGAAGTTGAAGACGCCACCGTCCTGTCCGACCATCCAGTAGCCCTTGTTGTCGGCCGTCCCGACGATGCCCACGACGTCGTTGACCTTGACGCCCAAGCCCGGCAGGGAGCCGACGAAGCCGGCGTCACCGAAGGCGAACACGCCGCCGTCGGAGCCGACCATCCAATAGCCCTTGCCGTCGGCGGTCGGGACGATGCCGACGATGTTGTTCACCTTGACGCCGAGGGCCGGCAGGGAGCCGACGAAGCCGGCGTCACCGAAGGCGAACACGCCGCCGTCGGAGCCGACCATCCAATAGCCCTTGCCGTCGGCGGTCGGGACGATGCCGACGATGTTGTTCACCTTGACGCCGAGGGCCGGCAGGGAGCCGACGAAGCCGGCGTCACCGAAGGCGAAGGCCCCGCCGTCGGAGCCGACCATCCAGTAGCCCTGGCTATCGGCCGTCGGGACGATGCCGACGATGTTGTTCACCTTGACGCCGAGGCCAGGGAGGGATCCCTCGAAGGGCACGGTGCCGAAGTTGAACACGCCGCCGTCACTGCCGACCATGGTGTAGCCGGAGGTCGCGTAGACGAACTGGTCGGCGGCCGACGTGGAGGAGGTCCCACCGAAGGTGGTCGCCGTCACATCGACCGTGCCCTGGCCCGTGGGGGCCACCGCGGTCAGGGTGAACGGGCTCACGACCTTCACGTCGGTGGCCGCGGTCGGTCCGAAGTCGACGGTGGTGGCCGACGTGAAGCCGGTCCCGTGGACCGTGACCGCGGTCCCGCCACCCACCGGTCCGGCGTTGGGCGTCACCGAAGTGACGGTCGGCGCCGTCTTGAGGGCCAGGCCGGCCGGACCTGTCAGCTGCGTTGTCGCCCCGATGATCGAGTCGGCCGGGGTCACTGTGGTCCCGCTGCTGGCCAGCTGCGCCGGGCTGTAGCCGACCACGGCGCCCTCCTGTGTGGCCACCCACAGGTCCCCGGCGCTGTCGAAGCCGGACTGCCAGGGCTCGACCAGCCCGGTGATCGTCTTGGTCGGCACCAACGCACCGCCGGCAGCCAGCTGGCTGGGCACGTACTCGACCAGGCTGCCACCCACGTCGGCGAGCGGACTGTTCGCCACCCACAGGTCGCCGGTTGCGTCGAAGGACAGGCCCGCCGGGTATGTGAGGCTTGTTGCCGTGGACGTGATGGTCGTTGCCGGGGTGGGGCTGCCCGAGCTGGCCAACTGCGCCGGCGCGTACTCCACGACGGTGTCGGATAGGGAATTGGTGGTCCAGAGGTCGCCATTGGCGTCGATGGCCAGGTAGTCAGGCCCGGAGAGGCTTGTGCCGTCACTGCCGATGGTGACCATCGGACTGGGGCTCCCCGAGGCCGCTAGCTGGGATGCCGAGAATTCGACGACGGTGTCGCCGGTGTAGTTGTCCACCCAGAGGTTCCCGGCACCGTCGAAGGCCAGCCCACTCGGCCCGGCCAGGCTGGCTGTGGCATCGGTGGTCAGCGTGACGATCGGGGCCACCGTCCCGGTGAGCTGGCCGGAGGCGTACTCGGTGATGGTCCCGCTTGTGTAGTTCGCCGTCCAGAGATCGCCGTTGGCGTCGAAGGCCGCCGTGTAGAGATCTGTTGGGCCGCCCGTGGTCGGCTTCAAGACCGACGATGGTGCGACGTTGCCAGTGGCCGGAACGGCAAAGGCCGTCACGGAGTTCGATGCCAGGTTCCCGACGTACACGGTCGAGCTGGACGAGGCCGCTCCGGCCTGGGTGACACCGAGGAGGCTGATGGTGGCCAGGGACGCGCTACCGAGCAGCACCGCGGCAACCCCCGCTCCGGCGCTGCGTAGGAAGCCGGTTCCCCGGCGCCTATCGGCTCGTCCTCGGGTCGTTCGACCCCTTCCAGCCACCAACGTGCTTCCCATCTATGTGCCTCCCATGTCGTTCTCCTGATGCTCTCCTACGAGGGAGTCTGCCCCGGCAGCCACCTCCGCGCCACTGACCTGCAACAAACGGTGGCCCTGGCGGGTGCTACGGAAGCCGGGACTGGAGCTCGGCCACGAGCCCGTCGATGGGCACCCGGACCTGCTCGGTGGTGTCGCGGTCGCGGACGGTGACGGCCCGGTCGTCGAGGGAGTCGAAGTCGACGGTGACGCACCAGGGGGTGCCGACCTCGTCGTGGCGGCGGTACCGCTTGCCGATGGACTGGGTGACGTCGTAGTCGCACATGAAGTGGGGCTGCAACAGACCGAGGACGTCACGGGCCAGGGGTTCGAGGGTGTCCTTCTTGGAGAGCGGGAGGACGGCCACCTGGTAGGGGGCGAGGCGGGGGTTGAGGTGGAGGACGACCCGGCGTTCGCCGGCGACCTCGTCCTCGTCGTAGGCGGCGATGAGGAAGGCCATCATGGTGCGGGTGGCCCCGGCGGCCGGCTCGATGACGTAGGGGACGTACCGCTCGTTGGTGGCCGGGTCGAAGAAGTCCAGCTTCTCGCCGGAGGCGGCGGCATGGGCCTTCAGGTCGAAGTCGGTGCGGTTGGCGAT
>CAYVPF010000082.1:0-11126 GCA_964453355.1 uncultured Acidimicrobiaceae bacterium | reverse complement strand
CCACGGCGGCCACCGCGCTGAGGCCGGCCCCGATCCACACGACCAGGGTGAACCTGGGCTCGGTCGGCTGGGCGGACCCCGCCGGGGTGTGGCCGGCCAGTACCGCCGCCGTCAGGGCGCTGCCGAACGAGAACCCGACGTACCGGATGACCTGGTAGAAGCCGGTGGCACTGCCGGTCTCGGCCGCCGGGATGGCCCCGACGATGAGGGTGGGGATGGCGGCGAAGGTCAGGCCCAGGCCGGCCCCCATGAGGCCGGTCATGACGAACGCCGTCCAGAGGCTGCCGTGGCACAGCCCGAAGAACACCCCGCTGGCCGCCACCACCAGCGAACCCACCGGCAGGACGCCCCGCTGGCCGACCGTCCTGGTCAGCCAGGGCAGGGCCCGGCTGGCCAGAAGACTCAAGACGGAGAACGGCACCAGCGTCAGGCCGGCCACCACCACCGAGGCCGAGAACCCGTAGCCGGTGGACCGGGGCACCTGGACGAACTCGGTGACCTCGGACAGGTACATGTACATGGCCACCCCGACCACCAGGGCGCAGCTGTCGGCGCTGAGCACCGCCGGGTGCCGGAGCAGTCGGAGGTCGACCAGTGGCGCCGCCGTGTGCAGCTGCTGCCACACCCAGCCGGCCAGGAACACCACCGCGGCCGCCAGCAGGCCGACGACCGTGGGCGACGTCCACCCCCAACCGCCGCCTTCGGCCACCGCCACCAGCAGGGCCACCAGGCCGACGGTGATCAACACCGCCCCGACCACGTCCAGCCGTGCCGCCGCCGGCCGGCGACTCTTCGGGAAGGCCACCACCACGGCCACCAGCGCCACCCCGGTGAAGGCGGCGCCGAACCAGAAGGCGGCCGCCACCCCGAACGCATCGGCGATGAGGCCGCTGATGGGGTAGCCGGCGCCCACCCCGGCGGCGGCGGTGACCGACAGCACGGCGATGGCCCCCGGCACCTTGGCATGGGGCATGTGGTCCCGGACGGCCGCCATGGTCACCGGCACCAACCCGACCCCGACCCCCTGCAGGGCCCGGCCGACCACCAGGACGCCCAGGTTGGGGGCCAGGGCCGAGACCACCCCGCCGGCAGCCACGGCGGCCAGGCCGCCGATCAGGATCTGCCGCCGGTGCGGCCCGTCGCTGATCCGGCCGACCACCGTGGCGCAGACCGCCCCCGACAGCAGGGTCACCGTCAGCGACCACTGCGCCGTCGCCAGCGGCACGTGCAAGTGGACGGCGATGCTCGGGATCAGGGGCGCCCCGAGGGAGCTGACCAAGCTCATCACCATCGCGGTCAGCAGCAGGACCGGGAACAGGGCGGCCTCTCGGCGGCTCTCGTCCATGGGCGGCGGCAGTCTCCCACAAGGCCCCGCTGGTACACCACCGAGCGTTTGCTGCTCTAGGGCACCCGGCCGAAGGCTTCGGCGGTCCCGGAACCGGGTAGAGGGAAAATATGGTCATTCCTTCGCCGGGCGAGCCGGTGCCGATCGAGCCGGAGCCGGCCCCGCTGGACCCGGACGTACCGGGTCGGCCGCCGGACCCGGTGGACCTGACCCTGGCCGAGCTGGAGCGGGGTCTGGACCGGCTGTTCCCGGACGTCGACGCCGACGCCGGGCGGCCCAACGAACCGTGGTGGCACGTAGAGGAGCGCAGTTCGGCCTGACGACCGCGAGCGACCCCGGTTTTCAGCGCAGCCGGACCCGCTCCGGTAGGTGCAGGGCCAGCAGCTTGCGGATGACGTCGGCCGGCAGCGACCGGCGGGTGGCCAGGGACACCCCGATCATGGTGGCGAAGGCCAACGGGACGGTCCAGATGGCCGGTTCCCCGAGGAGGACGGCCGGCCAGCCGGTGGTGCCGACCCCGGCCATGGTCAGGACCACCGCCGCCGACGACGACCCGCCGCCGATGGCCAGCCCGCACAGCGCCCCCTTCCAGGTCAGCCCTTCCCACCAGATGCCGAGCAGCAGTAGCGGGCAGAACGAGGAGGCGGCGATGGCGAACGCCCAGCCGACCAGCACGTTGATGGCGATGCCCCCCACCAACAGGGCCAGGGCGGTGGCGGCCAGGCCGGCGCCGACGGCCGACAGCCGGAAGGCCCGGACCCCCCGGCCGAGGAGGTCGTGGGACAGGGCCCCGGCCATGCTGATCAGCAGGCCCGACGACGTGGACAAGAAGGCGGCGAACGCGCCGGCGGCGGTGAGGGCGGACAGCACCATGCCGACGACCCCGGCGGCGGCCAGGCGCGGCAGCACCAATACCACCGAGTCGGTCTGGCCGCTGGTGTACAGCTGCGGCGCCTCCAGCCGACCCAGTACGGCGAAGACGCCGGGGAACACGTAGAAGCAGGCCAACAGCAACAGCACCAGGGACGTGGTCTTGCGGGCAGCCACCCCGTCGCGGTTGGTGTAGAAGCGGACCAGGATGTGCGGCAGCCCGATGGCCCCCAAGAAGGTGGCCAGGATGACGCCGTAGGTGGCGGCCATGGGGTGGTCCAGCTGGCCGCCCAGCCGCACCAGCGGCGACTCCCACTGCTGGGTCGTCAGCACCGCCTCGGACGCCACCGTGGGCGCCGCGGTGTGGGCCGGGAACACGAGGGAGCTGCCCGCCGCCACCTGGTACTGCCGGGCCGCCAGGGGCAGCGGCCCGTCCACCCGGTGGCCGTCCACCGTGCCGTCGGCCCGGACCACCACCGGGTGGGCCACGTCCATGAGGGTGGCGTCGGGGAACTGGACGGTCGTGACCTTGTGGAACGTCGGGGTGGCGGTGCCGCTGACGTCGGCCAGCGGCGGGTGCTGCACCAGCATCAGCATCACCAGGGCCGGCACGGCGATGGCCACCAGCTTCAGCCAGTACTGGAAGGCCTGCACGAACGTGATGCCCTTCATCCCACCGCTGGCGATGCCGACGACGACCACCACCCCGAGGACCACCACCCCGATCCACGACGGGCCGCCGACCGCCGCCTGCAGGGTCAGGCCGGCCCCCTTCAGCTGCGGCAGCAGGTAGAACCCGCAGATCACCAGGACCATCACCGTGGCGGCCTGCCGCAGCACCGGTGAGTCCAGCCGGCCCTCGGCGAAATCCGGGATGGTGTACGCCCCGAACCGCCGCAGCGGGGCCGCCACCGCGGCCAGCAGCACCAGGTACCCGGCGGCGTAGCCGACGGCGTACCACAGCGCCCCCAGTCCCTCCTGCATGGCCAGGCCGGCGATGCCGAGGAAGGAGGCCGCCGACAGGTACTCCCCGCAGATGGCCGATGCGTTCAGGGTCGGGGGCACCCGGCGGGCCGCCACCAGGAAGTCCTCCGGCGTCCGGGCCACCCGGACCCCCCGGGCCCCCAGCACCGCCGTCACCACCGCCACGGCGATGATGGCCCCGAGCACCGCCGGCTCAGCCATCCCGGTCCTCCAGCAGGTCCACGAACCGCTGCTCCACCACCGTGGCCCGGCGCCGGTACCAGAACCCGAGCAGCACCAGCGGTGGGTAGATGGCGCCGCCCAGCACCAGGAACGTCAGCGGCAGCCCGGCCACCTGGGCGTCGTCCAGGCCGGGCAACAGGATGGCCAGCAGCGGGTACAGGGCCAGCAGCGCCGCCGCCGGCACCAGCACCGTCAGGGTGGCCCCCAGCTGCGCCCGGATCAGCGACCGCAGCAGGGTCCGGGCGTAGTTGTCCTGCTGGTACAGGTCCCCGGCGGCGGGGGACCGGACGGCCGCCGGAGCGTGCCGGGCCGGCGACCGCACCACCTGCCGGCCCCGGCCCGGATCAGCCGGACCGACCGGGGCGTCGGTCACCGGGCGCCGGGGCGGGCGTGCCGGACCAGGCGGTCCCGGAGCTCGCGCAGGTGCCGGCGGCTGACCGGCAGCTCGGTGCCGGCCACGATCACCGACGTCCGGGACCCGTCGGTCCGGAGCTCTTGGATGTCGTGCAGGGCCACCAGGTAGCCGCGGTGGATGCGGACGAACCCGGCCCACTGCTCCTCCAGCACCGACATGGACGTGCGCAGCAGGTGGCTGGGCCCGCCGCGGAGGTGCAGCCGGACGTAGTCGCCGGCGGCCTCCACCCAGGTGATGTCCTGGCGGGACACCAAGATGGTGCGGCCGCCGGACTCCACCGGGACCGTCTCCACCTCGTCCACGAACCCCGATCCGGATGGCCCCGAAGCGCCCGACCCCGGTCCGACCGCCCGGCGCAGCACCCGCTCCAGGCGCTCCCGGTTCACCGGCTTCAGCAGGTACCCGGTGGCGCCGACGTCGAAGGCCTCCAGGGCGTGCCCCTCGTGGGCGGTGACGAACACCACGGCCGGCGGCTGGGAGAACCGGGCCAGCACCCGGGCCAGCTCCAGGCCGTCGAGACCGGGCATCTTGATGTCCAAGAGCACCAGGTCGAACTGGTCGTCGCGTAGCTGCCGGAGGGCGTCGGTGGCGTTCCCGGCCACGGCCACCGCCCCCACCATGTCCAAGGTCCGGAGCAGGTACGACAGTTCGTCCAGCGACGGCGCCTCGTCGTCGACGGCCAGCACCGACAGCGTCACGAGACCGTCACCCCGGCGTGGAACTTCGGGATCCGCAGCACCACTTTGGTGCCGGCGCCGACCCCGGTCTCGATGGCCAGGCCGTGCTCCTCGCCGAACACCGCCCGGAGGCGCTCGTCGACGTTGTGGAGCCCGACCCCGTCCCCCTGGGCGCTGCCGTCCAGCACCCGGCCGAGGTGAGCGGGGTCGGCACCGACGCCGTCGTCCTCGATGCTGACCACCGCCTCGTTGTCGGCGTCGGCGATGGTGATGGACAGGGTCCCCGGCCGTTCGGCCGGCTCCAACCCGTGCCGGATGGCGTTCTCGGCCAGCGGTTGCAGGATCAGGGACGGCAGCACCACCGAGAGCACCTCCGGGGCCACCCGCAGGGTGACCGACAGTCGGTCACCGAACCGGGCCCGCTCCAGGTCCAGGTAGGTGTCGACCAGCCGGAGCTCCTCGGCCATGGTGACGAACTGGCCGTGGCTCCGGAAGCTGTACCGGGTGAAGTCGGCGAAGTTGATCAGCAGCTCCCGGGCCCGTTCGGGGTCGGTGCGGACGAACGACTCGATGGCGGTCAGGGCGTTGTAGATGAAGTGCGGCGAGATCTGCGCCCGCAAGAACCGCAGCTCGGCCTGGTCGGCCCGCCGCCGGGACCGGTCCAGCTCGGCCAGCTCCAGATGGGCCGAGACGAACTGGGCGACCTCGCCGGCCAGCCGCAGCTGCCCCGCCGAGGCGGTCGTGCCGACGGCCGCCAGGGCCCCGACCACGGTGCCGTCCACCTCCACCGGCACCACGACCCCGCCCTGCAGCGGGCAGGTCATCAGGTCGTCGCAGACCAGCTGCTCGGTCGACAGGATCTGGGACCGCCCCGAGGCCATGGCCGCCTGCAGCGGCCCCTCCAGCAGGGCGGCGTGGACGGCGTCGACGCCCTCTCCGGCCAGGAGGCCGCCGGGGTCCGCCAAGGCCAACCCGGCGGCGCCAAGCAGGGTGCGCAGGTGCGGCACCGCCCGCGCCGCCGTCTCCTGGGTCAGCCCGGACCGCAGCGCCGGCGCCGCCAACCTGGCGGTGTGCAGGGCCTCGTAGGTGGCCCGCTGCGTGGGGGTGCCCAGATGCCGACCGCCACGCAGGGCGAACCAGGCCACACCGCCGATGACCAGGACCAGGGCGATCAGGGTCAACCACAAGGCCTCTCGCATCCGTACCCCCGGCGCCGGCCGCCACCGGGGGCGGCCACGCTCGGAAAAGTCTGCCACAGCCCCTCTCGGCCATACCGGCTTCCCCGTGCCGCTCGTCGCCGGAAACCGACCGCTGGGCGACCGCTTGGCGACCCAACCGGTCACTCGTCGCAGCCGTCTTGTCACCGGCCCCTCCGGTCTTCAGGATGCGCGTTGGGACGTCGGGGGGCCCGGCGACACACGACACCGGCCGGTGAGCCGGAGGGGAGGCGTGCATCATGGCAACGTCGTTCGGGACGGCCCAGCCGGCCGTCCAGCAGGTGGAGGTGACCGCCGCACCGGGGATTGCTGATCCGGCCCCGTTGGGTCTGGCGGCCTTCGCCCTGACCACCTTTCTGTTGTCGGCGGCCAACGCCAAATGGATCCGGGGGACCGGCGACGAGTGGCTGGGCTACGCCTTCGCCTACGGCGGCCTGGTCCAGCTGCTGGCCGGCATGTGGGAGTTCAGAAACCGCAACGTGTTCGGCGCCACGGCCTTCGGGACGTACGGCGGCTTCTGGATCGGCCTCGGCCTGTACGCCGAGCTGGTGGCCCCCCACGCCAAGACAGCGTTCCAGATCGCCAACGACGAGGGCTGGATCATCCTGGCCTTCTTGATCTTCAACACCTACATGCTGCTGTGGAGCCTGTTCGTGAGCTGGGCCGTGTGCGGGGTGTTCCTCACCCTGGAGGTCACCGAGATCCTGCTGGTGATCGGCAACTGGTCCCACACCGGCGCCTCCACGCTGAAGATCGCCGGCATCCTCGGGGTCATCACCGCCGCCGTGGCCTGGTACACGTCCGCCGCCGGCGTCATCAACGGCATGGCCGGCCGTCACGTACTGTTCGTCGGGAAGCCCCTGACCTTCGCCCAACGACCGGTGAGCTGAGCCCCGCGACCGGTGAGCTGAGGAGCACTGCGCATGCCTGACGACACCCTCTCCGCCCTTCTCCACGAGGAGAGGCGGTTCCCCCCTCCGGCCGACCTGGCGGCGGCGGCCAACGCCCAGCCGGGCATCTACGAGGAGGCGGCCGCCGACCCGGTGGCCTTCTGGGAGCGCCAGGCCCGGCAGCTGCAGTGGGACCAGCCGTGGACGCAGGCCCTGGACTGGTCCGGGGCGCCGTTCGCCAAGTGGTTCATCGGCGGCCGCCTCAACGTGTCGGTCAACTGCGTCGACCGGCACGTTGCGGCCGGCCTGGGCGATCGGGTGGCGTTCCACTGGGAAGGCGAGCCGGGGGACACCCGGACCATCACCTACGCCGACCTGCTGGTCCTGGTCAGCAAGGCCGCCAACGCCCTGACCTCGCTGGGGCTGAAGGCCGGGGACAAGGTGGCCATCTACATGCCCATGATCCCCGAGACGGTCGTGGCCATGCTGGCCTGCGCCCGTCTGGGCGCCCCCCACACGGTGGTCTTCGGCGGCTTCTCGGCCGAGGCCCTCCGCGACCGCATCCTGGACTGCGACGCCCGGGCGGTCATCACGGCCGACGGCGGCTACCGGCGCGGAACTGCCACGGCCCTGAAGCCGGCCGTCGACGACGCCCTGACCGGCTGCCCGGACGTCGACAAGGTGCTGGTGGTCCGCCGCACCGGCCAGGACGTCGGCTGGGTGGACGGCCGCGACCACTGGTGGCACGACGTCGTCGACGCCCAGCCGGACACCCACGAGCCCGAGGCCTTCGACGCCGAGCACCCGCTGTACATCATGTACACCAGCGGCACCACGGCCAAGCCGAAGGGCATCTTCCACACGTCCGGTGGCTACCTCACCCACGTGTCGGCCACCCACCGGTACATCTTCGACATCAAGCCGGAGACCGACGTGTACTGGACCGCCGCCGACATCGGCTGGGTGACCGGCCACAGCTACATCGTCTACGGCCCGTTGGCCAACGCCACCACCTCGGTCATGTACGAGGGCACCCCCACAACGCCGGCCCGGGACCGCTGGTGGCAGATCGTGGAGAAGTACCGGGTCAACATCCTCTACACCGCCCCCACCACCATCCGGACGTTCATGAAGTGGGGCGAGGACCTGCCGGCGTCCCACGACCTGTCCAGCCTGCGCCTGCTCGGGTCGGTGGGGGAGCCCATCAACCCGGAGGCCTGGATCTGGTACCGCATCCACATCGGCGGCGAGCGGTGCCCCATCGTGGACACCTGGTGGCAGACCGAGACCGGCGGCATCATGATCGCCCCGCTCCCCGGCATCACGGCCACCAAGCCCGGGGCGGCCATGACCCCGTTCCCGGGCGTGTCGGCCGACGTGGTCGACAACGACGGCAACCCGGTCGGCAACGGCGAGGGCGGCTACCTGGTCCTCACCCAGCCCTGGCCCGGCATGCTGCGCGGCATCTGGGGCGACCCGGAGCGGTTCAAGGAGACCTACTGGTCCCGGTTCCCCGGCCGGTACTTCGCCGGTGACGGGGCCAAGAAGGACACAGACGGCGACCTGTGGCTGCTCGGCCGGGTGGACGACGTCATGAACATCTCCGGCCACCGCATCTCCACCACCGAGGTCGAACACGCCCTGGTGGGGTCCCCGGTGGTGGCCGAAGCGGCCGTCGTGGGGGCCTCCGACGACACCACCGGCCAGGCCATCGTGGCCTTCGTCACCCTGAAGGGCGACGCCGTCCAGACCGAGGAGTCCACCGCCGCCGTCGTGGACGACCTGCGGAACCTGGTGGCCACCACCATCGGCCCCATCGCCAAACCCCGGCAGATCCTGCTGACCCCGGAGCTGCCGAAGACCCGCAGCGGCAAGATCATGCGCCGGTTGCTCCGCGACGTGGCCGAGAACCGGTCCCTCGGGGACGTCACCACCCTCTTGGACCCCACCGTGGTCAACGCCATCAAGGAGCGGATGGCCGCCGCACCCGACGAGGACTGACCAGGCAAGGACCGAACGGCCGGCAGCCGAGGCCAAGCCGGGGCGGCGGCCGGTCGGTGGCCGGTCGGTGGCCGGGGCCGCGGTGCCGACCGGCCTAACATTCTCAGGTGGCTCACATCCGTCCGAAGGTGGCCGCCATCCTCGGGGTCCTGGCCATCGTGGCCGGCGCCATCTGCACCATGGCCTTCGCCGTGGCCCAGACCAGCTGCCAGGACGGGCCCAACGGGACAACAATCGACCCCCAGCTGGCCAACCACTGCTCCGGCTATGCCTGGGGCGCCCGGGTGGGCATGATCGTGCTCATCGTCGGCGCCTTCCTGGTGTTGCTGGCCGCCCTGTCCGCCACCCCTCGCTACAGCCAGCAGCGGGACGCCCGCATCGAGGCCGCCCGGGCGCAGTCGGCCCCGGCGGGGCCACCCGACAGCTGACCGATGGGCACCCTGGAGCGATTGCAGCGGCTCGAGAAGGTCGAGCAGGACCGGCTGGAAGAAGAGGAGCGGCGGGAGCGGTCCCGCGTCGACCAACAGGCGGCCGCGGACGAGGCGCGGGTGAAGACCAGCACCCGGCTGGAGCGGTACGAGCGGGTGGCCCGGGCCCCGATGGCGGTGGTCGGGGTGGCGTGGGCGGTGGTCGCTGTCGCCGTGCTGACCAGCACCGGCTCCATCCCGGAGTGGCTGGTCGGGCTGCTGTTCGGGTTGTGGGCGGTCATCTTCGTCGAGTACCTCGCCCGGCTCGTGGCGGCGCCGGACCGCCGCGGCTACGTGGCCACCCGGCGGATCGAGCCGGCCCTGGTGCTCTTGCCGGTGCTGCAACCGCTCCGCCTGGCCGACCTCCCCCGGGTGGACGTCGTGGCCTCCGAGCTGGCCCTGCGGACCCGGGCCATCCTCCGGCACCGTGGCCTGTTCCGCGTGCTGCTGGCCGCCGCCGGGCTCCTGTTCGTCGGGTCCTGGTTCGTCATGTTGTCCGAGCGGGACGCCCCGGGCGCCAACATCCACAACTACGGCTCGGCGCTCTGGTGGGGCATCGTCACCATGACCACCGTGGGCTACGGCGACAAGTACCCGGTGACCACCCTCGGCCGGTGCGTGGCCATCGTCCTGATGCTGGTCGGCATCGGCCTCCTCGGGGTCATCACCGCCACCGTGGCCTCCTTCTTCGTCCAGGAGCACACCGACGCCAACAAGGCCAAGATCGAGGAGTCCCACCAGGACCTCACGGCCCAGTTGGACGCCATCGCCGTCCGGCTGGATCGGATCGAGACCCTCCTGCAGCCGTCCACCAACGAGCAAGCCGCCAACCAGCAAGGATCCGGGGCCCCATGACGACCACCATCACCCGCGACGCCCAGACGGCGCCCGCCTCCGTCGACGACGTCAAGCAGGCCCTGGACGGCGGCAAGTTCTTCTGGGTGGACGTCGACCCGGACAACGACGACGAGCTGGGCCAGGTCCTCGAACCGTTCCACTTCCACCCACTGGCCGTGGAGGACGCGACCGAGTTCGGCCAACGGCCCAAGGTGGACCAGTACGACGACTTCGTCTACATGGTCGCCCACGGGGCCCTGCCCTCCGGTGACGGCACCGCCGAGGTCCACCTGATGTTCTCCGACAAATTCCTGGTCACCGTCCACCACGGACCGTGCGAAGCCCTGGACGAGGTCCACAAGCGCCAGCGGCTGGTCAACGAGGCCCAGGGGCAGGGGGCGGCACCCCAGATCGTGCTCACCTACCTCATCGTGGACTCCCTCACCGACAGCTTCTTCCCGGTCCTCTCCGCCTTCGACGACCGCGTCGACGCCTTGGAGGACCAGATCTTGAAGCAGCCGACCGAGGACCAGCTGGGGCAGCTGTTCACCATGAAGCGGTCGCTGCTCACCATCCGCAAGGCGGTGACCCCGCAACGGGACATGTTCGCCAGCCTGGCCTCCGGCGTGACCGACATCCCGGGCATGACGGCCGACAGCTCCCGGTACTTCCGCGACCTCTACGACCACCTGATCCGGATCAGCGACCTCATCGACAGCTACCGGGACCTGCTGAGCGGGGTCATGGACACCCACATCTCCACCGTGTCCAACCGGCTGAACGTGGTCATGAAGCAGCTGGCCATCATCGCCACCATCTTTCTGCCCCTGAGCTTCCTCAGCGGGTTCTTCGGGCAGAACTTCCCCTGGCTGGTCAACCACCTGGGCGGCGGCTGGACCTTCGTCGGCTGGGGTATCGGCACCGAGGTGGCCGCCGTGGTGGTGCTCGGCGTGATCTTCGTCAAGCGCGGCTGGCTCGGCGGCCCGTCCGCCTGACCTCGGGGCCCTCCCATGCCCGACCTCCTCGGCCGCCACCAGCGGCTGCTTTCCTGCACGGTGGCCAGCACCGCCCAGGAGGCCTGTTCGACGATGGCCCAGATCGTCGTCGACGCCGGGGGACGGCTGACGGCCTGGCGGCGTTGCTACGTCGAGATCGAACGTGGGTCGCAAGGGTGGTACCGGTTCTGGGGCGTCATGACGGC
>CAYVPF010000081.1:0-11202 GCA_964453355.1 uncultured Acidimicrobiaceae bacterium | reverse complement strand
CGCCGAGGCCACCCAGCCCGACCCGGGCGAGCAGGCCCTCGGAGATGGCCGGCGGCGACTGCGGCGGGGGGGACCCGTCGGCCAGCGGCACCGGTCGGCGCCGCCCCACCGCCCGACGACGGGGCCACCAGGAGGCGGTCGCCTCGACGCCGACCTGCACGTTCTCGGTGGCGCTGAGGCTGCCGAACAGTTCGAGGCGCTGGAACGTCCGGGCGATGCCCAGCCGGGCCCGCCGGTACGGGGGCATCCGGCCCAGGTCCTTCCCCCGGTACCGCACCTCCCCCCGATCGGCCGGCTGGAGGCCGTTGATGACGTTGAACAGGGTGGTCTTGCCGGCGCCGTTGGGACCGATCAGCCCGGTGACCGAACCGGCGGCCACGGTGAGGTCGACGTCGGACAGGGCGGCGACGCCGCCGAAACGGACGGCGACGCCGGACACGTCCAGGACCGGCTCGTCACTATCCGACGGCCCATTATCCGACGGCATGGCGCCCCTCCCCCACTACACCGCTGTCGGCCGCCAGCAGCGGTGGCGCCGGGCCTCCGGCCGACGGGAGCGAAGGGGCCCACGGCAGCCGGAACCGGGCGGCGAACCAGTCGAGCCCGAGGATGCCGTTGCTGGCCCGCCCGACCAGCAGGATCCCGAGGGCCCCGATCACCAGGCCCTCGACCTGGCTGACGTGGGGCACGTTGGCCGAGATGGCGTAAGTGAGCGCCGCCAGGAAGGCCCCGGTGATGGTCCGGACGTTCCAGATGACCAGGAACAGCAGGAACAGGACCCCGGAGAAGATTGTGAAGGTCTTGGCTGTGACGGTGAACTGCAGGGTGCTCCAGAGGGCGCCGCCGAGGCCGGCCAGGCCGGCGGCGAGGGCGAACACGAGCACCTTGGTCACCGCCGGGTTGAGGCCGACGGTGGCGCAAGCCGCCGGGGAGTCGTTGAGGGCCAGCAGCCGGCGGCCGAACAGGCTGCGCCGCAGGGCCAGGACCCCGATGGCCGCCAGCACGAAGACGACGGTCAGGAGGATGAACTCTGACCGGTCCCCCGCCAGTGTCCAGCCGCCGATGTGCAGCCGGTCCCCCGAAAGGCCGGAGGTGCCGAGGATCCTGGTGTCGGCGAAGAACCCGCTCTGGACGGCCTCGGCGAAGGCGAAGGTGGCCAGGGCCAGGTACAGGCCGCGCAGCCGGATGGTCGGCAGGGCGATCAGCACCCCCAGGCCGGCACAGACGCCCACGGCGACGAGGATCCCGAGCAGGGAGCCGCCGCCGGCGACCTTGCCCATGCAGAACGCCCCGATGCCCATGAAGGCCAGCTGGCACAGGGACACCTGGCCGGCGTACCCGACCAGCAGGACCAGTGACAGGGCCACGATGCCGAAGACCATGGTCTGGCCGACCACGGGCCCGAGGGTGCCGGCGCCGGGGGCCAGGAACGACGAGCCCATGGCGATGGCGAACACGATGCCGACCACCACGAAGACGACGCCGGTGATCACCGACTCGGAGGCGCCGGCCACCCGGGGGATGCGGAGGGTGCTCAACCGGCCGACCGCCCGCAGGCGGACCGACGGCAGGGCCACCAGGGCGATGAACAAGAAGACCATCGGCAGGGCGGCGGTGACGTCGGCTCCGGTGCCCGACGGCAGGTGCGGCGCGGCGTACTGCTTGAAGTATGTGACCAGCAGCCCGATCGCTATGGCCGCGGCGAACGTCCAGGGGATGCTGCGCAGGCGGCCCACCACGGCGGCGGCGTAGCCGTTGACCACCAACAGGGCCATGGTGAGGACGCTGAAGGTCCCTGTCAGGGTGGGGGCGATGAGCACCCCGGCCAGGCCGGCCAGGAAGAACCCCAGCATCCACCCGGCCCGGCTCATCCGGACCGGCGACACCCCGGCCAGGCTCAACAGGTCGGGGTCGTCGACCACCGCCCGCATGCCGGTGCCCACCCGGGTCCGGTACAGCAGGAGGCGGAGGCCGACCGCCACGATGACCGCGGCCACCAGCAGCACCAGGTTCTGCCAGGGCAGCCGGACCCCGAACAGCGGGAATGTGCCGGCGATCAGCGGGCTGACCGTCCGGGATGTGGCCACGCTCCACACCAACGTGCCCAACCCGATCAGGATGACCAGCAGCCCCAGGGTGACCATGATGGGGCGTTCGGCGGTGGCGCCGAACAGCCGGCGCATGAAGCCCCACTCCACCGCCGCCCCGAACAGGGGGGCGCCGACGAACACCACCACGATCAGGCCGATCCACTGGGGCACGCCGGCCTGCTGGAGCTGCCAGTAGCAGAACGCCGCCACCATGGCCACGGCCCCGTGGGCGAAGTTGAACACCCCCGACGTCGTGTAGGTGACCACGAGGCCCGTGGCCAAAATGGCATAGGCGGCACCGACGGCGATGCCGATGACGGTGAACTCTAAGAATTCGCTCACCGTGTCCTCCCCAATCCCCGGTTTGCTCGGCGGCCGGCCGGCGACCCCGATGGCTGGGTCGACCGCCCTACTGTTCTAGTACGTGTTCTAGTACCCGTTCTAGTACGGCGTGTTCGGTGGCACGTAGTACTGGTCGGTGCACCGGTAGCCGTTGGTCTTGCTCTTGATCGGCGGGTCGGCCTGCCGGACCCACTGGCCGTTCTTGATGCGGCCGATCAGGTAGCAGTTGGACACCGTCTTGGCCGCCGGGTCGGTCGGGGCCGTCAGGTTGCCGCCGGTGAAGTTGGTGATCTTCCCCAACCCCTTGAGCAGCGATCCCCGGGTGGGGTTCTGGCCGGCGTTCTTCAGGCCCTGCGTGAACAGCTCGGCGGACAGCCAGCCGTACATGGTGAACAGGTCTGGCGTCCAGCTGGCTGTGGCCACCTTGACCCACTTGTTGAACTGTGTGACCGCCGGGATGGCCTTGGCGTCGGTACCCAGGTACAGGGCCAGGTTCTGCTCCAGGTACATCCCGTTAACGGCTGAGGCCCCGCCGGACTTTGTGATGAGTGTGGCGGCGTAGGTGGAGGCCCCCAGGATCACCATGGGGTGGAAGTTCTGGGAGTTCAGCGCCTTGATCAGCGGGGCGGCGTACAGCGGGGGGTTCTGCTCGATGAAGAGCATCTTCACCCCCTTGGCCTTCATGGCCACGACATCGCTGACGAAGGTGTCGTAGTTGGCGCTGATTGTGAAGGTTGTCTCGTAGACGATGTTGTACCCCAGGTGTTCCATCGCCGCCTTCTGCCCCTGCCAGCTCGCGGCAGCCGAGGGCTGGTCGGCCACCATGGCCGCCGCCTTCTTGATGCCCGACGGGTTCTGGCTCTTGAAGTACAGCAGCGACCCCTCCTGCCACCCCCCCTGCTCGGGGAACGGGCTCACGAAGTTGGGCAGCTTGTTGGCCAGGGGGGTCACTGTCACGGAGACGTCGGGGAACCCCGGGTTCTGGCTCAGGACCTTGGCCGACGATGTGGCGACGATGGAGAAGTCCCCGACCAAGGCGAAGTCCTTGTTGATGGCCGCCTGGGTATACGAGGCGTCCTTTGTGCCGCTATACCCTGTGTCCTGCGCTGTGACCTGGATCTTCCGGCCGTTGATCCCGCCGGTGGCGTTGACGTAGTCGAAGTAGGCCTGGGTGCCGATCCTGGCCCCGGTGAAGATGGGGTTCCAGGCGATGTTGCCGACGGTGATGGTCTTCGCCGTCACCCCGATGTCTGTCTTCATGGCACTGGCCGGGACGTTCTTGCCGACGACGATCGGGGTGCTGGCCGCCCCGGCGGTCACCGGGGCGGCCTCTACGGTCGCTCCGACGACCAGGACCGACACCGCCAGGCCGGCGGCCCCGAACCGATGTCTCCATGAGGCGACCAGCACCCAGACCCCCCTTCGGTACCCCGTTCTAGTACGCCGAGCTGGGTGGCACGTAGTACTTGTCGGTGCACCGGTACCCGTTGGTGCTGCTCTTGATCGGCGGGTCGGCCTGGCGGACCCACTGGCCGTTCTTGATGCGGCCGATCAGGTAGCAGTTGGACACCGTCTTGGCCGCCGGGTCGGTCGGGGCCGTCAGGTTGCCGCCGGTGAAGTTGGTGATCTTCCCCAACCCCTTGAGCAGCGATCCCCGGGTGGGGTTCTGGCCGGCGTTCTTCAGGCCCTGCGTGAACAGCTCGGCGGACAGCCAGCCGTACATGGTGAACAGGTCTGGCGTCCAGCTGGCTGTGGCCACCTTGACCCACTTGTTGAACTGTGTGACCGCCGGGATGGCCTTGGCGTCGGTACCCAGGTACAGGGCCAGGTTCTGCTCCAGGTACATCCCGTTAACGGCTGAGGCCCCGCCGGACTTTGTGATGAGTGTGGCGGCGTAGGTGGAGGCCCCCAGGATCACCATGGGGTGGAAGTTCTGGGAGTTCAGCGCCTTGATCAGCGGGGCGGCGTACAGCGGGGGGTTCTGCTCGATGAAGAGCATCTTGACCCCCTTGGCCTTCATGGCCACGACGTCGCTGACGAAGGTGTTGTAGTTGGCTGTGGTCTTGAAAATTGTCTGGTACACGATGTTGTACCCCAGGTGCTCCATCGTGGCCTTCTGGCCCTGCCAGGCGGCTGTGGCCGAAGGCTGGTCGGCCACCAGGGCCGCCGCCTTCTTGATGCCCGACGGGTTCTGGCTCTTGAAGTACTGCAGCGACCCCTCCTGCCAGCCGCCCTGCAGCGGGACCGGGCTGACGAAGTTGGGCAGCTTGTTGGCCAGGGGGGTCACTGTCACCGAGACGTCGGGGAACCCGGGGTTCTTGCCCAGGACCTTGGCCGCCGATGTGGCGACGATGGAGAAGTCGCCGACCAGGGCGAAGTCCTTGTTGACGGCCGCCTGGGTATACGAGGCGTCCTTTGTGCCGCTGTATGTTGTGTTCTGGGCTGTGACGACGATCTTGCGGCCGTTGACCCCGCCGGTGGAGTTGACGTAGTCGAAGTAGGCCTGGGTGCCGATCTTTGCCCCGCCGAAGATGGCCTTCCAGGCGATGTTGCCGACGGTGATTGTCTTGGCGGTGACACCGATCTTTGTCTTCATCGCACTGGCCGGGACGTTCTTGCCCACGACGACCTTGCCGGGAACGGTGACCGCCCCGGCGGTCACCGGACCGGCCTCGACCGCTCCGACGACCAGCACCGACATGGCCAGGCCGGCGGCCCCGAACCGCCGACGCCAGTTCGGCCCAACCCGGGTGCTCCACCGCGGCGTCTTCGACATTGCCCCCCCTTGTGTTCGTCCGATACGTGATCTACTACAACTGCACTGCGTAATGGTGGCGGACCCCACATCGCCCCTTGACTGATCCCGTCGGGTCGGATGCGAGAACTCGTTCTACCTTGGGCACTCTAGGTCAGATCGCGGGGCCGCGTGGAACCGGCGCCGGCCAGCGGTTCCGGCCATCGGCATCGGCATCGGCGGCGGCCCGGCGGTGACGACCGCCAGATCGGCGGTGGGGTCGTCGGGCGGGGCGGGGCCGACACCGGCGGCAAGGATGACGGAGTTCGGCACGTTGAGCAGGCCGTCGTCGGTCTCGACGGTGACGTAGGCCAGGTTCTGACCGCGGACCACCCCGATGACCGGTCCGGGCCCGCCGAGGGACCCCGAACGGATGCGGATGCGCTCGTCCAACACGAACGGTCGGGCCAGCAGGAGGACCAGGCCGGCGAACACGTTGCCCAAGGCCTGCTGGGCGGCGATGCCGACGATGACCCCGGTGAGGGCGCCGCCGATGAGCAGGTGCTGCACCGGCACGTCGATGAGGCCGAGGCCGACGATCACCACGATGACGTAGCCGACGAAGCTGGCGATCACCCTGACGGCCGACGCCCCGGACCGGCCGGCGCGGGCGACCACCACGACGGCGAGGGTGTCCGCCGCGGTCTGTACGGCGACGATGGCCAACACGCAGAAGACGGCGGCACCGGTGAAGGCGACCACCTTTTGGTGCACCGTCGGCCCGTGGACGTTCCCCAGGGTGGAGCTGATGCCCATGGCGGCCAGAGCGCAGAGGCCCGAGACGATGGAGACGGTGAACCGGCGACCCTTGGACACCGCCGCGGCCGGCGGCGGCGGCATGGCACCGGCCCGCGAAGTACCGCTACGGAGATCCGAGAGGATGGGTGCCACCGATAACGACTCATACCCGGCCGGCCCGGACCCAATCACGGCCCCCCCGCCGCCGCCGAGGTGACGAAATCGGCGGGCGGATAAACCCTTACTGCATATGACAATTGGGGTTGCAAACCGGACAGTGGTAGGTGATCGGCCGCCGGAATCCGTACTTGGTGCCCGCCAACTCGCGGTAGCGTTTGAAGTTAGAAGCCGGTTGCAGGCGGGCAGCCGGTCGATTGCAGACGACAACGCCCAGGCGGGCGTCCAATCGCGAGGTGCGGTGCGGGGCACGAAGGTGCGGGGCACGAGCTGGTAGTCGGGCCTATGACGAACGACGAAGGACGGGCCCTGACGGGCCGGGTCCTTGGCGCCCTGTCGGCCCTGGTGCCGCTGGGGCTCATCGCCACGGACGCAAGCGGGACCACCTGGTACCACAACCAGCGTTGGGAGAACCTGACGGGGGTGCCGCACACCAAGCAGATCGGGCAGCGGTGGTACAGCTGCGTGCACCCGGACGACGTGGCCCGGGTGGCGGCCCAGTGGGAGGACGACCGGACCCGGCGGAGCCACTTCGGCCCGTTCCGGACGGTGTCGGTGGTGAACGACGCCGTGACGGAGTGCGTGGCGGAGGCCACCCCGGTGCAGGCGGCGGACGGCAGCCTGACCGGGTTCGTGCTGGCGGTGTCCAATGCGAAGACCCCGGAGCGGTTCCCGACGCTGACCGGCCCGCACCTGGTGGAGCGGCTGCTGGACCGGTCGGAGGACTTCGTGACCATCCTGAACGCCGACGGGTCCTGGCGATGGTCCAGCGCCGGAGCCCTCCGGCTGGTGGGCAATTGGGCGGAGTACGACCCGGAGGCAGGGGTGCTGCCGTACATCCACCCCGACGACGTCCCGGCGGTGGCGGAGGTGTTCACCCGCATCACCGACGGCCAGTGGACGCCCGGGGAGCGGGTGCACGTTCGGGTCCGGGCGGCCGACGGCAGCTGGCGGGACATGGAGACGTTGGTGGACGTGCTGCTGGACGACCCCGATGTCCGGGGCCTGGTCGTCCACGCCCGCGACGTCACCGAGCAGCGGGCGCTCCTGGAGGAGCTGGCGGCCGTCGACCGGCGCCGGACGGAAGCCATGGCGACGGTGACCCACGAGCTCCGGAACCCGCTGACGTCGATCACCGGCTTCGCCGAGCTGCTGCGGGACACCCTGGACCCGCTGGCCGACCGGGACCAGATCGACTACGTGGAGACCATCCTGCGCAACGCCCGGCAGGTCATGCGGCTGTCCGGTGTCCTGGTCGACCTCGAGCACCTGGCCGCCGGAACCGTGGCGCTGTCGGTGGCTCCGGTGGACGTGGCCGACTGCCTGCGCCGGGCCGGCCATGCGGCGGAACCGCTGGCCGGGCCCAAGGGGGTGACCCTGCACCTGGAGGTGACCGACGGACCGGCACTGCCGGCCGACGGGGAGCGGCTGGGGCAGCTGTTCGACAACCTGCTGTCCAACGCGGTCAAGTTCACCCCTCGGGGCGGGCGGATAACCCTGCGGGGCGTCCCGGTGGCCGGAGGGTGGCAGGCCGAGGTGTCCGACACCGGCATGGGCATCCCGGCCGCCGACATCCCGCAGCTGTTCACACAGTTCTTCCGGGCCACCAACGCCCGGAGCAGCGGGCTGGAGGGCCGGGGCCTGGGGCTGTCCATCGCCAAGGCCATCGTGGACCTGCACCGCGGTGAGTTCGCGGTCACGTCGGAACTGGGGATCGGCACCACCTTCACGGTGCTGCTCCGCGGGGCAGTCAGCGAACCGGGGTCAGGTCGGCCAGAGCCAGGCCGGTAACGGCGGCCAGCTCGGCCAAGGCGGCACCGAGCTCGGCGACCTTGATGGTGTGCATGCCCATGGCCCGGGCCGGCTTCAGGTTGACCCCGAGGTCGTCCAGGAACACCACCTCGTCCGGCCGCACGCCGGCGGTCTCGCAGGCCAGTTCGTAGAACCGGGGCTCCGGCTTGCGGACGCCGGCCGTCCGGGACTCGACGACGACGTCGAACAGGTCCCGCACCGCCGCCAGCTCCGGCTGGTCCGGCCCACCGCCGCCGCCACCTCCGCCGACGCCGCCGGCGGCAGCGGCAGCGGCGGTGAAGTTGTTGGTGAGGCAGCCGGTGACGAACCGGCCGCGGCAGCGGCGGACGGCCTCCACCATCTCCGGGCGGATGTCGCCGCGGAGCCGGGCCAGCACCTGGCGGCCGTCGACCGGGTGACCGAGGGCCAGGCATTCGGCCTCGAAGGCGTCGACGAAGGCGTCCACGCCGAGCTGGCCGCGCTCCAACTGCGCCCAGGCGTTGGTGTCGGGGTTGGTGGCGTTGACCCGGCGGATGAACCCGGTCGGCAGGCCGCAGGCGACCTCGTAGTGGCCGAAGGCGACGAACGGGCTGGTGGTGATGACGCCGCCGAAGTCGAACATGACCGACTTGAACCGCTCAGGCCTGAATCCCTCTGGCCTGGCGGCGGGGTCGGACACGGTCACGCCAGTACCGGTCACGCCAGTACCGGTCACGCCAGTACCGGTCACGTCTGGGGCGGCCCCCACAGGGAGGCCAGGCCGGAGGCGTAAAGCTCGAAGGCCCGCAGGGCGGCCCCGTTGATCCCGACCGAGGTCGAGGCGGCAGGGGCCGGGGTGCTGCCGGCCGCGGCGGTGGCCGGGCCGCCGTGGACGGCGACGAACCAGAGGGCGACGATGGCGCTGGCGATGGCCTGGGATTCGGGGGCGCCGTCGGGGTAGCCGAGGCGGTCGGCGAACACGGTGGACAGCCGGTGGAAGGCCTGGACCAGTCGCTGGTACACCAGCCCGGCCACCTCGGGGTCGGACTCGGCGAGGAGCAGGGCGGCGGGGGTCGGCAACAGGGCCCGCCCGTCCGGGCTGGAGAGCTGCTGTTCGCCGGCGTAGCCCTGCTGGGCGGTGGCAGCCAGGGCGGCGGCGAAGGCCTCCGGCGGGGACAACTGGACGGGCTGGTCGGCCAGGGCGTCGCCGAGGTCGTCCATCCACTGGTGGAACCGGGCCAGGGCCACGGCGGCCTTGGAGTCGAAGTAGTGGTAGTAGGTCCGCAGGGCGATGTCGGCAGACTCGGCGATCTCCTCGACGGTGACGGCGTCGTAGCCGTACCGGTTGAACAGGTCGGTGGCGGCCCGGATGATGCGCTCGCGGGTACGGGCCTTGTTGCGTTCCCGGCGGCCGCCGGCCAGGGCGATGGCGGGATCGGCGACCACTCGCCGGCCGGGCGATGACTCGGCGGGCGACGGGTCGGCCGGCGGGGGCGTGTCGGCCGCCACCGCTGCTGCGCTGGTTCGGCGCTTGGTTGCCATGCGTGCATGTATAGCTGCGGTGCCACCGGGTTGGGTAACGGACCCCCTGGACAGGTAACGGAACCTGCGGGGGCACCTTGACGGGTTAAGTCAGTCGCATTAGAAATGGCGCATATGGGACAGAGCACGCGGGAGGCCATGATCCTGGCGGCCGAGCGGCTGTTCGCCGAGAACGGGCTGGACGGGGTGTCGCTGCGGGAGATCGCCGCCGCGGCGGGGCAACGGAACAACTCGGCGGCGCAATACCACTTCGGGTCGAAGCAGGGGCTGGTGGACGCGGTGTTCGAGTACCGGATGGAGCGGATCGACCAGCGGCGGCGGGCGATGCTGGCGGCCCTGGACGGGGCCGGACGGGGACAGGACCTCCGGGAGCTGCTGGAGGCGTTCGTGCACCCGCTGGCGGAGCACATCGGTCACGAGGACGGGGTGAGCTGGTACGCCCGGTTCCTGGTGCGGGTGGCGACGGACCCGTGGTTCGACGTGTTCGCGCCGCCCCGCGACCGGGTCACCCGCGGGCTGGCGACGGTGGTGGACCGGCTGGAAGTACATCTGGCGGACGTGCCGGAGCCGCTGCGGAGCACCCGGCTGCGGTTGGGGTTCGGGTTGGTGGTGCACGCCATGGCGGACCAGGAGGTGCGGCTGGCGGACCACCGGCCGGCGTGGCCGACGGCGATGCTGACGGCGAACGTGGTGGACATGTTGCAGGGCTGCCTGACGGCGGCGGTGTCGGAGGACAGCGGCCGGGAGGCGGCGATGGCGACGCGGCGGACGGCATGACGGGAGGACGGCGATGACGACGGCAAGTGACATGCGGGACCCGGCGGCCGGGCTGGGAGCGATGCGGTTCCGGTTGGGGCCGTACCCGGTGGAGGTGGGCCCGGTGGACCACCTGGCGGCGGAACGGGAGGCCTTGGCCGGGCTGACGTGGGAGCACTTCTCGGCCCGGCCGGTGGGGACGACCATCGGGGCGGAGGTGGACGGCGTCGACCTGGCGGCGGACCTGTCGGAGGCGGCGGTGGCGGAGCTGCGGCGGGCGCTGCTGGCGTACAAAGTGCTGTTCTTCCGGGACCAGCCGCTGACGGCGGACGGCCAGGTGCGGCTGGCCCGGCGGTTCGGCGACCTGGAGGTGCACCCGTTCTACCCGTCCAACACCGACCAGCCGGAGCTGATGCGGCTGGCCAAGTCGGCGGCGGTGGGCGGGTACGAGAACGGGTGGCACGCCGACGTGACCTGGCGGGAACGGCCGTCGATGGGGGCGATCCTGCACGCCGTGGAGGTGCCGCCAACGGGCGGCGACACGCTGTTCGCCGACATGTGCGCCGCCTACGACGGGCTGGACCCGGCCATGAAGGAGCGGGTGGACCACCTGTGGGCCGTCCACGACTACTCGCTGGTGTTCGGCCTGCACCTGCCGGCGGACGAGCAGGTGAAGATGCGGGAGGCGTACCCGCCGGTGCGGCACCCGGTGGTGCGCCGGCACCCGGAGACGGGACGGAAGCTGCTGTTCGTCAACCGGCTGTTCGTGCGGCACATCGAGGGGCTGGCAGCGGCGGAGAGCACGGCGCTGATCGACGAGCTGTGCCGGCGGGCGGACGTGCCGGAGTACCAGTGCCGGCTGCACTGGGAGCCGGACTCGGTGGCGTTCTGGGACAACCGGGCGGTGCAGCACTACGCCTGCAGCGACTACTGGCCGGCGGTGCGGGTGATGGAGCGGGCCAGCATCATCGGGGACCGCCCCACCCCCTGACC
>CAYVPF010000080.1:5349-11407 GCA_964453355.1 uncultured Acidimicrobiaceae bacterium | reverse complement strand
GGCACCGACTACATCGGCGACACCAAGACCCTCGACGTCCACATAAAGCGGCTGCGCTCCCGCATCGAGGCCGATCCGGGCAACCCGGTGCTGATCACCACGGTCCGCGGCGTCGGCTACCGGTTCGATCCCGGCAACGGCTGACCGGCCGGCTCAGGGCGCCGGGATGTGGGTGCGGCCGCCGAGCCACGGGGCCAGGCAGTCGGGGAGCTGCACCGACCCGTCCGGCTGCCGGCCGGTCTCGACCAGGGCGGCCCAGATCCGGGGCCAGGCCAGGGCGGAGCCGTTCAGGGTGTGCACCAGCACCGGGCTGCCGACCCCACCGCCCTCCAGGGCCGGGCGGTACCTGACCTGTGCCCGTCGGGCCTGGTAGTCCCGGAACCAACTGACCGAGGACACCTCCAGCCAGCGGTCGCAGCCGGGGGCGTACACCTCCAGGTCGAAGGTCCGGGCCGACGAGGCGCCGAGGTCGCCGGTGCAGAGGTCGAGGACCCGGTAGTGCAATCCGAAGTCCCGCAGCAGGCCCTCGGCCCGGCGGAGGATGTCGGCGTGCACCTCGGCCGCCTGGTCGGGGGTGGCGTAGGCGAACAGCTCCACCTTCTCGAACTCGTGCACCCGCAGCAGGCCCCGGGTGTCCCGGCCGGCGGCCCCAGCCTCCCGCCGGAAGCAGGGGGTGACGGCGGTGAACCGGGCCGGCAGGGCCGCCTCGTCGAGGATCTCGCCGCGGTGCATGGACGTCAGCGGGACCTCGGCGGTGGGGATGGCCCACAGGTCGTCGCGCTCGACGTGGTAGGCCTCGTCGGCGAACTTGGGCAGGTGGCCGGTGGACGTCATCGTCTCGGTCAGCACCAGGGTGGGCGGCCGGATCTCCTCGTAGGCCCCCCCGTCCGATGAGCCAGGGTCTGACGGCCCGGGGTCCGGCGGCAGGGTGTGGCAGTCCAGGGCGTACGACGTCAGGGCCCGCAGCAGCCGGGCCCCCAGGCCGCGGTACAGCGGGAACATGGACCCGGCCAACCGGGCCCCCCGGGCCATGTCCAACAGGCCCAGGGCCTCCCCGATGTCCCAGTGCGGCACCCGCTGGTGGTCCGCCGGCACCGGCGCCGGGTCACCCTGCTCCTGGCCCGGCCACCAGTGCCGCAGCACCACGTTGTCGTCGGCGCCGGCGCCGTCGGGGGCGTCGTCGGCCGGCAGGTTCGGCAGGTGCAGCAGCGCCTGACGCAGCTCGCCGGCCAGCCGTTCTTCGTCCTCCGCGGCCGCCCGCTCCTCGTCCCCCAGCCGGCGGCTCTCCGCCGACAGGTCGTCGGCGGTGGCCTGGTCGCCGGCCTTCCGGGCCGCCCCCACCTCCCGCGACAGCGCCTTCACCCGGGCCCGCAGCGACTCCTGGTGGGCCAGCCGGTCCCGGTGGGCCACGTCCAGCGCCGCCACCCGGTCCACCTCGGCCGGGTCCACCCCGCGACGGGACAGGCCGGCCTTCACCGACGCAGCATCGTCCCGGACCAGTCGGATGTCGATCATTCCGGGCCAACGGTAGCGTGCTACCCCGATGACATCGCCCGGCGCACGAGATCCTGTGGTGGAGTGCCGGGGACTGGTGGTCCGGTACGGGTCGCGGGTGGCGGTGGACGGGCTGTCGTTGTCGGCGTCGGCCGGCGAGGTCGTGGCGGTGTTGGGCCCGAACGGGGCCGGGAAGACCTCGACGGTCGAGTGCCTGGAGGGCTACCGCCGGCCGGCGGCCGGGACGGTACGGGTGCTCGGGCGGGACCCGGTGGCCGATCACCGGGCGCTGGTCCCCCGCATCGGGGTCATGCTGCAGCGGGGCGGGGTCTACCCGATGCTGGATCCCCGGCGCGCCCTGCGGCTGTTCGCCGACTACTACGACCATCCGGAAGACCCCGAGGGGCTGTTGGAACTGGTGGCCCTCGGCGGGGTGGCCACCACTCCCTGGCGGCACCTGTCCGGCGGGGAGCAGCAGCGGCTGTCGCTGGCCCTGGCCCTGGTGGGCCGACCCGAGGTGGTGTTCCTGGACGAGCCGACGGCCGGGGTCGACCCGGACGGCCGGCTGGCGGTGCGCCGGGTGGTGGCCGGACTGGCGGAACGGGGGGCCTGCGTGGTGCTGACCACCCACGAGCTGGCCGAGGCCGAGCAGGTGGCCGACCGGGTGGTGATCGTCCGCCGCGGTCGGGTGGTGGTGGAGGGGACCCCGGCCGATCTGGCCGCCGGCACCGGCGGGGGCCCGGTGCTGACGTTCGCCGCCCCGGCCGGCCTCGATCTCGAGAGGCTGTCGGCCGCCATCGGGGCACCGGTCGCCCTGGTGGCCGGCGGCCGGTACCGGGTGGACGCCCCCCCATCGCCGGCCCTGACTGCCGCCGTGGCCGGCTGGCTGGCCGACCAGGGGGTGTCGCTGACCGACCTGCGGACCGGCCGGTCCCTGGAGGAGACCTACCTGGCCATCGTCGCCGAGGACGGCGCGACCGAAGACGAGGCGCACGGCAGGGCGCACGGTGAGAGGCAGACGCAGCGGCAGACGCCGGGCGGGCAGCCGTGAAGCCGCTGTTGGCCCAGATCCGGGCGGAGACCTGGATGACGTTGCGCCGGGGGGAGACCCTGCTCCTGACCGTCGGCATCCCGGTGGTGTTCCTGGTGTTCTTCTCGTCCGTCCACGTGGTCTCCACCGGCGCGTCCACCCCCGTCGACTTCTTCGTCCCCGGCATCCTGGCCCTGGCGGTGATGTCGACGGCGATGGTGTCGCTGGGCATCGCCACCGGGTTCGAGCGGGGCTACGGGGTGCTGAAGCGGTTGGGTTCGACCCCGCTGGGCCGGCCACGGCTCCTGGCCGCCAAGATCGCCACGATCGTGCTGGTGGAGCTGGTCCAGGCCGCCGTCCTGGTGCCCGTCGGCTACGGACTGGGCTGGAACCCCGGGGGTGCCGGGGCGGCCGCCGGCGGGGCGGCGGCCGGACAGGCGGTGGCGGTGGCGCTGCTGGCCACGGCCGCCTTTGGCGGCATCGGGCTGCTGCTGGCCGGGACGTTGCGGGCCGAGGTCAACCTGGCCGCCGCCAACGGGCTCTACCTGGTGCTGCTGCTGCTCGGCGGCATGGTGGTGCCGCTCGACAAGCTCCCCGGTGGGATGGCCGACGTAGCCAAAGCCCTGCCGGCCGCCGCCCTGTCCGACGGGCTGCACGCCGCCCTGGGCACCGGCACGTCGGTGCCGGCCAGCGCCTGGGTGGTACTGGCGGTCTGGGCCGTGGCGGCACCGGTGGTGGCCGCCGTGACGTTCCGCTGGGAGTAAACCGCGGCCGGCCCAGCCCCCCACCCCAGCCCCCCTCGCTCAGCCATAGAGGAGGCGGTGCTCCCAGGCCACCAGCTGGGCGGTGGTGATGGCCCCCTCGTGGATGGCGGCGATCGCCCCGTCGCGGTTCACGAACACCGCTTCGGGCAGGCCGGTGAAGGCGAACTTGCCCTCGGTCACTGTGTACTCCCGGTCGGACCCCACCGGGAAGGTGACCCCGCTGCGGCGGACGAATTTCAGGCCGTTGTTGTCGCTGGCGTCCACCCCGATCAGGGCCACCTTGGCCAGGGGACTGCCGGTGGCCTGCTGGCGGCGGTAGGTGGACGCCACCGCCGGCACCTCGGCCTGGCACGGCCCGCACCAGCTGGCGAAGAACAGCAGGATCGCCGGCTTCCCGCCCCCGCCGCCGTCGGCCGGGACCCCCACTGTGCCGTTGCCGCCGACCCGCGGCAGCGAGAAGGTGGGCACCTGGGCGCCGGCGACCGGGCGGCCGCCCCCCGAGCCGGTGCCGATGCCGGTGAACAGCCCGACGGCCAACCCGACGGCCAACACCACGCCCACCACCAGGAACACCGGCCGGGCCCGTCTCGGCGACCGGCCGCCACCGGGCGGCCCGTCACCTGGGTGGTCGTCGCCAGGCGGGGCACCACCGGGTGGCCCGGCCACCGGCTGGTCGTCGGAGGTCGGATCCTCGGCGGACTGGTCGTCGGCGGACTCGACGGTGGTCACCTCAGGGGTGGCGGACCAGGACGGCGACGGCCATGGCCACGAACAGGACGGTCAGGTAGGTGATCGAGTAGCTGAACAGCCGCATGGCGTCCCGGGTGGTGGCCCGGTCGCCCCGGGCCCGCTGCCACAGCCGGCCGGCCATCAGCAGGTACCCGGCCCCGAGGACGGCGGCGACCGCCGTGTAGATCGGTCCCATGTGGGCCAGGGCGCCGAAGTACAAGGACACGGCCACCAGCAGGACGGTGTACAGCAGGATCTCCCGGGTCGTCCGGCGGAGGGACGCCACCGCCGGCAGCATCGGGACGTGGGCCGCCTCGTAGTCGTCCCGGTACTTCACCGCCAGGGACCAGAAGTGCGGCGGGGTCCAGATGAAGATGATGGCGAACAGCACCACCGGGGTCCAGCTCAGCGAGTCGGTCACCGCCGCCCAGCCCACCAGCACCGGCACGGCCCCGGCGGCGCCGCCGATGACGATGTTCTGGGTGGACCGCCGCTTCAGCCACAGGGTGTACACGAACACGTAGAAGGCCGTCGCCGACACCGCCAGGACGGCCGACAGCAGGTTGACGGCCAGCCACAGCTCCACGAAGGCCAACACCTCCAGGCTGACGGCGAACGTCAGGGCCGCCCGGGGGGTGACCGCTCCGGTGACCAGCGGCCGGTTCTGGGTGCGGTGCATCACCCGGTCGATGTCGCGGTCCACGAACATGTTGATGGCATTGGCCCCGCCGGCGGCCAGGGCCCCACCCACCAGGGTGGCCACGATCAGCCCGATCGACGGCAGCCCGCGCTTCGCCACCACCATGGTGGGCAGGGTGGTGACCAGCAGGAGCTCGATGATCCGCGGCTTGGTCAGCGCCACGTAGGCCCCGATCCGCGTTCCACCTGCTCGAAGGCCCTGGACGGCCGGAGCCTGAGTAGCCATCGGGCGCGAGCCTACGGCCCCGGCCCCTTCCGGTACCAGGCGGCGGAACCAGGGGCCGTCTGGGCCACCGGGGGAGGCGGCCGGTACCATGAGCCGGAGTGTCCCGATCCCGGCTCCAACTGCCGACGGTGTCGCCGACCACCTTCCGTCGGCTCAGCGTCACCTCCCTGGTCATGACGGTCCTGATCGTCGTCACCGGGGCGGCCGTCCGCCTCACCGGGTCCGGGCTCGGCTGCTCGGACTGGCCCGACTGCTCCAGCCACCACCTCACCCCGCCGCTCCAGTTCCATCCCCTGGTGGAGTTCGGGAACCGGATGGTCACGGTGCTCCTCGTCATCGTGGTCGCCGCCACGTTCCTGGCCGCCCTCCGCCGCCGGCCGTTCCGCCGCGACCTGGTCTGGCTGGGCGCCGGCCTGGTCGGTGGCGTCCTGCTCGAGGCCGTCATGGGCGGCATCGTCGTCTACACGAAGCTGAACCCGTACCTGGTCATGGTCCATTTCCTGGCCGCCATGCCGCTGGTGGTGGACGCCGTCGTCCTCCTCCACCGGTCGAGCCGGGACTACACCCCCGGCTCGGGCCATCTGCTGGTCGGCCGGCCCATCCTGCTCCTCAGCCGGGCCCTGGTCCTGTTGCTGACCATCGTCCTGGCCGCCGGAGCCGCCACCACCGGGGCCGGTCCCCACGCCGGGTCTTCCACAGGCCAGCTCCGGGCCAAGCGGATCCCGGTGCCCCTTCGGGACATGGCCGAGCTGCACTCCAGCCTGGCCCTGTTCCTGGTCGGGATCACCCTGGCCCTGGCCGTGGCCCTCCATGCCATGGACGTCCCCGAACGGGTCCGCCGGTCCGCCCGCATCCTGGTCCTCACCCTGGTGGCTCAGGCCGCCGTCGGGTACGTCCAGTACTTCACCCACCTGCCCGCCCTGCTGGTCGAGGTCCACGTCATCGGAGCCACCGTCCTCGTGGTCGGCGTCACCCAGTTCCTGCTGGCCCTCACCCACCATGGGCCCGAGCCAGCCACCGGGTCCGTCCCGGCCACCGCCGGCCAGGCGGAAACGGGGTCGGCCGACGGTGGCGCCGCCGACGGTGGCGCCGGGGCCCACCCTGTCGGTGGTCCGG
>CAYVPF010000080.1:0-5249 GCA_964453355.1 uncultured Acidimicrobiaceae bacterium | reverse complement strand
GCCGACGGTGGCGCCGCCGACGGTGGCGCCGGGGCCCACCCTGTCGGTGGTCCGGCGCCGGCTGATAGCGTGCAGCGCACTCCGGCAGGGGCGGCCCGCCCGTGAATCCCCTCCTCGCAGAGGACCGCCGGTGATCCCGGCCCCCATCGTCTAGCGGCCTAGGACGCTGCCCTTTCAAGGCGGTAACACGGGTTCGAATCCCGTTGGGGGCACCGTTGGGGGCACCGTTGGGGGCACGTTGGGGGCACGTTGTGACCTTGACCCCGGCCCGGAGACATCGTCCCTGGTAGCGGGGGCCGGCGTAGCGGTTGCCGCTAGCGTACGAAGACTGCATCGCAACGTTCCCGGCGGGGAGCGTCGTACGTTGCCAAGTGCGTACGCATGGCCGTCCGGGCGGGGAAGGGGTCAGATGGCACTTGACCTGGTGGTCAAGGGGGGTCTCGTGGTGGACGGCACCGGTGCGGCGCCGTACCGGGCCGACGTGGGGGTCACCGGCGGTCGCATCGTCGAGATCGGTCGGATCACCGATGGCGCCCGCCAGACCATCGACGCCGAAGGGCACGTGGTTTCGCCGGGATTTGTCGACGGGCACACCCACATGGACGCCCAGGTGATGTGGGACCCGTTCGGAACCTGTTCGTCGTGGCACGGGGTGACCACCGTGGTCATGGGGAATTGTGGCTTCACGTTGGCCCCCGCCCTGAAGGATGCCCGGGAGCTGGTGGTCCGAAATCTGGAGCGAGCAGAGGACATCTCCGCCGAGGCGATGGCCGAAGGGATCGACTGGAGCTGGGAGTCCTTCGGCGAGTATCTCGACGCCGTCGAACGCCGCCCCAAGGGCATCAACTATTCGGGCTACGTCGGTCATTCGGCCCTCCGGACCTGGGCCATGGGCGAACGGGCCTTCAGCGAGGAGGCCGGCGAGGCCGACCTGGAGCGCATGGTCAGCGGACTGAAAGCCTCCCTACGCGCCGGCGCCGTGGGCTTCACGACCTCACGCAGTGACAATCACGAGACCTCTGACGACCGACCGGTGGCGTCTCGCCTGGCCTCTTGGGGCGAAGTCTCCCGACTGGTGGGCACCATGGGATCGATGGGCGGGGGGGTCTTCGAGCTGGCCCTGGAGCCGGCAGCCGGTTCAGCCGATCCGCAGGAGCGGTCCGAGTTCTTGGATCGGCTCCGAGATCTGTCCGTGCAGTCCGGCGCCACCGTCACCTTCGGCGTGTTGCCGGTGCGGGCGGACGGAGAGGACTGGCGCCACCAGCTCGCCTCGTTGGACGAGTGTTGGTCGAGGGGGGGCCGGATGGTCGGCCAATCCCACAGCCGGGGCATAAACGGGGTTCTCTCCTTCCGGACCAAGATGCCTTTCGACAAGCTCACGGAATGGGCGGCCATACGCGCCTTGCCGCTGGATCAGCAGCGAAGGGCGTTGGAAGACCCCGAGGTGCGTCGCCGACTGGTCCAGGCCGCGCAGGAGGGCCCCTACGGGCGGGCCATCGGCGCAGAGGTGCGGCCCCCGAACTACAAGATCATGCAGGTTCTCCTTCGGGGGCTGCCCCCCAACCCGACGGTCGACGAGATGGCGGCCCAGCGAGGCGTCGATCCGGTCGACCTGATCATCGACCTGGCCTTGGCCACCGACTTCGACCAGCTGTTCGTGCAGCCATTCGCCGCCGTCGACGACGAGGCGCTCCTGGCCATCATGCGTCATCCCCGGACCGTGATGACGTTCTCTGATTCCGGTGCCCACGTGAGCCAGATACTGGACTCGTCGATCCAGACGCACCTTCTCGGTCACTGGGTCCGGGATCGGCAGGCGTTCCGTCTCGAGGAAGCCGTGCGGATGATCACTTCGGTGCCGGCGGCCGTCTGGGGGTTTTCGGATCGGGGCGTCATCGCTGAGGGGATGGCCGCGGACTTGAACGTCTTCGACGCCGATCAGATCGGCCCTGAGCTCCCGAGAGTGGTGAACGACCTTCCCGGGGGCGCCAGCCGACTGGTGCAGAAGTCGGCGGGGATCAGAGCCACCATCGTCGCCGGAGAGCCGATCCTGACCGATGGCGAGCTCACCGGCGCCCTGCCCGGTCGCCTCTTGCGGGGGCCGTTGGCCAGTGGTGCTCAGAGCTGATGCCGACTTCGACCGATCTCGGCGGGAAACGCGGACGGAGGGGATAGCGATGGAACAGCCACAGTGGATGATCTCGGTGGACGATCACATCATCGAGCCGCCTGACCTCTGGATCGACAGGGTGCCCCGGGCCGACCGGGAACGGGCACCGCAGACCAAGGTCGGGGAGATGGGCTACCTGTTCTGGAACTACGAGTCAGCGCACTCGCCCATAGCCAAGAGCACAGTGGAGGCCGGACAGTCGACAAAGGAGCTGGGCTACATCTCCTCTTACGACGAGCTGCTTCCCCGGTTCTACGATCCGGTCGCCCGTACGGAGGTCATGGACAAGGATGGCGTGCTGGCCTCCATGTGCTTCCCCATGTTCCCCCGTTTCTGCGGGCAGACCTTTTACGAAGCGAAGGACCGCGAGTTCGCCTATGTCTGTATAAAGGTCTACAACGATTGGGTCATCGACGAGTGGGCCGGTGCGGCCCCGGGCCGGTTCATTCCGCTGATCATCATGCCGCTGTGGGATCCACAACTGGCGGCCCGTGAGATCGAACGGTGCGCCGACAAGGGGGCGAAAGCCATCTCCTTCTCCGAGAACCCGGCGAAGCTGGGGCTCCCTTCCCTCCATGACGTGAACAACTACTGGGACCCGGTGCTCTCGGCGGCCAATGACACCGGGATGCCGCTTTGCACGCACTTCGGCTCGTCATCATCGATGCCGAGAACGTCGGATGATGCGCCGCTGTTCGTCGTCGGCTCCCTGGCTCCGGTCAACCTGATCTTCTCGCTCGTCGACTGGGTCTTCAGCGGGAAGCTGATCGACGGCGACCAGAGCCGGTATCCGGATTTGAAGGTGTGTCTCTCCGAAGGCGGGATCGGATGGATCCCGTACATTCTCGAGCGCTGTGATCTGCAGGTGGCCAAGCGTCCGTACCTGCAGGAGAAGGATTGGAAGACGGAGGCCGGAACCGGTCGCCTCGGCGAGATCGTCGACGGCGGCCGCCGCATGGAGGTCCTCCCCAGTGAGATATTTCGCCGGCACATCTACGGATGCTTCATCGACGACGACTTTGGGGCCAGACACCTCGAGGAGGTCGGGGTCGACAACGTCATGCTGGAGGCCGATTTCCCCCACGGGGACAGCTCGTTCCCCGACTCGCTGAGCAACGCCCACAGGCGGCTCGCCGGTTACGACTACGAGACCCAGTACAAGGTGATGATCGGCAACGCCTGTCGGGTGTTCAACTTCCAACCGGCCGCGCCCCCGTTCTAAGGAGCCGGAGCCTGCCGGCTACGTCCCGGGCGCCGGCGGGCGGTCGGCGATCGGCGTCGCCGAGACCGCCGGCGGGGGGGTCATGCCGGGACGTTCGAAGTCACTCCGGCGGACGTCCTCGTCGGTGAGGGCGGCGTACTCCGGTTGCAGGTCCGGGATCCCCCAGCGGGCCCGCAGGTCGGCGAGCGGCGTGGCGACGTGCGCCCAGAAGTCCCAGTGGCCCGAGTAGACGTCTTCGGTCATGGCCACGCCCCGCTGCCAGGCGACCCACAGTTTCTCGGCGTCGAGACCCAGATGCACGTTGCCGTCGTAGTTGTCCGCCCAGGTGGGATCGGCCTCGATACGGCTGCGGTCGCCGGCGTTCAGGCCTTTGTTGATGTCGATGCCCAGGTGGTAGATGAGGATGGTCGGCAGGATGTGGCTCTCCATGAAGTCCGTCCCGGGGTCCAGCGCCCCGCCGGTGAAGGCGGCCACCAGCAGCTCGCCCTGAGCCGACGTCGAGTAGCCCGACAGGATGTGCAGGCAGTCGTGCGCGGTGGCCCACGCTTCGACCAGGCCGTCGGCACTGCCGGGAAAGGCGTACCCGTTCCCGACGTAGTGGTCGAAGAACGCCCGGCCGAACGTGCCGGCGTCCAACGACCCCAGCTTCTCGTACCGGCCGGTCAGGACGGGATCGTTCCCGTCGGCGCCGTACGGCATGAACGGGGCGTAGGGGTCGTCCGGCACCCAGGGCACCCCCGGGATGGTGAACACGTTGGCCCGGATCATGTCGTAGCCGACCCAACGGGCGTGGTCCAGCTGCAACTGGTGCAACGCGTCGACGAAGTCGGCCTGCACATGCAGGGCGCTGGCGAAGTCGAGCACCAGTTCGATCTTGTCCTTCTCGACGACGCCGTCCAGCAGCGCCAGGACGGCGAGCACGCGGATCAGGTCCAGCCGGAGGGCGTCGTCGTCCACGACTCGCACCAGTTCGCTTGACGTCACGGACGACAGACCTTCGACGTCGGCCACCGGCGCGGCACCGAAGACGGTGGCCAAGGCGCTGGCGACTCCCCGCCGGTCCGCCGGCGACGCCGGGGTCTTGCCGCCGGTCGTGACGACCGTCCAGGCCGCCCGACCCATCACTGTCGCCTGCTGGAGCGTCACCCTGGTGGCGGCCACCGGGGGAGGGTAACAGCTCAGTCTGCGTCGGTGGGCTCCCGGTCGAGGACCCCGTCGAGCTCGGCCAGGATGCGCTGGGTGCCGCCCAGGACGGCGCCGAAGGACAGCCAGAGGCTGGGGTCGTCGCCCCACCGGGTGCGGGCCCGGTCGAGGGAGGCTGCCAGGGCGTCCTCGGTGCGGTGCAGGGCGGCCGACAGGTGCTGCCGGCCGCTGTCGTCGTTGCCGGCGGCCACCCAGTCGGCGTAGGCGTCGACGGCACCGGCCAGCGAGGACAGCAGGGCGCCCAGTCCGGGCAGCGGTCGCCCGGTGCCGTCGGCGGCGCCCTCCGCCAGGCCCCTGGTCATGGCACGGCACTGGATGGCCATACGGCGGGCGGCCGCCAGGGCGTCCTCGGTGCGGTGCAGGGTGGGCAGGAACTGGGAGGCCCGGGCGTTCCAGCGGGCGCCGACCTTCTGGGTGGACAGGCCGCGACGGCTATCGACGACGGCGTCGACCAACTGGACGGTGTCGGCCAGCCAGCGGTCGGCCTGCGGCCGGGACCAGGGCTCGGCGATGCCGGTGCCGACCTCGCCGAGGATGCCGGCCAGCCGCCGCAGCGGACCGGTGGCGCTGCCCAGCAGCCCCTCGTTGGACGGGGCGCCGGGGGTCAGCAGCACGGCGATGCCCCCGATGCCGACCCCGATGAGGGTGTCCACG
>CAYVPF010000079.1:0-11447 GCA_964453355.1 uncultured Acidimicrobiaceae bacterium | reverse complement strand
GCCGGCGCGCTCCGCGAGCCGCGCCGGCCGCAATACCCCTTAGGAGAGCCGTTCCACCAGCATCGCCATGCCCATGCCGCCGGCGACGCACATCGACTCGATGCCGAACTTGCCGCCCTTGGTCTCCAGGTTGTTGAGCAGGGTGGTCATGATGCGGGCGCCGGTCATGCCGAAGGGGTGGCCGAGGGCGATGGCGCCGCCGTGGACGTTGAGCTTGCCGTAGTCGATGCCGAGCTCCCGGGCCGACGGGATCACCTGGGCGGCGAAGGCCTCGTTGATCTCCACCAGGTCGATGTCGTCGATGGTCATGCCGGCCCGCTTCAGGGTCTGCCGGACGGCCTCGATGGGGCCGAGGCCCATGATCTCGGGGCTGAGGGCCGACACGCCGCTGGCCACGATCCGGGCCAGCGGGGTGATGCCGAGCTCGCGGGCGCGGGTGTCGCTCATGACCACCACGGCGGCGGCGCCGTCGTTGAGCGGGCAGGCGTTGCCGGCGGTGACGGTCCCGCCCTCGCGGAACACCGGCTTCAGCTGGGACAGGCCCTCCAGGGTGGTGCTGGCCCGGGGGCCGTCGTCCTTGGTCACCACCGTGCCGTCCGGGGTGGTCACCGGGATGATCTCCCGCTCGAAGAACCCGTTGTTCTGGGACTCCACCGCCCGGGTCTGGGACAGCAGGGCGAACTCGTCCATCTCCTGCCGGGTGACCCCTTTGAGCTCGGCCACGTTCTCGGCGGTCTGGCCCATGGCGATGTACACGTCCGGCAGGCCGGCCTGGGGGGCCCAGGGCTCGCCGACCGCCGCGCTCCGGGACTCGGTGCGGGCCTCGGCGTCGGCGAACAGCGGGTTGTGGGGCCCCCGGTCGGCGGCGCCGTTGGCGAACCGGCTGACCGTCTCCACGCCGGCGGCCACGAACACGTCGCCCTCACCGGCCTTGATGGCGTGGGCGGCCATCCGGATGGTCTGCAGCGACGACGAGCAGTACCGGTTGACGATGGTCCCGGGCACGTCCAGGCCGGCCAGGATGCCGGCGACGCGGCCCATGTTGAACCCGGACTCCCCGGCCGGCTGGGCGCAGCCCAGGATCACGTCCTCCACCGTCTGCGGGTCCAGCTGCGGCAGCTTCTCCAGCACCGTGCTGATCACCAGGGCCGTCAGGTCGTCGGGCCGGCAGTCGATGAGGGAGCCCTTGAAGGCCCGGCCGATCGGGGTCCGACCGGTGGCGACGATGACGGCTTCAGGCATTGCTGGCTCCTCGGTTGGGTCGCCGCCGGCGTGGTCTCCGGGACGGCGGTGCTGGTTCGGTCTGTTGAGTTACTACTTGGTAATAACGGTGCCCCGACCACAGGCTAACGGACGGCGCCGGCCTCCGAACGGGGGGTGGCCGGCCAGCCGCCGGGACTGTAACGTGTTCTACTGCCGGGCCGGCAGACGGCCGGCCAGAGTGCGGTTCACCGCCGCGGGCCGGCCTGTTCGAGGCCACCGCGGCGGTGTCACGGGGAGGACGTCATGGAGATCGGGTACACCGCCGAGCAGGAGGCCCTCCAGCAGGAACTGCGGGACTACTACGCCCGGCTGCTGACCCCCGAGGTGGAGGCGGCGCTGGCCGAGAGCAACGGCATCGGCCCCACCGTTCGGGAGGTGGTCCGGCAGATGGCCGCCGACGGCTGGCTGGGCATCGGCTGGCCCACCGAGTACGGCGGCCAGGGCCGGTCGGCCATCGAGCAGTTCATCTTCTTCGACGAGTCCATGCGGGCCGGCGCCCCGGTGCCGATGCTGACCATCAACACCGTCGGCCCCACCATCATGAACTTCGGCACCCCGGAGCAGAAGGACTTCTTCCTGCCCAAGATCCTGGCCGGCGAGCTGCACTTCTGCATCGGCTACACCGAGCCCAACGCCGGCACCGACCTGGCCGCGTTGACCACCCGGGCCGTCCGGGACGGCGACGAGTACATCATCAACGGCGCCAAGGTGTTCACCAGCCTGGCCGGCGGCGCCGACTACGTCTGGCTGGCCACCCGGACCGATCCGGAGGCCTCCAAGCACAAGGGCATCTCCATGTTCGTCGTCCCCATGGACGCCCCCGGGGTCCGCGTGGTGCCCATGCACCTGCTGAGCGACCACAACATCAACTACACCTTCTACGAGGACGTCCGGGTCCCGGCCTCGGCGCTGGTGGGCGGCGAGAACAACGGCTGGACGCTGATCACCAACCAGCTCAACCACGAGCGGGTCACCCTGTGCTCCCCGGGCATCATCGACCGCATCCTCACCGACGTCCGGGCCTGGGCCCAGCAGACCAAGCTGCCCGACGGCCGCCTGGTCGTCGACCAGCCGTGGGTGCAGGAGCATCTGGCCCGGGTCCACGCCGAGCTGGAGTTCCTGCGGCTCATCAACTGGAAGGTGGCCTGGCAGGCCACCCAGGGGCACCTGGACGTGGCCGACGCCTCCACCATCAAGGTGTTCGGCACCGAGTTCTACCTGCGGGCCTTCCGGCTGCTGATGGAGGTGATCGGCCAGGCCGGGTACCTGAAGCGCGGGTCCCCGGGCGCCGTCGCCGCCGGCCGGCTGGAGATGTACGCCCGCAGCCTCATCATCCTCACCTTCGGCGGCGGCACCAACGAGATCCAGCGGGACCTGATCGCCATCTTCGGCCTCGGCCTGCCGCGGTCACTTCGATAGTCGAGATCTAGACGGGAGAGTGCGAGATGGACTTCGCCTACGGCGAGGAGCACGAGGCAGTCAAGGAGCTGGCCGGCCGGATCTTCGGTGAGCAGTCCACCCAGGACCGGCTGAAGGCGGTCGAGGCGGCCGCCGGTCCCGAGGGGCCGTTCGACCGGGACCTGTGGTCGGCCCTGGCCGACGCCGGGTTGCTGGGCATCGGCCTGCCCGAGGACGTCGGGGGGGCCGGCCTGGACTTCCTCGCCACCTGCCTGGTGGTGGAGGCCGCCGGTCGGACCGCCGCCCACGTGCCGGTGGTGGAGACCCTGGTGTACGGGGCGGCGGCCCTCGACCGGTTCGGGACGGACGCCCAGCGGCAGGCGTGGCTGCCCCGGGTGGCGGCCGGTCAGGCGGTGCTGACGGCGGCCCTGGCCGAGCTGGTCGGCGACGTGATCCTGCCGGGCGGGGCCGCGCCGGCCACCACGGCCACCCCGGAGCCGTCGGGAGGCTGGAAGTTGGACGGCACCAAGGCCTGCGTCCCGGCCGGCCTGGTCGCCGACCTGGTGCTGGTCCCGGCCACGGTGCTGGCCGACGGCAACCAGCCGGCCGGCACCGGGGTGTTCCTGGTACCCACCGACGCCGCCGGGGTGACCCGGGCCCGGCAGGACGGTCCGGCGGTCCCCGAGGCGTTGCTGGAGCTGTCCGGCGTGGTGGTGGCCGACGACGCCCGGCTGGGCGGGCCGGAGACCGACGGCGCCACCGTGGTGGCGTTCGTGGCCGAGCGGGCCGCCGCCGCCCTGTGTGTCCAAGAGGCCGGGGTCACCGCCGCCTCGGTGGCCCTGATCAGCGAGTACACGAAGACCAGGGAGCAGTTCGGCAAGCCCATCGCCACCTTCCAGGCCGTCGGCCAGCGGGCCGCCGACGCCTACGTGGACGCCGAGGCCATCCGGTTGACCGCCCTGCAGGCCGCCTGGCGGCTGGCGGCCGGGCTGCCGGCCACCGCAGAGGTCGCGGTGGCCAAGTTCTGGGCGGCCGACGGCGGCCAGCGGGTGGTCCACGCCGCCGCCCACCTGCACGGTGGTGTCGGTGTCGACCGTGACTACCCCCTGCACCGGTACTTCTTGTTGACCCGCCAGATCGAGCTCACCCTCGGTGGCGCCCACGACAGCTTGGCGCGCCTGGGCACGGTCCTGGCGGCCGATCCGGCCTGACCCCCGGACTGCCCGAGCCGGGTGGTCAGCCCACCAGTTCGGCCATGGTCCGCAGCGTGTTGACGTCGCCGCTGACCAGCAGGGAGGTGGCGATGGACTCCCGCCAGGCCTCCAGGTCGTCGCGGACCTTCTCCTTCGGCCCCACCAGGGCGATGTCCTCGACCATGCTGGTGGGGACGGCGGCGGCGGCGTCGGCCTTGTGGCCGTCCAGGTACAGGGCCTGGACCTTGCGGGCGGCGTCCTCGTAGCCCATACGGGCGAACACGTCGAAGTGGAAGTTCATGTCCTTGGCCCCCATGCCACCGATGTACAGGGCCAGGAACGGCCGGAACCCGTCGGCGGCCGCCTCGACGTCGTCGGCGATGACGGTGGGGGCGAAGGCCAGGACCTCGAACGTGGAGGCGTCCCGTCGAGCTGCGGGCCGGGCGAACCCTTCGTCCAGCGACGCCTTGAACGACGCCATGGCCCGCGGGGAGAAGAAGATCGGGAACCACCCGTCGGCGATCTCGGCGGCCAGGGCGATGTTCTTCGGCCCTTCTGCCCCCAAGATGATGGGGATGTCGGCCCGCAGCGGGTGCACGATGGACTTCAACGGCTTCCCGAGGCCGGTGCCACCGGGATAGGGCAGCGGGTAGTGCGGGCCGTCGTTGGTCACCGGCGCCTCCCGGGCCAGCACCCGGCGGACGATGTCGACGTACTCCCGGGTGCGGGCCAGCGGCTTCGGGAACGGCTGCCCGTACCAGCCCTCGACCACCTGGGGCCCGGACACCCCGAGGCCGAGGACGAACCGGCCGCCGGACAGGTGGTCCATGGTCTGGGCCGCCATGGCCATGGCCGTGGGGGTGCGGGCGGACAGCTGGCACAGGGAGGTGCCCAGGCGGACCCGGGAGGTGGCCGACCCCCACCAGGCCAACGGGGTCAGGGCGTCGGAGCCGTACGACTCGGCCGTCCACACCGAGTCGTAGCCGAGCCGCTCGGCCTCGGTGACCAGCTCCACCGCGTTGGCCGGCGGCCCGGCCCCCCAGTAGCCCAGCTGCAGTCCGATCTTCATGTCCTTCACGGCAGGCCCTTCCCTTCGTCGGCGACGGTCCCAGATGACGGTCCCAGGCGGCGCACCCGCGGCGCACCAGCCGGGTTGGCGGTCAGGACAGCTTGGCCGCGATGCGTTCGGCGAACCACTCACAGGCCCCGATGCGGGTGGCCAGCACCTGCTCGGGGGAGGCCCCGTCGGCCACCGGAGCGAACATCCACGGGGCGCACACCATGTCGGTCACCCCGGCGTCCTCGAACCGGCGGTACAGGTCCGGGTCGGGGCGCTCGGCGAGGGACAGGTACACGGCGAACGGCTCGTCCCGGCGACCGGCCCGGTCCAGGGCGTCGTGCAGGGCGGCCAGATGGGCCCAGGCCTCCGCCTCCGAGTAGGCCCCGGCGGCGATCCAGCCGTCGCAGAGGGTGGCGGCCCGGCGCAGGGCCGGCTCGGAGTGGCCGCCGCCGATGATGGGCACCGGGCGGGACGGGGCCGGCAGGATCTGGCAGGGCGGCACGTCGTAGTGCGACCCGTGGTACTCCACCCAGCCGTCGTGCCACAGGGCCCGCAGAGCCGGGATCATGTCGTCCAGCCGCTTCCCGCGGTTGGAGAAGTCCTGCCCGGTCTGCTCGAACTCCTCCCGGCACCACCCGACGCCGACGCCCAGCCGGATGCGGTTGCCGGACAGCACCGCGGTGGTCCCCACCGACTTGGCCACCGTGATCAGGTCCCGGGCCGGGGCCACGTAGACCCCGGTGGTGAACGTCAGGTTGGTGGTCACGGTGGCCAGGCCCGAGCAGAGGCACATGGGGTCGGGCCAGGACGTGTCCTTCTCCCACCCCGGCGCCCCGTCGTCGCGGACCGAGTACGTGTACTTGGACTCCAGGTCCTTGGGGTTGAACAGGTGGTCGGACAGGTACATGCCGGCGTACCCGAAGGTGTCGCAGGCGATGGTCAACGGCACGGCCTGGTCGACGGGCAGGAAGCTGAGGGCCTGATGGAAGCGCATGATGGGGTGGCGATCGGTGGCCGGTCAGGCGCCCAGCGGTGCGGTGGGGGTGAAGGCCACCGGCAGGTGCTTGACGCCGTTGATGAAGTTGGACTGCAGCCGCCGCATCTCGCCGTCGGGGTGGATGTCGGGCAGCCGGTCGAGCAGGCGGTCGAACATGACCATGATCTCCATTCGGGCCAGGTTGGCCCCGAGACAGAAGTGGGGACCGCCGCCGCCGAAGGCGATGTGGTTGTTGGGGGTACGGCCGACGTCGAACTGGTCCGGGCGGTCGAACACCTTGTCGTCCCGGTTCGCCGAGATGTGCCAGAACACCACCCGGTCGCCCTCGGCGATCTCCTGGTCGCCGATGTGCCAGTCCATGGTGGCGGTGCGCCGGAAGTGCATCACCGGGGTGACCCACCGCAGCATCTCCTCGACCGCCGTCGGCAGCAGCGACCGGTCCTGGCGGACCCGCTCCCACTGGTCCGGGTGGTCGAAGAAGGTGGCCATGGCCCCCGACATGAGGTTCCGGGTGGTCTCGTTGCCGGCCACGGTGAGCAACAGGAAGAACAGGTCGATCTCCAGCTGGTCCAGCCGCTCCCCGTCGACCTCGGCGTCCAGCAGCACGCTCAGCACGTCGGCGGCCGGCGCCCCCTGCTCGGCGGCCGCCCGCTTGGCGGCGGTCAGCTCGTCGGCGTAGGCGTACACCTGCATGGCGGCGTCGGTGGCGTAGGCCTCGTCGACGAAGTACTCGGGGTCGTCGGACCCGATCATGCGGTTGGACCAGTCGAACACCCGGCGCCGGTCCTCCTGGGGCACGCCCAGCATCTCGGCGATGACCAGCAGCGGCAGCTCCGCCGAGATCTCCTCCACGAAGTCGGCGGTGCCCTTCTCGCAGACCGAGTCGACGATGTCGTCGGCGTACCGGACGATGCTGGCTTCGAGGTCCCGGACCATCTTGGGGGTGAACCCCTTGTTCACCAGCCGCCGGTACCGGGTGTGCATCGGCGGGTCCATGTTCAGCATCATCATCCGCTGCTGCGCCAGCCCGTCCTCGTCGAGGTCGTGGAACAACGCCCCGCCGCGGTAGGACGAGAAGTGCTCGTAGTCCCGGTTGATGGTCACGCAGTCGTCGTAGCCGGTGACGCACCAGAACCCACCCTTGGCCGCGCCGTCGGCCGGGTGCCAGTACACCGGGGCTTCTTGGCGGAGCTGCCGGAACCAGTCGTGGGGGACGTGGTCGACGAAGTTCTGCCCGTCGGTGAGGTCGATGCCGTCGATCTGCATGGGTCCCCTCCCGGGCGACTGCTACCTGGCGGGTCCGGCTGGCGGGTCCGGCTGGCCGGTCCGGCTGGCCGGTCCGGCTGGCCGGTCCGGCCACAGTTGCCACCAACCGCAAATTCTAGAACGTGTGTCAGTGATCATAGGCCGGGCTAGGACCGCCCGTGCCCCGAGCCGCGATTACGAGAACGTGTTACAGTTCTTCCCCGGATCGGCCTGGACCTCCCGGGACCGGCGAGAGGGCGAAGAGGGCGACTGCCAGCCATGTTCCTCGAAGAAAGTCCAGAACAGCAACGGCTGCGCGCCGACCTCCGTGACTATTACGGCGCCCTGTTGACCGACGAGGTCAGGGCGGCCCTGGCGACGGAGGGGGACGGCGGCCAGGTCTGGCGGCAGACCGTCCGGACCATCGGCAAGGACGGCTGGCTCGGCATCGGCTGGCCGCAGGAGTACGGCGGCCAGGGCCGGCCGGCCACCGACCAGTTCATCTTCTTCGACGAGACCCGCCGGGCCGGGGCCCCGTTCCCGTTCGTCACCGTCAACACCGTCGGTCCCACCATCATGCGGTTCGGCACCGAGGAGCAGAAGCAGTTCTTCCTGCCCGGCATCCTGGCCGGCGAGATCAACTTCGCCATCGGCTACACCGAGCCGGAGGCCGGCACCGACCTGGCGTCGCTGCGTACCCGGGCCCTCCGGGACGGTGACGAGTACGTCATCAACGGCGCCAAGATCTTCACCAGCGGGGCCGACAACGCCGACTACGTCTGGTTGGCCACCCGCACCAACCCGGACGCCCCCAAGCACAAGGGTATCTCCATCATCTGCGTCCCGACCTCGGCGCCGGGGTTCGAGTGGCACATCATCAACACCGTCGGTGGCCTGACCACCACGGCCACCTTCTACGAGGATGTCCGGGTGCCGGTGGACAACCGGGTCGGCCCAGAGAACGAAGGCTGGCGGATGATCACCAACCAGCTCAACCACGAGCGGGTGGGCCTGGCGGCCTGGAGCGGGCTGTCCATGTTGCTGTTCGACCAGGTGGCCGACTGGGCCGCCGCCCAGCCCACCGACGACGGCCGCACCCTCATCGACCAGCCGTGGGTCCAGCTGGACCTGGCCCGGGCCGAAGCCGAGTTGGAGGCCATGCGGCTGCTCAACTGGCGGATGTCCGCCTCGGTGGCCGCCGACACCCTGACGGCGGCCGAGTCGTCGTCCATCAAGGTGTTCGGCACCGAGCGCACCCTGGAGATCTTCCGGCTGCTCCTCGGCATCGTCGGCGTCGCCGGCTACCTGGTCCCGGGGTCCCCGGGGGCGGTGCTGGCCGGCCGACTGGAGGCGTCGGCCCGCCAAGCCCAGATCAACACCTTCGGAGGGGGGGTCAACGAGGTGCAACGCGAGATCGTGGCCATGGCCGGCCTGGGCATGCGGCGGGGGGCCCGATGACCCCTGTCCCAGAGACCAACTGGCCGGACCGCAGCGCCGAGCTGGCCGCCCTGGTCGGCCAGCCGTCCGGGCCGCCCGGCCTGTCGCCGCACCCCGTCAACGAGCCGATGATCCGTCACTGGGTGGAGGCCATGGGCGACTTCGACCCGGTGTACGTCGACGACGACGCCGCCCGGGCGGTGGGGTTGCCGGGGGTGATCGCTCCGCCGACCATGCTGCAGGCCTGGATCATGCGCGGCCTGCGGACCAGCCTGGAAGTCGAGGTGGCCCGGGCCGAGGGCCGCGCCAGTGGCGACTCGGCCATGGACCGGGTGATGTCGCTGATGGACGAGGAGGGCATGACGTCGGTCGTGGCCACCAACGGCGACCAGACCTACGACCGCCCCCTGGTGCTCGGCGACCGGCTGGTGATGACGTCGGTCATCGAGTCGGTTTCGGACGTGAAGAAGACCGCCCTCGGCGTCGGCCGGTTCCTCACCAGCCGGCTCGACTACGTGGCCGTCCCGGAGAGCTCGATCGGGCCCGACGACACCCCCGAGGCCCTGGTGGCCCGGGGGGAGCCGGTGGCCACCATGCGGTTCCGGATCCTCAAGTTCCGGCCCGGGACCGGCGCTGCCGCGGCAGCCGCCCAGGAGGCTGAGGAACCGGGCGCCCCGCCCCGGCCCAAGCGGCCCCGGCCGGCCATCACCGAGGACATCGCCTTCTGGTTCGAGGGGGCCCGCCAACACCGGCTGCTCATCCAGCACTGCACGGGCTGTGGGGAGCTGCGACACCCCCCGCTACCGGCCTGCCCCCGGTGCCGGTCCTTCGAGTGGGACACCGTGGAAGCATCCGGCCGCGGGACGGTCTACAGCTTCGTGGTGGTCCATTACCCCCAGATCCCGGCCTTCGACTACCCCCTGCCCATCGGGCTGATCGAGTTGGAGGAGGGAACCCGGCTGATCGCCGACCTGGACGGCCTGGACCCGGCGGCGTGGCGGGTCGGGATGCCGGTGGTGGCCCACTTCGTGGACCACGACGACGAGCTGACCCTGCCGGTGTTCCGGCCGGCGCCCGAGGGGGACTGACATGGACTTCACCTTCTCCGAAGAGCAGCTGGCGGTGGGCGAGGCCGCGGCCGGGGTCTTCGCCGGCTTGGTCGATCCCGACCGGGTGGTGGCGGTGGAGCGCACCGAGGACCGGATCGATCGGGACCTGTGGGCTGCCCTGGCCGCCGCCGACCTGCTGGGGCTGGCGGTGCCGGTCGACCATGGTGGCGGGGGCTTGGGGCTGACCGAGCTGTGCCTCCTCCTGGAGGCCCAGGGCGGCTGCGTGGCCCCGGTTCCACTCTGGGCCACCCTGGTGTTGGGGGCCCTGCCGCTGGCCCGGTTCGGCCCGGCCGAACTGGCGGGCCGGTGGCTTCCGGGGGTGGTGGCCGGGGACACCTTCCTCACCGCCGCCCTGTCGGGCACCACGGCCAGCGTGTCGGGGCAACCAGTGGTGGTGGCCGAGCCGGACGCCGGCGGCTGGCGGCTGACCGGGTCCGAGCCGGCGGTGCCCCAGGCCCATCTGGCGGCCCGGATCCTGGTCCCGGCCCGGACGACGGGCGGCGACGTGCTGTTGGTCCTGGTGGACCCGGCCGGCGAGGGGGTGGCCCTCGTGCGGGCCACCACCACCAACCGCGAGGTCCACCCCCACCTGCACCTGTCCGGCGCCCCGGTCGGGGCCGACCAGGTGGTGGCCGGCCCGACTGGAGGACCCGATGGCGGGGCCGAGGCGCTGCGGTGGACCCTCGAAGCGGCCTGGACCGGGCTGGCCGCCCTGGCCGTCGGGGTCGGCGAGTCGGCCCTGCGCCAGACGGCGGCCTACCTGAACCAGCGGCACCAGTTCGAGCGGCCGCTGAGTGCCTTCCAGGGGACCATGTTGCGGGCAGCCGACGCCGCCATCGACATCGAGGCCATGCGGGTCACGCTGTGGCAGGCGGCCTGGCGGATCGACACCGGCCGCCCGGCGTCGGAGGCGGTGGCCGTGGCCAAGTGGCAGGCGGCCGAGCGGGGCCAACGGGTGGTGCACGCCACCCAGCACCTCCACGGGGGGATGGGGGCGGACATCACCTATCCGATCCACCGGTACTTCCTCTGGGGGAAGCAGATCGAGCTGATGCTCGGGGGCCCGAGCAACCAGTTGGCCCGGTTGGGCCGGCAGATCGCCGCCCGGTTCACTGCCCGGGCGGCCGAGCGGGTGGCCGGCTGATGGCGACCCGTACCTACGACACCCGTACCTACGACACCGTGGCCGAGGGCGAGGCGCTGCCCGAACTGGCCCTGCCCATCACCCGGACCCTCATCGTGGCCGGCGCCCTGGCCAGTCGCGACTACCAGGACGTGCACCACGATGCCGAACTGGCCCGCCACCGGGGCTCGTCGGACATCTTCATGAACATCCTCACCACCAACGGCCTGGTCGGTCGGTACGTGACCGACTGGACCGGTCCCGGGGGCCTCCTCCGGCAGGTGTCCATCCGGCTCGGGGCGCCCAACCACCCGGACGACACCATGACCCTGACCGGTTCGGTCACCGCCAAGCGCGGTCCGGAGGCCGACGGCGCCCGGGGACTGGTGGAGGTGACCCTCCGGGGAGCCAACCGGCTGGGGGACCACGTGACCGGGACGGTGACGGTGTCCCTGCCGATGGCCGACGTCGTGGCCGGAGCCGACGGGTGACGGACCACGCCTTCGCCGGCCAGGTGGCCGTCGCCGGGATCGGGGCCACCGAGTTCTCCAAGGCCTCCGGCCGGTCCGAGCTGCGGCTGGCCACCGAGGCGGTGGACGCCGCCCTCCGGGACGCCGGCATC
>CAYVPF010000078.1:6945-11702 GCA_964453355.1 uncultured Acidimicrobiaceae bacterium | reverse complement strand
GGGGTGGGTTCGTCGTCGTGTCCTCCGTCGGCCACATCCGGGACCTGCCCCGACGGGCCGACGAGATCCCTACCGCCTTCAAAGGTGAAGGTTGGGCCCGGCTGGGGGTGGACGTCGACAACGGGTTCAAGCCGCTGTACGTGGTGTCCCCCGAGAAGCGGTCGGTGGTCGCCAACCTGAAGAAGCTGCTGAAGAACGCCGACGAGCTGTACCTGGCCACGGACGAAGACCGCGAGGGCGAGTCCATCGCCTGGCACCTGTCCGAGGTGTTGGCGCCACAGGTCCCGGTGAAGCGGATGGTGTTCCACGAGATCACCCCGGCCGCCATCCGCCGGGCGGTCGACGAATGGCGGGAGCTGGACCGTCGGCTGGTGGACGCCCAAGAGGCCCGCCGCATCCTCGACCGGCTGTACGGCTACGAGGTCTCGCCGGTGCTCTGGAAGAAGGTCATGCCCCGGCTGTCGGCCGGGCGGGTCCAGAGCGTGGCCACCCGGATGGTGGTCGAACGGGAGCGGGCCCGGATGCGGTTCCGGTCGGCCACCTGGTGGGGGGTCGACGGCGTCTTCGCCACCGCCCGGGCCGCGGCCGCCGGTGCGGTCGGTGCCAGTGCCGGCGGGTCTGCCCCCACCGAATTCGGGGCCGCCCTGGTGGCGGTGGACGGCACCGCCCTGGCCACCGGCCGCGACTTCACCGCCACCGGCGAGCGGGCCACGGCCGGCGCCACGCGGGTACGGGTGCTGGAGGAGGCCGAGGCCCGGGCCCTGGCCACCGGCCTGGAGGGCCAGCCGTTCACGGTGCGGTCGGTCACCGAGAAGCCGTTCCGCCGGTCCCCGGCCCCGCCGTTCATGACCTCGACCCTCCAGCAGGAGGCCGGCCGGAAGCTGCGGTTCAGCGCCCAGCGGGCCATGCAGGTGGCCCAGCGCCTGTACGAGCAGGGCTGGATCACCTACATGCGGACCGACTCGACCACGCTGTCCGACGAGGCCCTCAACGCCGCCCGATCCCAGGCCACGAGCCTGTACGGGCCCGAGTACGTCCCCCAGGCCCCGCGTCGCTACGAGCGGAAGGTCAAGAACGCCCAAGAGGCCCACGAGGCCATCCGGCCGGCCGGCGACACGTTCCGGACCCCCGAGGCGGCCGGTCGGTCCCTGAACGGCGACGAGCTCCGGCTGTACGAGCTCATCTGGAAGCGGACCGTCGCCTCCCAGATGGCCGACGCCACCGGCACCAGCGCCCAGGTCCGGCTGGGGGCCCACATGCCGGAGGGCACCCAGGCGGACGGGAGCAGCCTGCTGGCCGGGGCCGACGTCGAGTTCTCGGCCAGCGGCCGGGTGATCAGCTTCCCCGGGTTCCTCCGGGCCTACGTGGAGGGCGAGGACGACCCCGAGGCCGAGCTGGCCGACCGCGAGGTCGTGCTGCCGGCCCTGGCCGAGGGGGACCCCCTCGATCCCCGGTCGTTCGAGCCCGGGTCCCACACCACCCAGCCGCCGGCCCGCTACACCGAGGCCTCCCTGGTGAAGGCCATGGAGGAGCTGGGCGTCGGCCGGCCGTCCACCTACGCCAGCGTCATCGCCACCATCTTGGACCGCGGCTACGTGTGGAAGAAGGGCTCGGCGCTGGTGCCCAGCTTCACCGCCTTCGCCGTCGTCGGCCTGCTGGAGCGGTACTTCGGCGATCTGGTCGACTACGGCTTCACGGCCGCCATGGAGAACGACCTGGACGAGATCGCCGGCGGCCGGGAGGAATCGTTGCCGTGGCTCAGCCGCTTCTACTTCGGTGCGGACACCCCGCCGCCGCTCGGCAGCGGGGCCGTCCCACCGGAGCCCAGCCACGGGACCGCCCAGGTGGGCCTGAAGACGGCGGTGGCCACCCATCTGGGCGACATCGACGCCCGGGAGATCAACTCCATCCCCCTTGGCGCCGACGACGACGGCCGGGAGGTCGTGGTCCGGGTCGGTCGCTACGGCCCGTACCTGCAGCGGGGGGACGACCGGGCATCCATCCCCGAGGACGTGGCTCCCGACGAGCTGACCATGGAGCGGGTAGCCGAGCTCCTCGCCGCCCCGTCCGGCGACCGGGAGCTGGGCCGCGACCCCGGCTCGGAGCTGCCGGTATACGTGAAGGCCGGCCGGTTCGGCCCGTACGTGCAGCTGGGCGAGGTGGTGGACGGCGGCCCGAAGCCGCGGACGTCGTCCCTGTTCGCCTCCATGTCCCCGGCCACCCTCACCCTGGAAGAAGCGCTGCAGCTACTGCAGATCCCCCGGCTGGTCGGCACCGACCCGGAGACCGGCGAAGAGGTGGTGGCCCACAACGGCAAGTTCGGGCCGTACCTGAAGCGGGGCACCGACAGCCGGAGCCTGGCCGGCGAGGACCAGCTGCTGACGGTCACCATGGACGAGGCCAAGGCCCTGTTCGCCCAGCCGAAGACCCGGGGCCGGGGGGCGGCGGCCCCGCCGTTGAAGGAGCTCGGCCCGGACCCTGAATCCGGCCAGCCGGTAGTGCTGAAGGAGGGCCGGTTCGGCCCCTACGTCACCGACGGCACCACCAACGCCTCCCTGCGCAAGGGCGACGACGTGGAGACCATCACCATCGAGCGGGCCGGCGAGCTGCTGGCCGAGCGCCGGGCCGCCGGCCCCTCCACCAGGCGCCGGGCCGGCGGGGCCAAGAAGGCCGGCACGGCCAAGAAGGCGACCACCAAGAAGGCGGCGGCCAAGAAGGCGCCAGCCAAGCGAGCGGCGGCGAAGAAGAAGGCCGAGTGAGCCAGCCCCGGCGGGGGCGGCTCATCGCCCTGGAGGGCATCGACGGCAGCGGCAAGACGACCCAGGCCCGGCTCCTGGCCGAGGCCCTGGGCGCCCAACTGACCCACGAGCCCGGGGACACCGACCTCGGCCGGGCCCTCCGGCACCTGTTGCTGGAGTCCGACCACGGCGCGCCCACCCCCCGGGCCGAGGCGCTGTTGATGGCGGCCGACCGGGCCCAGCACGTGGACGAGGTGGTGCGGCCGGCCCTGGAGGAGGGGCGGTGGGTGGTCACCGACCGGTTCTCCGGGTCCACCCTCGCCTACCAGGGCTGGGGGCGCCAGCTGCCCACCGAACCCCTCCGTCAGCTGGTGACCTGGGCCACCGGCGGGCTGGAGGCCGACCTGTCGATCCTGGTGGACGTCTCCCTGGAGGTCGCCCGGCAGCGGCTGGGCGGGTCTGGTCCCGATCGCCCTGGACCGGACCGGCTGGAGCGGCTGGACGCCGACTTCCACGAACGGGTCCGCCACGGCTTCGTCGCCCTGGCCCGGTCCGACCCGGACCGGTGGGCCGTGGTCGACGGGGCCGAGCCCCCCGAGGTGGTGGCCCGCCAGATCGCCGGCGTGGTGGCCGAGCGGCTGGGGACGCCGGACGGCGGCGCTTCGGACGGGGGGCGTCTCGGCGGGAACGCTTTTGAGGGCGAACCCGATGGCAGACGTTTCCGCGGCAACGTCTTCGAGGACGGCGATGGTTGACCTGGCGGGTGAGGACCGGCCGGTGGCCAGCCTTTTCGCCGACGTGATCGGGCAGCCGGCGGCGGTGGCCGCCCTCCGGTCGGCCGCCCGCCGGCCGGTGCACGCCTACTTGTTCACCGGCCCGCCGGGGTCCGGCACCCGGCCGGCCGCCCGGGCCTTCGCCGCCGCCCTGCTGTGCCCCGACGGTGGCTGCGGGGCCTGCGACGTCTGCCGCCGGGTGCTCGCCGGCACCCACCCGGACGTGGTGGTCGTGGAACGTACCGGGGCGTCCCTCGGCGTGGACGACGCCCGCCGGCTGGTCAACCTGGCCCAGCGCCGGCCGTTCGAGGCCGCCCGGCAGGTGCTGGTGGTCCCCGACGTCCACCTGGCCGTCCGGTCGGCCCCGGTGCTGTTGAAAACCGTGGAGGAGCCACCGCCGGCGTCGGTGTTCGTGCTGGTCGCCGAGGACGTGCCCCCGGAGCTGGTCACGGTGGCCAGCCGCTGTGTCGAGGTGGTGTTCCCGCCGGTGGCCCGGCCGGCGGTGGTCGACTGGCTGGTCACCCAGGGAGTGGAGCCGGGCCGGGCCGAGCTGGTGGCCGAGGGGGCGGGTGGGGACCTGGACCGGGCCCGGCTGCTGGTGGAGGACCAGGGCTACGCCGACCGCCTGGCCCTCTGGCACCGGGTGCCGGCGGAGCTGGACGGCCACGGGGCCACGGCCGGAGCGCTGGCCCGGTCGCTGTTGGAGGCGGCCGACGCCGCCCTCGGACCGCTGCGGGAGGCCCACGCCGAGGAAATTCGCCGCCTGGCCGACGCGGCCGAGGCCTTCGGCGAGCGGGGGGTGCCGGGTCGCAAGGAGGTCACCGACCGCCACCACCGGGAGGAACGGCGGTGGCGGACCGACGAGATCCGGGTGGGCCTGGGGGTGCTGGCCCGGGCCTACCGGGACCGCCTGGCCGACGCCGTCGCCCGGCCGGCCGCCACCCCGGCCGCCGTCACCCCGGCCGGCAGTGGCGGCAGCCGTCCGGTGGACGAGATGCGCGGGTACGAGGCGGCCGTCGGCCTCATCACCGAGACGGCCGGCTCCCTGGAGCGGAACCCCAACGAGACCCTCCTGTTGGAGGCCCTGCTGGTCCGGCTGGGCCGCTTGGGCTGACCGGCTACGTCGCCACCCCGACGATGGGCTTGTTGAGGGCCGTCCCGCCGGTGGAGCCGTAGAAGGTGGCGTCCCCATAAGCGAAGATGCCGCCGTCGGAGGCCACGAGCCAGTAGCCCTTGCCGTCGGGCG
>CAYVPF010000078.1:0-6845 GCA_964453355.1 uncultured Acidimicrobiaceae bacterium | reverse complement strand
CGCCGGTGGAGCCGTAGAAGGTGGCGTCCCCGTAAGCGAAGATGCCGCCGTCGGAGGCCACGAGCCAGTAGCCCTTGCCGTCGGGCGTGGCCGCCATGCCGACGATGGGCTGGTTGAGGGCCGTCCCGCCGGTGGAGCCGTAGAAGGTGGCGTCCCCGTAAGCGAAGATGCCGCCGTCGGAAGCCACGAGCCAGTAGCCACCGCCGTCAGGGGTCGGGGTCATGCCGACGATCGGTTGGTTGAGCGACATCCCGCCGGTTGAGCCGTAGAAGTCGGCGTCGCCGTAAGCGAAGATGCCGCCGTCGGAGGCGACGAGCCAGTACCCACCGCCGTCGGGGGTCGGGGTCATCCCGACGATGGGCCTGTTGAGGGTCATCCCGCCGGTGGAGCCGTGGAACGAGGCGTCGCCGAAGGCGAAGATGCCGCCGTCGGAGGCCACCAGCCAGTAGCCGCCGCCGTCGGGGGTGGCCGCCATCCCGACGATGGGCTTGTTGAGCGGCTGACCGCCCATGGACCCGCAGAACGGCAGGTTCCCGAAGTCGAAGACGCCCCCGTCGGAAGCCACGAACCGGTACCCGTCGGCGCCCCCGGTCGGTGCCGAGCAGGCCACCTCGGGGTTGTTCCCGGCCAGGGAGATGGGGGCCACGAACAGCCGGCGGGCGGCGCCGCAGCTGTAGGTGGTGCAGCCGGCACTGCCACCCTGCCAGCCGGCGTAGTCGATCCACCACTTCCCGGTGGCGTCCGAGAACAGTGCGCCGCCGCCCGGTCCGAGGACGGAGCCATAGGTGGTCAGGATCTGGCTGTCCGACCCGCAGGGGCCGGTCGGCCCGCTGCAGGTGGCGATCCCCTCGGAGTACCCGCCGGAGGTGTACACGCCGGCCGAGAACAGGACGAAGTAGGTGCCATCGGCGTAGGCCATCGACGGGTCCTCCACCGTCCCCTCCCACGGGTACGCCGCCGTGTCGTTGTACAGCAACTCGGTGGGCTGGCTACCGGGAGCGAAGGCGGTGCCTGTGGCGGCCAGCGGCTCCGACCACAGGGTGGCGGCGCCGGCCGAGCCGCCGTCGTTCTGCTTCCAGATCAGGTAGGCCTGGCCGGTCGCCGGGTCCACGAACGGGCTGGGGTCGATCGACCCGGTCGGCTGGCACAGCAGCGGGCGGTCGGCCACGTCGGTGAACTGGGCCGCCGACGGGCTGAGGGTGGCGACGGTGGCGACGGCCAGGCAGTCGTAGCCGGTGTCGCTGGCGTGGCCGGACTGGGCGGCGTCGTAGAACATGATCCACCGGCCGTCGTAGGAGAACACCCCCGGCGAGGTCTGCGTGTTCGGCTGCTCCCAGCTCGACGGGTCCGGCAGCGCCGTGGACCCGTAGCACTTCCCGGTGGTGGCGGCGTAGCCGGACGACGGGGTGCCGGAGACGAGCACGGCGATGTTGTTGCCGAGGGCGTTGCCGGTGGTGAAGGCGTAGTAGGAGCCGCCCGAGTAGACGACCTGCGGGTCGCCGGCGTCGCCGCTGCCCGGGTAGTTGTAGGCCGGTGACCCGTCGGCACACGACAGGTTGCTGAAGGCCGGCGTGCCGGCCGGTGCCACCGTCACCGCGGCGGCTCGAGCGGCCGGGACATCGGTGGCGGCCGCAGCGGTCCCGGCGGCGACTGGAGCCAGGACCGGGGTCACGGCCAGGATCGCCGCGGTGCCGGCCAGGACGGCCAGGAGGCCCTGGCCCGGCCTCGAGGGGTGGAACGGCAACAGGGTCATCCCGTGGCTCCTTATCTGCAGTCCTCGGAACGGTACCCAGCGGCCTGGGAACCAAGTCCTCCGACGGAGGCCCCACGAGGACGGCCGCTCCGCACCCGGTCGGTCCTCGCCTACGATGTGAGGCCGCAGGCCTGGGTAGCTCAGTCGGCAGAGCAGCGCACTCGTAACGCGCAGGTCAGGGGTTCGAGTCCCCTCCCAGGCTCCAAGTCCAGCGATGTACGCTGCGTCATGCACCCAGCCAAGGTCAACGACGCCATCGCCGACGCCCTCGACGGCCGTCGGTTGCTCGACCATCCGTTCTACCGCCGATGGGAAGCCGGAACCCTGTCGGCGGCCGAGTTGGCGGCCTATGCGGAGCAGTACCGGCACGTCGAGCAGGCCCTGCCCGAGGTGCTGGCGGCCACCGCCGACCGTCTGCCGGAGGGCCCGGCTCGGGACCTGGTCCTGGCCAACCTGGCCGACGAGCAGGGGGTGCCGGAACCGCACCGCGACCTGTTCGAGTCCTTCGCCGAGGCCGTCGGCGCCCGACCGTCGGCCCCGGCCACGGCGGCCACGGCCGCGCTGGTGGACCTGCAGCGGGGCGCCACCGCCGACCCGGTGGCCGCCCTATCGGTGATCGCCGCCTACGAGGTCCAGGCCGGGGCCATCGCCGTGAGCAAGTCGGCTGGCCTCAGCGAGCACTACGGCCTCGACACCGCCGGCACCCGGTTCTGGGACGTCCACGCCGCCATGGAGGCCGACCACGCCACCTGGTCGCTGGACGCCCTGGCGCTGCTGTGCCGGGATGCCGACGAGGTGGCCGGCCACGCCGCCGCCGGGGCTGCGGCCTGGTGGGGGTTCCTGGACGACCGGGAAGCGGCCCGGGAGGCCGCGGGTGTCGCGGTGGCCCGGGAGACGCCGGTTCCGGCCACCGCCTGACCATGTCGGCCCGGGACCCCGGGCTGCTGGCCGACCTCCGTGAGGTGGTCGGCGGCGATCAGGTCATCGACGACCCGGAGGTGACCGCCTCCTACGCGGTCGACTGGACCGGCCGGTTCCGGGGTCCGTCCGCCGTGGTGGTGCGGCCGGGGTCGACGACGGAGGTGGCCGCGGTGTTGGCGGTCTGCCGCCGGCGTGAGGTCCCGGTGGTGCCCCAGGGGGGCAATACGGGCATGGTCGGCGGCGGCGTCCCGCTGGCCGGAGAACTGGTCGTCAGTGTGCGGCGGTTGGACGCCGTCGGCGCCGTCGACCGGTTGGCGGGGCAGGTGACGGTCGGCGGCGGGGCCACCCTCGGGGCCGTCCGCCGAGCGGCCGCCGACGCCGGCTGGGCCTACGGCGTCGACTTCGCCGCCCGGGACAGCTGCACCGTCGGCGGCAACGTCGGCACCAACGCCGGCGGCCTCCGGGTGCTCCGCTACGGGGACACCCGCGCCCAGGTGCTCGGAGTGGAGGCGGTCCTGGGCACCGGGCTGGTGGTGTCCCATCTCGGCGGCCTGCTGAAGGACAACACCGGCTACGCCCTACCGGCCCTCCTATGCGGCAGCGAGGGCACCCTGGGAGTGGTGACGGCGGTCCGGCTCCGGCTGGTGCCGCCGTCCCCGCACCGGGTGGTGGCCCTGCTGGGCTTCGCCAGCACCGCCGCCGCCGTGACGGCGGCCGCCGAGCTGCGCCGCCGCCTACCGGTGCTGTCGGCGGCGGAGCTGATGGTGCAGTCCGGGGTCGCCCTGGTCTGCCGGACCATCGGCCTTCCACCGCCGTTAGCCGCTCCCCACCCGGCCTATCTGCTGGTCGAGGCGGCCGGAGAGGCCGATCCCACCGGGGAGCTGGCGGCCGCGGTCGACGGCCTGGACGGGGTCGCGGAGGTGGCGGTGGCCGAGGACTCGGTCCGGGCCGCCGCCCTCTGGCGGTACCGGGAGGCCCACACCGAGGCCGTCAACGCGGTGGGCACCCCGCACAAGATGGACGTCACCCTGCCGGCGGCGGCCCTGGCCGAATTCGTGGACCGGGTCCCGGCGGAGGTGGCCGCCGTGGTGCCGGGCGCCCGCACCTGGCTGTTCGGCCACGTGGCCGACGGCAACGTCCACGTGAACGTCACCGGGCTCGATCCCGACGACGACCGGGTGGACGACGCCGTCCTGCTCCTGGCCGCCGGCTACGGCGGCAGCATCAGTGCCGAACACGGCATCGGCACCGCCAAGCGACGGTGGCTGCACCTCAACCGCAGCCCGGCGGAGATCGACGCCTTCCGGGCCGTGAAGCGGGCGCTGGACCCCGACGGGATCCTGAACCCGAACGTCCTGCTCCCTGCCCCCTGATCCCCGCCCCGCCGGACGTCCCGGCCTCGGGCCCTCTGGAGCTGGTCGGCCGTCGATCCAGGCCCGGCTGTCGGCCACCGCCGGCATTTTGTTGGCAACGCACTGGCGCGAAAAATTGAGCGCATACGCCCAAAAAGTTGTGCCGGCGCGTCGAATTTTTTAGTGGTCGGACCCCGGTCCGACGGGCTCCGGTCCGACCGGGCCGCAGGCGCGCATGGCCTCGGCGAAGGCCGCCGCCCGGTCGGCGTAGTCCCGGAACTGCCCGAAGCTGGGCGCGGCCGGTGACAGCAGCACCACCCCACCGGGACCCGCCCAGTCGAAGCCCCGCCGGGTGGCCGTGGCCAGGTCGTCGCAGTCCACCACCTCGATCGCCGCCGGCGTGGTCCCAACTCCAGCCGCGGTCTCCAGAACGGCGTCGATGGCCCGGTGGATGCGGGGGCCGCTGGCCGGCAGGGTCAGGACCAGCGTCGGGGCCGACCGGCCCACCAACCCGTCGGCCAGCGACCCGTAGTCGACGCCCCGGTCGTGGCCGCCCACCAGCACCGCCACCCGCCGGCCGGCGAACGCCTCCAGGGCGGCCAAGGTGGGCAGCACGTTGGTGGACAGGCTGTCGTCGACGAAGACGACCCCGTCCACCGCGCCCAGCGGCTGCAGCCGGCTGGGCAGCCGATGGAAGTCCGCCGCCGCCCGGCCCACGGCCTCGTCGTCGGTCGCCTCCGGCACCTCCAGCGCCATGAGGCACGCCCTGGCCACCAGGGCGTTGCGGTGGTTGTGCCGCCCCAGCAGCCCCAGGCCGTCCAGCCAGGGGCCGTCCACCGACCGGTCCCCCGGCCGGATCCACCGGACCCGCCGGCCGAGCAGCGCGGCGTGCGCCGCCAGGATGGGGTCGTCACCGACCGCCACCGTCACGCCGGCGCCCGGCTGCGTGCAGACCGACAACTTGTCCCGGTAGTACGTCGCCACGTCGCCGTGCCAGTCCAGGTGGTCCGGCGACAGCGACGTCACCGCCACCACCGACGGCGACACCGCCAGGTCGGTGGCCTGGAAGCTGGACGTCTCCACCACCCAGTAGTCGTACCCTTCCCCCGCCTCCGGGTCCCACGGCGGCCGGCCGATGTTGCCCCCGACCAGGCACCGGTAGCCCAGCCGCTCCAGCAGGTGCCCGGCCACTGCCGCCGTGGTGCTCTTCCCCTTGGACCCGGTCACGCAGACCACCCGGTCCCGGTCGGCCTCTTCCATCCACAGCCCCAGGCCCCCCACCACCGGGATCCCGGTGGCCTCCAGCTCCCCCACCTCCGGCCGGTACCGGCTCACCCCCGGCGTCTTCACCACCACCTCACACTCGGCCAGCGCCTCCAGGCCGCCCTCCGCCGTGGCCAGCACCGGACCAGTGACCCGGTGCTGGGCGCCCACCCCGCCTCCGCCGGGCCGGTCGTCCACCAGCACCGGCGTCACCCCGAGAGCGGCCAGCCGGCGGATGTTGGCTTCCCCCTCCACCCCCAGTCCCCACACCCCGACGGCCACGCCCCGCAACGCCGCCCAGCCGATCCGATGCCGGGCCGGTGCCGGCCGGGGCTCCTCCGCCCCGGTTTCCCCTCCGCCGGTCATCGAGGGCCGGCCGGTCATCGATGACCGGCCGGCACGTCCCGGGGTCGGTAGGACTCGGGGATGCGGTGCGGTCCGGCCGGGCGCAGCAGCTGGTCCACGTCTTCCCCGCCGACCGCCTCCTGGCCACCGCCTCCGCCTCCGCCACCGCCCCCGCCACCGGCGATCCGGTCCAGGTCGGCCAGCAGGGCGCCCAGCATCGGGTCGCCGGCCCGGTCCGGCCGCCGGGCCGCCAGGCGAACGGCGACCCGACATTCGTCGACGTCACCGACGCACTCGAACGGTTTGGCGTCCGGCCCGACGCCCACCAGGGACCGGAACCGGTCGGTCAAGCCGGCGTCGCCCAGCGGCTCGCGCCCACCGAAGACCTCGGCCAGCTGGCTCGGGGACAGGAACGGCGACAGGACCAGGTCGATGAAGCAGCACTTGTCGCAGGACCCGCACCACCGGTCCAGCCGGCGGTCCCGGTCGATGGTGAACGCCCGATTGCAGCTGCGGAAGGCCCCGTGGTACTCGGGCCGGGCGGCGAACCGCTCGGCCACCCACAGCTCCGAGCACGGGCGCAGCAGCGAGAAGTACGCCGGTCCGCCCTTCAAGGATCCGGCCACCAGGTCGCCGAACCCCGACTCGAATTCCAGGCTCTTCGACCACTGGTGGTTCACCGGCCGGCCGTCGACCACCACCGTCGGCGCCGACGCCGACCGCTCGTTGGACATCACCACCGCGTCGTGGCCCCCGAGGACGGCCGCCAGCACGGCGACGGCCGACAGCACCCCGGTCACCGGCACGTGGCCGTTCAAGAACCCCAGTTCACCCGACCGGAGCACCGCCGGGTCGATCTCCCGGGCGGCCCGCACCACCGGCAACCCGGTGACGGCCGCCGCCGCCTCGATGGCGTCGAACCGGTCGCCGGCCCGGCTGGCCACGAACAGCGACGTCTCCGGGTGCCGGCCCCGGACCTCCTCCACCGTGACCACCGAGTCGATGCCCCCGCCGAACGGCACCAGCGGCCGGCAGCCGCCCCCGTCGTCGGTGCCACGCGGTTCGTAGGGCGCCGGGTCCCGATGGTCGAGGTCCGGTCCGGTCACCACCAGGCCGGTCAGGTCCAGGCCGTTGCGGAAGCCGAACTCCCCGAGCCCCTCCACGTAGAACGTCCGCAGGAACCCCCGTTCCTGTTCGGTCGTGGCCAGATC
>CAYVPF010000077.1:10572-11876 GCA_964453355.1 uncultured Acidimicrobiaceae bacterium | reverse complement strand
CAGGACCTCTGGCCGTGGCCGTGTCCCCCGATGGTAACGACGTCTGGGTGCCGAACTACGGCGCCGGCAAGGTGTCGGAGATCGATGCGACGGCCACGCCTCCGGCCGTCGTCAACACGGTGACCGTCGGGAACAGCCCCGATGCCGTGGCCGTGAGCCCTGACGGCAACGACATCTGGGTGGCCAACAGTGGCGGCGACACCGTCTCGGAGATCGACACGACTGCCGCCACCCCGGACGTGGTCGACACGGTCACACTAGGTACAGGTAGCAGCCCTGGCGCCGTGACGGTAAGTCCCAACGGCAACGACGTCTGGGTGGCCAACTCCGGCGACGGCACCGTGTCGGAGATCGACGCGACCGCCACCCCGCCGGTCGTGGTCAACACCATCACCGTTGGTACGTCTCCCAACGGCATCGCCGCGAGCCCCGACGGCAGCGATGTCTGGGTGACGAACTACGGCGACGGCACGGTGTCGGAGATCGCCACTGGCTTTCTTCCTGTCGTCGTCGCCACGGTGACAGTCGGCACAGCACCGGCCGCCGTAGCCGTGAGCCCCGGTAGTGCTGACGTCTGGGTGGCGAACTCCGGGGACGGCACGGTGTCGGAGATCGACGCGGCGGCCACACCACCGGACGTGATCGACACCGTTACCGTCGGAAGTGGGCCCGGCTCTGGCCCCGACGGGGTGGCCGTGAGCCCCGACGGGGCCGATGTCTGGGTGTCGAACTACAGCGACGGCACGGTCAACGCCGTCGACACCGCCGCCCCGGCCGGCGTCGTCGAGACCGTCACCGTCGGCACAGGGCCCGAAGGCGTGGCGGTGAGCCCGGACGGCGACGACGTCTGGGTGCCGAACTCCACCGACGGCACGGTCTCGCAGATCGCCGACACCCCAGGTGCACCCGGCGGCGTCACCGCCGTGGCCGGCAACGCGCAGGCCACGGTCTCCTGGGCCGCTCCCGCCGGTGACGGCGGCTCGGCGGTCACGGGTTACACCGCCACGGCGAGCCCGGGCGGAGCCACCTGCACCACGACGACCCTGTCGTGCTCGGTGACGGGCCTGGTCAACGGGACGGCGTACACCTTCACCGTCGTCGCCACCAACGTCGTCGGCCCCGGGCCCTCGTCAACCGCCTCGGCGGTGGTGACGCCCGAACCTGCTCCGGTGATCCCCGGTGCGCCGAGCGGCGTCGCCTCCGTGGCCCAGGGCTACTGGGAGGTGGCCAGCGACGGCGGCATCTTCAACTTCGGCGACGCCGCCTTTTACGGGTCCATGGGCGGCCAGCCCCTGGACCAGCCC
>CAYVPF010000077.1:8227-10472 GCA_964453355.1 uncultured Acidimicrobiaceae bacterium | reverse complement strand
CCACGGCTACTGGGAGGTGGCCAGCGACGGCGGCATCTTCGCCTTCGGCGACGCCGCCTTTTACGGGTCCATGGGCGGCCAGCCCCTGGACCAGCCCATCGTGGGCATCGCCGCCACCCCGGACGGCCACGGCTACTGGGAGGTGGCCAGCGACGGCGGCATCTTCGCCTTCGGCGACGCCCCGTTCTCCGGGTCCATGGGCGGCCGGCCCCTGGACCAGCCCATCGTGGGCCTGGCGCCGGCTTCCTGACATCGGCGGACGCTCCTTCGGGGGACGATATCTGAACAGCCAGTGAAAATATCGGTTGACGTGACGGTCGTTACGGCTTACGGTGGGATCAGCGACGGCCCTGCCCGCCTTTGAGCGGTGTCGATATCTCGTGAGAGGCAGTGAGCGAGTGTTCGACCGCCGGCCGACGAGGCCTCGCAACGTGAGCGTCCGGTCACGTTGGCGTGCCGGAAGCCACGTCGCGGCCTCCGTGGTGGCCGTGGCGCTGGTGGCGGGGGGCCTGGAGGGCTCGATCGAGTCGGCGGGGGCGGCTACGGGAGCGGTGACCACGGTGGCGTTCCTGAACGCCACAGGCACCCCGACATCCTTGCTGCCCCTGAAGCCCGCCCTGCCGACGACGGTCCCGGTCGCCATCGAGGACACCGGGACGGTGCCGTCGAGCACCGGCGTTCCCACGCTGGAGCTCGTCGTTCCCTCGGGGCTCACGATCCGCTCGGTCGACGCCACGGCGACCACGGCGAAGAGTCCCACTGGTCAGCAGTGGTCCTGCACGACCAGCGGTACGGCGACGAACTGTTCGATGCGGGGCGCGCTCGGCCGCCCCGTCCTCCCGATCGCCGCCGGTTCGCGGCTGATGGCGTACGTCTCGCTCGCCAACACCTTGGCCTTCTCGTCGAAGCTCAAGATGTCGGACGAGACGCTGCAGGCGACCGGCGCGCTCCCCGGCGCCGGCTCGGACAGCGAGACCCTGCACTTCAGCCTCAACGGGCCCGCTCCGGATGCATCGGCGATATCGACTGGACTCCAGCTGCAGAGGTCGGGAAGCGACACCGCGGCGCTGGGCAGCACGGTGCAGGTGTCCTACACCGTCGACAATCCGGCCACGACCGCCGACGAGCGGTCCGGAGCCCACCCGGCCGTCACGATCTCGGGCGTGCTCGCCCCGGGGGTCGTGGCGAGCTGGACGAACCTCTCGTCGGGCTGGAGCTGCACCGGACCAGCGAGGGCCTCACCGGTCTGTGCCTTGACGGCATCGACACTCGGTCCCGGGGCCACGTCGGCCCCCCTGACCCTGAGCTACACCGTGGGGACGTCGGTGGCCAGGATCGGGCGGACGGCGTTGTCGACCTCGGCGAACCCGCTGGTCGGCACCGTGGACCCCTGGTCGTCGACGCTGGTCAGTTACTCGTCGGGCACGGCCACCAGCGAGAAGGTGGCCCAGCGCATGATGCTGCTGCCCCGCAGCGCCGGCCACCTCCAGGTGGACCTGCGCCCGGAGGGCCCGAGCAGCCTGGTACGCGGCAGCTCCGGGGTGTTCGATGTCGTCCACTACTCAGGTGACGGTGTCCCGACCGGCCTGACCGACACGCTGACGCTCCCTCCCGGGATCTCGATGAGCCCCCTCACCGCGTCGGGATGGTCCTGCCCGGGAGGCACGTCCTCCGTGACCTGCACCTACGCCGGCGCGTTCCCCGCCTCGTCGTTGAACCGCCTGAGCCCCACGTTCGACGTGTCCGGCACCGCGCCGCTCGGGGTGGCCAGCATCACGGTGCGGTCGGTGTCCGGTGACGGCCTGGTCACCGCCCGGTCGACGACGCCGGTCTCGATCCTCGACAGCGGTGGCACCACCATTGCCGTCCACCGGGTCACCGACGCCACCGGCTCGACCCCGATCACCGACGGTTCGCTGCTCTCGGCGCTGCTCGACGGCCCGACCGACGTGTACCTCGCCGTCTCCTCGACCGGCTTCACGCCCATCCAGGCCGGGGACGTGGTCCACCTCTCGGTCACTCCCTCGACGGGGATCACCCAGCTCGAGGCACTGCTCGGCGGCCAGACACCGGTCATGTCGCTCACGCCCCTCACCCCCTCGGCGGGCGATCCGTGCACCGTCTCGGCCGGCCAGTCCCTGAGCTGCTCGGTCACGCTCGAGCAGAACCTCTACACCGGCCCTCACCCGCTCGTGCTGGGCTTCGTGCTCACCGTGAACCAGGACATCTCGGTGGCGACGATCCG
>CAYVPF010000077.1:0-8127 GCA_964453355.1 uncultured Acidimicrobiaceae bacterium | reverse complement strand
GCCGCCGCCAACGCCCAAGGCCTCGGACAGGCATCGAGCTCCGTCTCGGTCACCCCCGTGGGCCTGGCGTCGGCGCCGGTCAACCTGGTCGCCACCGGCGGGAACGGCCAGGCGACAGTGAGCTTCACCGCTCCCGCCACCAACGGGGGGGCCCCGATCACCGACTACGGCTACACCTTGGGCAGCACCCAGGTCACGCCGCTGAGCCCGGCGACGACGACGAGCCCCGTGACCATCCCGGGGCTGACCAACGGGGTCAAGTACACGGTCCAGCTGGCGGCCATCACCTCGGTCGGCATCGGCACGATCTCGGCCGAGGTATCGGTGAAGGTGGGACTGGTGCCGTCGGCCCCGAGCGGCGTGACGGCGAGCCCGGGCAACGACCAGGCCACGGTGGCCTTCGACCCCAGCTCGGCCAACGGGTCGGCCATCACCGGCTACCAGTACCAGCTGAACGGGGGCTCCTGGGTCTCCTTCTCGCCGGCCATCACGACCACGCCCGGCGTGATCAGCACACTCAAGAACGGCACCACCTATTCGATAGCGCTGCGGGCCGTCAACGCCATCGGCGACAGTCCCGCGTCGAGCCCGGCCTCGGTGACCCTCGGCTCGTACCCGAGTGCCCCGACGAACCTGGTGGCGACGCCGAAGAACGGCGAGGCCTCGATCGCCTTCTCCCCGGGGGCTTCCAACGGGGCGACGGTGACCAACTACCAGTACCAGCTGAACGGGGGCGCCTGGGTCCCGGTGTCTCCGGCGACGACCAGCACCCCCGTACTCATCGGCGGCCTCACCAACGGGGCCTCCTACTCGGTCCGGCTCGCCGCCCTCACCTCATCGGGCATGGGCGCCCAGTCCGCCGCCGTCTCGGTCACCCCGGCGGGCCCGCCGAGCGCACCGACCGGCCTGGTGGCGACCCCCGGCAACGGCAACGCCAGCCTCTCGTTCACCCCGGGGGCGGCCAACGGGGCGACCACCACCAACTACCAGTACCAGCTGAACGGGGGCAGCTGGACCGCCCTCTCCCCGGCCAGCACCGCCACCACGGTGGTCGTCCCGGGTCTGGCGAACGGCACGCCGTACTCGATCGCCCTGGCCGCGGTGAGCTCGCTCGGGCTCGGTGCCCCTTCCGCGGCGGTCAGCGTGACCCCGACCGACCTGCCCAACCCGCCGGTGAACCTGGTCGCCACCCCCGGGGACGGCCAGGCGAGCATCGCCTTCACGCCGGGGGCCGCCAACGGGTCGGCGGTCACGAATTACGACGACAGCCTCGACGGCGGGACGACGTGGGCCCCGTTCAGTCCGGCCGTCACGGCGAGCCCGGTGACCGTGACCGGGCTGACCGACGGCACCGGAGCCACGATCGAGCTGCGGGCCGTGAACGCCAACGGCCCGGGTGCCGCCTCGACCCCGGTCACGGTGACCCCGGCCGCCGCCTCGGCGACACCGCCGGCGGCCTGCCCGTCCATCTCGTCGGGCCACCTCACGTTCGGTCCGGCCACCCTGACGGTCACGGCCGCCTCGTGCAGCCCGTCGAGCGGCCAGCTCAGCGGGTCGGGAACCCTGGTGGTCGCCGGCACCTCCCTGGCCGTTAGCTTCTCGTACACCGACGCCAACGACTGGACGGCCACGGCGACGGGCACGTTCGCCCTGTTCGGGGCCGCTCCCAGCGCGTCGGGGACGATCACCGACGTCGCCGGTGCCATCACCGGCACCTTCACCGCCTCCCTGCCCTCGGCCACCGTGGACGGGGTCTCACTGACCGCGGCCTCGGTCACCTACACCTGGGACGGGCCGCTCAGCGGGGCGGGCACGCTGGCGGTGGGCGGCGCCTCGCTCACCATCTCGTTCTCCTTCGCCGATGCCAACGACTGGTCGCTGTCGGCCAACGGCTCCTTCACGATCTTCGGCGCCACGCCCACCGCCTCGGGGTCCATCGCCGACGCCGGCGGGGCCATTACCGGGACGTTCACCGCCACCCTGCCCAGCGCCAACATCGGTGGGGTGGCGCTGACCAACTCGTCGGTCACCTACTCACTCGACGGGCCGCTGACCGGGGCCGGCTCGCTGGCCGTGGGCGGGCTGGCGCTGACCATCTCCTTCTCGTACACCGACGCCAGCGACTGGACGATCGCTCCCATGGGGAGCCTGAGCATCCTCGGGGTCAACGTCGGGTTCTCCGGGCAGATCACCGATGCCGCCTCGCACACCACCGGGAGCTTCACCGGTACCCTGCCGTCACTGAACCTCGGTGGGGGAAGCCTCACCAAGGCCTCGGTCACCTACGACCTGGGCGGGGCGCTCAGCGGGGCCGGCACCTTCGGGGTCGCCCTGCCGTTCTCGGCGTCGATCAACCTGACCGTCACGGTCACCGTGGACGGTCCCACCACCCTGGTCATCGGCCAGCTCGGCTCGGGGAGCTCGGCCCTCGGGGACTCGGGGATCTCGCTGAACTCGGTGGCCTACTACGCCGCGCCGTCGGGCTCGACGACGGTGACACTCAGCGGCTCGTCGCTCGAGCTGCCGGCCAACTCGCTCTACCTGGGCGGCGGGGTCACGGTGCCCGAAGGGCTCACGTCGTTCTTCGATCAGACCTTCCCCACGGTGTCGGTCACCATGCTCTACCAGGGGACGACCGTCTTCAGCGTCACCGCCACCGTGCCCGAGGGGGCGGTCTTCCCGACGGGCACCGCGGACTACACGTTCGCCTTCACCTCCTTCCAACTGGTCATCGCCGACAACGGCATCACCGGGCTCTCCACCGAGTTGACCGAGGTGGGCACCCTCACCATTTCGGGGGCCACGGCGGGGGGACCACCCCAGACGATCGACATCGACGCCGCCGTCGAGCTGAACCCGACCACCAACCTGGTGGCCGGCTCGATCTCGGCCATCGCCCAGGGCACCGCCTCGATCTGGGCGAACGCCTTTGGCCTCACCGGGTTCGACATCAACGCCCTGACCATCTCGGTCGGTGAGCAGGACGACCTGCCCGACCTGGGCCTGGAAGTGTCGGCGAACCTGCCGACCCAGATCCTCCAATCCCTGGGCATGAGCACCGGGGCGCCGTTCCCGGTGATGGGGCTGGCCAACATCTCGGTGGCCAACGCCTGCGTCGATGTGTCGTTCGGCACCGAGGGCGGCCCGGCCATCATCAACATGGGTGGTGTGGTCACGGCCAGCTACGCCGACCTGGTGCTGGCCCCGTACGGCTGCGTGGTCGGTCCGTACACCATCGCTCCCGGGTTCGGGGTCGACTTCCAGGGCAGCTTCCTCGGGGCTCCGGTGACATTGAGCGCCACTATCGACGAGGTCCCGACGTTCGCCTTCAGCGGGTCGGCCACCATCGGCAAGTTCGTGGCCGGCCCGGTGACCTTCGAGGGGGCGACCATCTCGGCCTCGTTCAACACGGGCACGGGCGCCACGGTGGTGAGCTTCAGCGGCGCCGCCTCACTCCTCGGGGTCAGCCTGACGCTCAGCGGCACCGCCTCGGAAGATCCGGCCACGTCCACCTCGTCGATGAGCTTGACCGGGGCCCTGGGGACAATCAACCTCGGAGGCTTCGAGCTCCGGGATCTCGAGTTCTCGGCCTCGTACGTGCAGACGGGCGACAACGAGTCGTTCACCCTGCACGGGTCGGGTGAGCTCTCGATCATGGGGTCGTGGATCGACGTCAGCGAGCTCACATTCGCCTTCACCAACGGCCAGATCACCAACCTCCAGGTCGTGGTGACAGCCCACGTCTCGATCCCGAGCGCCGTCACCGTCGACGCCACGTTCGACCTCTACGCCAACACGGTGACGAACCAGTTCTCCCTGACGGCCACCGGCACCGTCCTGGCCGACGGCTTCAGCCTGACCGATGCCACGGTCGACATCGACACGTCGGGCTTCAGCTTCAGCGGCACCCTGAACGTGGCCGGGCTGGTCAAGGGCCAGCTCAGCGGCGAGATGTACTGGTCGACACCGATCTGCACCAACGGCGTCTGCCCGACGATCGTCAACGCCGCCGGCCAGTTGGTGACGGCCGAGAAGGGCGACTTCAACTTCACGGCCTCCAACCTGGCCATCACCATCGGGCCCTTCGCCACCACGGGCTCGGTCACCGTCGGCGACGTCGGCGGCGTGGGGTGGACCGCCCTCTCGGCCGGGCTCACCCTGGACAACCAGGGCAGCCCGGCGGTCATGGTCTCGGGGTCGTTCACCACCACGGGCCAGTACAGCTTCGCCGGGGTGGGCCAGGTGAAGTACGCCGGGTTCGGGGTCACCCTGGACGTCTCGGCGTCCAACACGGGGGGCGCCACCGTGGTGTCCGGGTCGACGTCGATCACCGTCGCCAACGGCCCCAACGTGGCCCTCTCCGGCACGTTCACGGTCGACGGGTCGGGAGTGGCGACGAACCTCATGGGCACCGCCGACTTCGACGTGTCCACCTTCAACCTCGGCACCGCCTCGTTCAAGGTCGCGGTGGCCCCCGGCTCGGAGAGCTTCGGGGTGTCCTCGTCGATCAACCTCGGCGGCGTCTTCACCGGCAGCCTCTCCGGCACGTTCGCCGCCATCGGCAACCAGGCCGGCTTCTCCTTCGACCTGGCCACGGCCATCACCATCCCCACCGTGGCGGTGACCGGGTCCCTGGCCGTCGCCAACATGTCGGGCTCGGCGATCACCGCCTTCACGGCCGAGGTCGACTGCAGCTACTCGTGGAACGGCATCGTCTTCACCCTCTCGACGCCGGTGAACCCGAGCTGGTCGTTCAACTACACGTCCGAGGAGTCGTACAGCTACAACCCCGGCGGGACCATCGATCTGGGCCTGTTCAACTGGTCGCTCAACATCGGCGGCTCGTACTACGTCAGCCTCTCCACCGGATCGCCCTACATCGCCTTCAGCTTCTCGGGCTCCGGCGCCCTGTCCCAGCAGAACTACGGCTGCTCGTCCTCCTGGTACGACTGCCTGATCGGCAAGGGCTGGGGCTGGCGCGGCTGGTTCAACCTCATCAGCCTCAGCGTCTCGTTCAACTCGGCCGGCGACCTCACGGCCTGCTACGACGGCACCTGCTGGTCGTCGACGGTGGCCGAGAACATCTCCGCCACCGCACCGCCGACGGCCCCGGACCCGCCCGGCACCTACGGGGTGGCCCAGGAACAGACCAACGGGAACCTGTGGCTGCAGACGTCCATCTCCAACGGGGGCGGCTCCTGGCTGAACTCCGGCGGCACAATGGCCACCGGTACGTCGCCGTCCAGCTGCCAGCTGAGCAGCGGCTACATCATCGCCTTCCAGGGCAGCAACGGCGACGTCTGGAAGGTCGGGGCGGCCGGGGCCTCCGACCTCGGCCTCGGGATGCGGCCCGACACCAGCCCGTCGATCGTCTGCCTGGGGGGGACAACCTACGAGATCGCCTTCCAGGCGAACACCGGGACACTCTGGGTGACCGGCAACGCCGCCAAAGGCACCAGCGACATGGGTCTGGGCATGGACACGAACGGGTCCGGTGGTGATCCGAGCATCGCCTACGCCGACAACGGCAACAACTGGGACGTCGCCTTCCGGGCCAACACCCAGACGGTGTGGACGGTCGGCTCGAACCTGGGCGCGTCGAACTCGAACTACGCCATCGCCGCCGGTACGTACCCCACCATCGCCTACTGCGGCGGCGGGAAGAACGCCTACGACTTCGCCTTCTCCAACGCCTCGAACCAGCTCTACGTCGAGGGTTACTCCGGCGCGCCCTACGCACTGATGGGCTACCAGTACGCCACGTTGGCGGCCGGCAGCTCGCCCGGCCTCTCCTGCTCCGGGAGCTACCGGGTGATCGCCTCGATGTACTCCTCGGGCACCGGGGGCGTCACCGCCGTCGAGACCGGCAACGGCGACACGAGCGGCGTGGGCATCGGTGAGGTGATGGCCGGCACCGGGATGAGCCTGATCGCCTACTCCGGCGGGTTCGACGCCGCCTATGTCAACCCGAGCGGCGACATCGAGGTGGAATCGGCGACCTACGGCGCGGCGGAGGGTCCGACCACCAACCTGAACCTGCCGGTCACGGTGGGCTCGAACGCCAGCATCTTCTACGACTGAGCCCTCGCTGGCGCCTGCCCGCCGTCGGGATGGGGCGCTGGGAGGTAGCGGCGGGCGGTGGGAACGGCGGCCGGAAAACTCTCGCCCGGCCCGCTGTGAGCCGAGAGGGGCCTGGTTCCCACGACGGTGGCCCCGCGGCTAAGGTGGTGGGCCACACGCGGACGTGGCTCAGTGGTAGAGCACAACCTTGCCAAGGTTGGGGTCGCGGGTTCGAATCCCGTCGTCCGCTCCAGGGAAAGTCCAGGTCACAGGCTTGCGAGGGGCCGAAAAGGGCCCCTCGTGGCGCGTCCAGGGGGCCGGCGCACCACATTTGCACCACATTTTTCTTGTGAAGTCCCGGTTCATGCTTTCCACTGTGGCTCCGGCACCTGGTTGACACTTTCGGGACGCGGCTCCGGTACCCGGGCGACAGTGGCTCCGGTACCCGCTTGACACGTCACGCCTGATCAGGGTCCCCCCGATGCCTCCGGCCACCTCCTTTGCTGTGGAGCGTCACGTCCACAGATGCGAGGGAGGCCCGCGGATGTTGGTGGAGCTGGGGCTGGTGGAACAGCGGTTGAAGGCCGTGCACGAGGTCCTCGACGGGGCCACGGTCACCGACGTGGCCCGGCGGAACGGGGTCACCCGCCAGACGGTGCACACCTGGCTGCGGCGGTATGCGAGCTCGGGGATCGCCGGCCTGGTCGACAAGACCTCCCAGCCCGAGCGCTGTCCCCACCAGATGATCCCGGTCACCGAGGCCCGGATCGTCGAGATGCGGCGTGCCCACCCGGCCTGGGGGCCGAGGACCATCCGCACCCATCTGGCCCGAGAGGGCGTCTCGCCGGTGCCCGGGCGGTCCTCGATCTATCGGGCCCTCCTCCGGCACCGGCTACTCGAGCCCACCGCCCGCAAGCGGGCCCGGTCGGACTACAAGCGGTGGGAGCGCTCCAGGTCCATGGAGCTCTGGCAGATGGACATCGTGGGCCGGTTCTATCTGGCCGATGGCACCGAGGTGAAGGTGGTCACCGGCGTCGACGACCACAGCCGATATTGCGTCTGTGCCCGCATCGTGGCCCGGGCCACGGCCAAGCCGGTCTGCGACGCCCTCACCTTCGCACTGCACCAGCACGGTGCCCCGAGCGAGATCCTGACGGACAACGGCAAGGTCTTCACCGCCCGCTTCGGCCCCGGCCCTGGGCCGGTGCTCTTCGACCGGATCTGCCACAACAACGACATCAAACACCGCCTGACCGCCCCGTACTCGCCGACCACGACGGGCAAGGTGGAACGCTTCCACCGGACCTATAGGGACGAGTTCCTGGTCGACCACGACCACCGGCACGCCACCATCGAAGAGGCCCAGGAAGCCCTCGATGCCTAGGTCGAGAAGTACAACACCGAACGCCCGCACCAGTCCCTTGGCGACCGACCACCGGCCGAGCGCTTCGCTCTGGCCGCCCCTCGGGGGCCGCTCGACACCGAAGTCGAGCTCGAGCTGGCTGAAGAGCCAACCGCCCCACCACGGCCCCCGGGGGTGTCCCGGTGGGTGGATCAACGAGGCTCGATCGGACTCAATGGCTTCCGCTATCGGGTGGGCCCGACCTTCGCCGGCGAACCGGTGGAGGTCGTCGTCCAAGGGGGCCTGGTCGACATCGTTCACCGAGGCGTCCTCGTGGCCACCCACGCCGAGCGACGCCGGGGTGGGACCGCACCGACCAGCACCAAAGCACCGAGAGCGGGCCGAGCCCGCCCGGCCAGTTCGGGGATGACGGTCATCCGCTCGGTCGACGCCGGGGGATCCGTCTCCTTCGCCGGCGCGTCCTACCGGGTCGGGCGCAGTTGGGGCCGCCGCAGCGTCGAGGTGGCCATCGTGGCCGGGTCCGTACAGATCTCCGAAAACGGCAGGGTCATCCGGGTCCACCAGATCCGCCACGACCGCTCGAAGGAGCACGGCGCCTTCGCCACGCCCAAGGGCCGACCCCGCAAGCCCAAGGTGGCCTGATGGGTTTGACTGTCGCCCAGGTACCGGAGCCAAAGTGTCGTACGGGTACCGGGACTTGACAC
>CAYVPF010000076.1:5373-12028 GCA_964453355.1 uncultured Acidimicrobiaceae bacterium | reverse complement strand
CCGGTGGTCCTCCACCTCGGGGGCGCCGGCCAGGACGTCGGCGTGGTCCAGCGACGGCACCGGCCGGTCCGGCCGCAGGACGTTGCTGACCGGCAGCGGATGGGCGGTCGGGGGCACGTCGGCCAGGTCCAGCCCGGCGACGTCGGCGGCGTGGTCCAGCACCTGGGCCAGCTGGCCGGTGAACCGGTCCAGCTCCTCCTCGGTCAGCTCCAGTCGGGCCAGCTGGGCGACGTGGGCCACCTCGTCGCGGCCTAGCGGATTGGTCACGCCTCGGCCCCGGCGGTGACGGCGGTGACGAACGCCACGGTGCGGGCCTCGACCTCGTCGCGGTCGTAGTCCAAGGTGGCGACGTGGTAGCTGCGCTCCAGCCACACCCGTTCGACGGGCCCGCCGACGGAGGCGGCCAGGAGGTCGCCGTTGGTGGGCGGCACCACGTGGTCCTCGCGGCCGGACAGCAACAGGACCGGGCAGCGGATGTCGCCCAAGGCCATCGCCACGTCCTCGACCCCCTCGAACAGGGACAGGAGGGGGCGGAGGGGGGTGCCGTCGTAGCCCGGCTCGGCGGCGCCGGGCTGGGCGATGTCGGAGCCGATGCCCGGGGCCACCTCGGTGCCGGACTCCAGCAGCTCCCGGACGGCCGACCGCAGCTCGTCGGGGGCGGGCTCGACCAGGGGGTTGATGACCACCACCCCGCTGATCTCGGGGTGCCGCTCGGCCAGCCAGCAGGTCAGGGCGCCGCCCATGGACAGCCCCACCACGGCCACCCGGGCGCAGCGGGCGGCCAGGTCCTGGTAGGCGTCGTCGGCCGCCGACGACCAGTCGGCCCAGCGGTAACCGAGCAGGTCGTCGACGGTGGTGCCATGGCCGGGCAGCAGTGGCAGCTCGACCGTCAGGCCGGCGTCGGCCAGCTTTTCGGCCACCCCACGCATGGAGGCGGGACTACCGGTGAACTCGTGCAGGACCAACGCCCCGTCGGGGCCGCCGGTGGCGGAGAACGGCTCGGCGCCGGGAAGGAGAGGAGTGGTCACGCCAGGGCATGCTACCGATGGCGCGGCTAACGTACCGCCGGCATGCCGTATCCGTTCTTGAGCGACCAGTGGATCGACGAAGCCCACAAGATCCGGGCCGAGTACCGGGGCAAGAGCGCACCGCTGGCGGTCACCGTCCGGGCCAACCTGGTGGTGACCGAGCTGCCGTTCGGCGACGGCACCCTGGACGCCCACCTGGACACGTCGTCGGGGGAGATCGAGCTGGACAAGGGCCACCTGGACCAGCCGGACTTGAAGGTGACGGTGGACTACGACACCGCCAAGGCCATCCTGGTGGACGGCAACGCCGGCGCCGGCATGCAGGCGTTCATGGCCGGCAAGGTGCGGGTGGAAGGCGACATGGCCAAGCTGCTGGTCCTGCAGGGGTCGCCGGGGGATGCGGGCGCCCAGGAGCTGACCACCCGGCTCCGGGCCATGACCGAATAGTCAGCCGCCCAGGCGGGGCATCTCGGATGCCAGCTCGGCCACGGTCCACCGGCTGGGCCGGTCGATGGACTCGGTCATGGCCCAGTTCTGGAAGTTCTGGACGGTGCCGCCCTGGACGAAGAACACCCGGCCGGTGGCCGGGCAGTCGGCGGTGGCCAGGTAGCCGACCAACGGGGACACGTTGGCCGGATCCCACAGGTCGAAGCCGTCGCCGGGCGCCCGGACGATGTCGGACAGGCCGGGGGTGGACTCGGTCATCCGGGTGCGGGCGGCCGGGGCGATGGCGTTGACCCGGATGCCGTACCGGCTGAGCTCCTGGGCGACGATGACGGAGAAGGCGGCGATGCCGGCCTTGGCGGCGCCGTAGTTGCTCTGGCCGGGGTTGCCGAGCAGGCCGGAGGTGGAGGAGGTGTTGATGATCGACGCCTTCACCTCCTCGCCGGCCTTGCTCTTCTCCCGCCAGTAGGCGGCGGCGTGCCGGGTGGGGACGAAGTGGCCCTTCAGGTGCACGTGGATGACCGAGTCCCAGTCCTCCTCGGTCATGTTCACGAGCACCCGGTCCCGGAGGATGCCGGCGTTGTTGACCAGCACGTGCACGTCGCCGAAGGCGTCCACGGCGGCGTCGATCAGCCGCTTGCCGCCCTCCCAGTCGGCCACGTCGTCGTCGTTGGCGACGGCCTGGCCGCCGGCCGCGATGATCTCGGCCACCACCTGCTCGGCGGGACTGGCGTCGTCGCCGGACCCGTCCACGGCGCCGCCGAGGTCATTGACCACCACCTTGGCTCCCTCGGCGGCGAACAGCAGGGCGTGCTCCCGCCCGATGCCACGACCCGCTCCGGTGATGATGGCCACCCGTCCGTCCAGTGCTCCCATGGCGTAACAGGGTACTCAGCGAAAGCGGCGGAACCACCAGTCGGGGTCGCGGGCATGGGCGTGGAAGTGGTCGGGGATCTGCCGCATGACCCGGTCGAGGGACCATCCGCCGTCACCGAACCGGGCATCGGCCACCCGGGTCAGCTGGGCCACCATGTGGTCGACGGCGTCGGCCGGCGGGTCGGCGCCGTGGTGCTTCCAGACCACCATCGGCACCCCGCAGACCTCACAGTCGGCCACCCAGCAGACGTCGTCGTCGGCGTGCCAGGGGGTGATGCGGGCGGCCTCGCAGAGGTCGCAGTCGCTCATTACTGGGTGTACAGGTTGACGGCCGTCCCCTTCTTGACCGATGTGCCGGCCAGGGGGGTGCTGGTGAACACCTTGCCGTTCGGCGGCCCGTACACCTGGCCGACGGCCAGCCCGGCGGCCTGCAGGGCGGCGGTGGCCTTGGCCACTGTGTCCTTGGTGACGTCCGGCACCGGGACCATCTGGGGGCCCTGCGACACGTTGACGGTGATGGTGGTGCCCAGCTTTTCGGGGGTGCCGATGGCCGGTGTGGTGCCGATGACGGTGCCGGCCGGGACCGTTGTCGAGTAGCTCTGCGTCTGCGTCGCGACCAGGCCGGCCGCCTTGATGGCTGTGGCGGCCTGTGTGTAGGTCTGGCCGGCCACTGTGGGCACGGGCACCGGCTTCTTGCCCTCGGACACGGCCACCGCGATGGTGGACCCGTACGGGGCCGTCTTGGCGTTCAACTGGCTGTTGTACGACCAGTTGATGACCTGGCCCGCCGGGATGGTACCGGCTGTTGTGTAGGCCAGGAGGGCCGGACAGGTGGCCTTGAAGTGGTCGTCCTCCAGCACCCGGGTGGCCGCGTTGCATGTCAGCCCGGACAGCGACGGGACTCCGACCGACGGCAGCCCGCTGGAGGGGACCACGTGGATGACCGACCCCTCCTTCAGCTGGGTACCCGGCTTCGGGGTCTGGCTGATCACCGACCCGGCGGCGACCGTGATGGAGTGCTGCCCCGGTGTCTCGGCCACGGTGAAGTGGTCGGCGGCGGCGGCCTGGCGGGCGGCGGCCAGGGTCTTGCCGCCCACTGTCGGGGTGGGATGACTGGGGGTGAAGGCCTGGTTGGCGGCGGCCAGCCCCAGCCCGACGCCGGCGGCGGCCAGCAGCCCGGCCACGGCCACCAGCCACGGCCACTTGCGGCGGCGCTTCTTACGGACGGCCGGAGGGTTCCACACGTGGGAGCTCTCGACCGCCTCGACGTCGAACGGCTGCGCCACCACCTGCGTCGGCGCCCCGACGGTGGGGGTGCCGACGACGGCGGTGAGGTCGCGGCCGTCGGGGGTGGTGGGCTCGGTGATCCGTAGCGGCAGCGGCGTCGGCGGCGGCAGGGAGGCGGCGATGGCCTCCAGCAGGGCGGCCATCCGGGCGGCGTCCAGCCGGTCGAAGGCGTCGGGGGTGGTGGCCCGGGCTAGGACGTCGTCCAGGGGACCGAGGGCCGGGTTCCGGGGCAGGATGGCCCCGACCCGGGCCATCAGGGTGCCGACGGTGGTGTCGGCCACGAACGGCAGCTGGCCGGTGAGGGACTCGTACAGGACCAGGCCGAGGCCGTAGACGTCGGAGCGGCCGTCGACGTTGCGGCCCTCGGCCTGCTCCGGGGAGGCGTACCGGGCGGTGCCGATCATGGCGCCGGCCGGCTCGGTCCAGGCGGCCTCGGCCAGGGCCCGGGCGACGCCGAAGTCGGCGATGCGGACCCGGCCCTCCTCGTCGAAGAGCAGGTTGGCCGGCTTGATGTCGCGGTGCACCAGCCCACGGGCATGGGCGTAGGCCAGCCCCTGGGCGGCCTCGGCCCCCAGCCGGGCGGCCTGGGCGTGGGTGAGCAGGAACTGCCGGTCGAGGATGTCGCGGAGGCTGCCGCCGTGCAGGTACTCCAGCACCAGGTACGGCTCGTCGGCGTCCTCGCCCCAGTCGAACACCCGGAGGATGTTGGGGTGGTTGAGGCCGGCCACCGACCGGGCCTCGGCCCGGAACCGCCGCAGGAACGACTCGTCGTGGGCCAACCCGGGTTGCAGCACCTTGACGGCGACGGACCGCTGCAGCGACACGTCCTCGGCCAGGAACACGTGGGCCGACGCGCCGGTTCCCAGCGCGGAGATCAGCCGGTACCGGTTCCCGAGGACCCGGCCGATGGAATCGGTTATGGACGGCATCGAAGCAGCTCCAGGCTACCGAGGTCCCCCCGCCCTTCGGGGGACAGTACCTCAGGCAGGGATTTCTCCGGTCTCCAACAGGTCGTCGAACCGGCTGCCGTCGACGACGGGGACGCCCAGGGATTCGGCCTTGGCCGTCTTGGCGGCGCCGGGGGACTCGCCGACGACGACGGCGAACGTCTTCTTGGACACCGACCCGGGGGACTTGCCGCCGCGGTCGACGATGGCTTGGGCGGCCTCCTCCCTGGTGTACCCCGGGACGGTGCCGGTGACCACCACCGACTTGCCGGCCAGGATGCCGACCGGCTCGGCGTCGGGCAGGGTCCCGCCGGCCGGGACGCCGGGTTCGGCGGTGTTGACGGCGGCCGCCCGCAGCCGGTCGAGGACGGTGCCGTTGACCGGGTTGGCCAGGAAGGTGACGACGGCGTCGGCGATGACCGGCCCGATGCCGTCGACGGCGGCTATGCGGGCGGCCTCGGCGGCCAGCAGGGTGTCCAGTGTGCCGACGGCCCGGGCCAGGGCCCGGGCCCCGGCCGGGCCGAGGTGGCGGATGCCGAGGGCCACCAGCAGCCGGCTGAACGGCTGGGCCCGGGAGGCGTCGATGCCGCGGACCAGGTTGGCCGCCGACAGCTCCCCCATCCGCTCCAGCCCGGCCAGCGGGCCGGGCTCCAGCAGGTACAGGTCGGCCGGGTCGGTGGCCAGGCCCTCCCGGACCAGCTGGACCACCCGCTCCTCGCCGAGCCCTTCGATGTCCATGCCGGACCGGGAGGCGAAGTGGACGATGCGCTGCACCCGCTGGGCGGGGCAGTCGATGTTGGTGCAGTAGGTGTCGCTCTCCCCTTCCAGCCGGGACAGCGGCATGCCGCAGGACGGGCAGGCCGCAGGGAACACCCACGGCGGCTGCCGCTTCTTGGCCGGCACCGGGCCGACCACCTCGGGGATGACGTCGCCGGCCTTGCGGACCACCACCAGGTCGCCGGGACGGACGTCCTTCAGGCGGACCTGGTCCTCGTTGTGCAGGGTGGCCAGGCTGACGGTGGAGCCGCCGACGAACACCGGGTCGAGGGCGGCGAAGGGGGTGGCCCGGCCGGTGCGGCCGATGGACACCTGGATCTCCCGCAGCACGGTGGTGCGCTCCTCGGGGGGGAACTTGAAGGCGATGGCCCACCGCGGCGCCCGGGAGGTGGCGCCCAGCCGCTGGTGCAGGGCCAGGTCGTCGACCTTGACCACCACGCCGTCGATCTCGTAGGGCAGGTCGTGGCGGTGCTCGGCCAACGCTGCGCAGCGGGCGAAGGCGGCGGCCGGGCCGGTGACCAGGCGGGCGTCCGGGCTGACCGGCAGGCCGGCGGCGGCCAACCGGGCCAGCACCTCGCTTTGACGGGCCGGCGGCCAGCCGGCCGGCGGGTCGGCGACGTCGCCGATCTGGTAGGCCCAGAACGACAGCGGCCGGGCGGCGGTCATGGCCGGGTCCTTCTGCCGCAGGGACCCGGCGGCGGAGTTGCGGGGGTTGACGAACGTCTTGGTGCCGGCGGCCAGGGCCCGGTCGTTGTAGGCGGCGAAGTCGGCGGTGGGCATGTAGATCTCGCCGCGGACCTCCAGGCGGTGCGGGTACGGCCCTTCGAGCTGGTGGGGGACGTCGCGGACGGTGGCGACGTTGGCGGTGACGTCCTCGCCGGTGACCCCGTCGCCGCGGGTGGCGGCCTGGGTGAGGCGGCCGTCGACGTAGGTGATGGACATGGCCACCCCGTCGACCTTGGGCTCGCAGGAGAACGGCAACCCGTCCACGTCGACGTCCGGCAACAGCCGGCGGAGCCGGTCCACCCAGGCCACCAGGTCGGCCTCGGCGAAGGCGTTGTCCAGGCTCATCATCGGCACCCGGTGCCGGACCTCGGCGAACAGGCCGGAGGCCGGGGCCCCGACGGTCTGGGTGGGCGAGTCGGCGGTGACCAGGTCGGGGTGGTCGGCCTCCAGCTGCCGCAGCTCGCGGACCAGGGCGTCGTAGTCGGCGTCGGGGATCTCGGGGGCGTCCAGCTGGTTGTACAGGCGGTTGTGGTAGCCGATGAGGTCCCGCAGCTCCGCCGCCCGGGCGGC
>CAYVPF010000076.1:0-5273 GCA_964453355.1 uncultured Acidimicrobiaceae bacterium | reverse complement strand
GGTCACGCAGCGATGCCGGCGCCGAGGACGGCGTCGGGGTCGGCGGGGTCGTACAGGGCGACGGTCTGCCCGGGGGCCACCGGCCGCTGGGGGACGTCGAAGCGGACGACCGGGCCGGGGTCGACGGTGCAGGCGGCCGGGCGGCCGTGGGCGCTGACCTGGGCGATGGCCCGGCCCCCGGGCGGCAGGGGGTCGGCCACCCAGGTCACGGTGGCCGGGTCCAGGGTGACGGCGTCGACCACGGCGGCCTCGGGGCCGCCGACCACCACCCGGCGGGCGGGGACGTCGACGGCCACCACGTACCGGCGGCGGCCGTCGGTGCCGTGGCCCATGCCGCGGCGCTGGCCGACGGTGACCAGCTCGACGGCGTCCACCGAGCCCACCGTGGTCCCCGACTGGTCGACCACCTCGGCCGGGTGCAGGGGCAGCCGACGCTCCAAGAACCCCTGCCGGCCCTCGGCGCCGTGGATGAAGCAGACGTCCTGGCTGTCCGGCTTGGCGGCCGTCCGCAGGCCCAGCCGGACGGCGTGGGCCCGGACGGCGTCCTTGGTCATGGGGCCGACCGGCAGCAGCACGCGGGCCAGCTGGTCCTGGCCGAGCATCGACAGGACGTAGGACTGGTCCTTCAGCGGATCGGCGCCGCGGAGCAGCCGGGCACCATCCACCCGGGCATGGTGGCCGGTGGCCAGGGCGTCGAAGCCCAGGCGGGTGGCCCGGTGGAGGAGCCGGTCGAACTTGATGTGCCGGTTGCACTCGATGCAGGGGTTGGGGGTGCGGCCGGCGGCGTGGGCGGCCACGTACGGGCCCACCACGGCGGCGGCGAAGTCGTCGGTCATGTTGAACACGTGGTGCGGGATGCCCAGCTGCTGGGCCACCCGGCGGGCGTCGTCGACGTCGGCGACCGAACAGCAGCCGGAGTCCGAGGGTCCGCCCCACAGCTTGAGGGTGGCCCCCTCCACGTCGTGGCCGGCGTCGACCATCAGGGCGGCGGCCACCGACGAGTCCACTCCCCCGGACATGGCCACCAGTACGCGCACGACAGCGATTCTGTCAGGCACGGAGCCGGGCCACGGCCGCCGGGACCACGGCCAGGGCCCGGTCGACGTCGGCGGCGGTGGAGGTGTGGCCCAGGGTGAACCGCACGGCCGTCTTGGCCTCGGCGGCCGGCACCCCCATGGCCAGCAGCACGTGGCTGGGTTCCAGGGCGCCGCTGGCGCAGGCGGAACCGGCGGCGGCGAAGACGCCGTCGCGGTCCAGCAGCAGCAGCAGCTCCTCCTGGTCGACCCCGGCGAACCGCAGGTGGCAGTGGCCGGGGAGCACCCGGTCCCGGGGGACCGATTCGACGGCGCCGGCGGCCACCAGGCCGTCGGCCAGCCGGTCCCGGAGGGCGCCGACCCGGGCGGCGGCGGTCTGCCGCTCGGCCACGGCCAGGACCAGGGCAGTGGCCAGGCCGACGGCACCGGCGACGTCGTGGGTGCCGCTGCGCCGCTCCCGCTCCTGGCCGCCGCCGTGGAGGATCGGCTGCACGGGCACCCGGGCCACCAGGGCGCCGGCCCCCTTGGGGCCGCCGAGCTTGTGGGCGCTGACCGACACCAGGTCGGCGTCGACGGTGGTCAGGTCCAGCCAGGCGGCGGCCTGGACGGCGTCGGTGTGCAGCACCGCCTGCGGCGCCAGCCGGCGGACCAGCGCGACCACCTGGTCGAAGGGCTGGACGGTGCCGACCTCGTTGTTGGCCAGCATCACCGACACCAGGGCCACCTCCGGTCCGAGCAGGTCGGCCAGCCGGTCGAGGTCGACGGTGCCGGTGCCGTCGACCGGGGCCTCCAGGTGGGGGAAACCGAGGCGGGCGGCGGCCCGGGCCGGCTCGAGGACGGCGGCGTGCTCGACGGCGGAGGTCAGCACGGTGCCGGGCGACCGGGCCAGGGTGCCGAGGACGGCCAGGTTGTCGGCCTCGGTGCCGCCACTGGTGAAGATCACGTCCCCGGGGTCGGCACCGAGAACGGCGGCGACGGTTTCCCGGGCGTCGTCCAGGGCGGTGCGGGCGTCACGGGCCAACCGGTGGCTGCCGGAGGCGTTGCCGAACCGGTCGGCGGCGAACGGGGCCATGGCCGCCGCCACCTCCGGCCGGACCGGGGTGGTGGCGGCGTGGTCCAGGTACGCCGTCCGTTCCAGGGAAACAGTCAGGCGATCCACACGGTCTTGGCGTTGCAGAACTCTTTGATGCCCAGCGCCGACAGCTCCCGGCCGTAGCCGGACCGCTTGATGCCGCCGAACGGCATCTCCGAGGTGGAGGCCACCATGGCGTTGACGAACACCTGGCCGGCCTCGATCCGGTCGATGCACCGGGCCTGGTCGGCCGGGTCGGTGGTCCACACGCTGGAGCCCAGGCCGAAAGTGGTGCGGTTGGCCAGGGCGATGGCGTCGTCCAGGTCGGCGGCCCGCTCCACCACGGCCACCGGCCCGAAGGTCTCCTCGTCGAACACCCGCATATCGGCGGTCACCTCGCAGAGGACGGTGGGCGGGTAGTACCAGCCGGGGCCGTCGGGGACGTCGCCGCCGCAGGCCACCACGGCCCCCTTGGCCCGGGCGTCGTCGACCTGGCCGGCGATCTCCTCGCGCTGGGACCGGGAGTTGAGCGGCCCGACGTCGGTGGCCGGGTCCAACGGGTCGCCGACGGTGAGGGAGGCCATGCCGTCGGTGAACCGGTCGGTGAACCGGTCGTAGACGTCGGCGTGGACGATGAACCGCTTGGCGGCGATGCAGGACTGGCCGTTGTTCTGCACCCTGGCCTGCACGGCCACGGCGGCGGCCCGGTCCAGGTCGGCGGACGGCAACACCACGAACGGGTCCGACCCACCGAGCTCCAGGACGCACTTCTTCAGCACGTCGCCGGCGGCGGCGGCCACCGACCGGCCGGCAGCCTCGCTGCCGGTCAGGGTGACGGCCACGACGCGGTCGTCGGCGATGACCCCGGCGACGTCGGCGGAGCCGATCAGGAGGGTGGTGAAGGCCCCGTCGGGGTAGCCGGCCCGGCGGAACAGGTCCTCCAGGTACAGGGCGGTCTGCGGGACGTTGGAGGCGTGCTTCAACAGGCCGACGTTGCCGACCATGAGGGCGGGGGCGGCGAACCGCATGACCTGCCACAGCGGGAAGTTCCAGGGCATGACCGCCAGCACCGGGCCGAGGGGCTGGTAGCGGACCAGGCTGGTGGTGGCGGTGGACTCGATGACGTCGTCGGCCAACAGCCGTTCGGCGTGGTCGGCGAACCACCGCATGGCGTTGGCGCACTTGGCGGCCTCGCCCTTGGCGGAGGCGAAGGTCTTGCCCATCTCGGTGGTCAGCACCCGGGCGATGTCGGGGATCTCCCCTTCCAACAGTTCGGCGGCCGTGACCAGCAGGCGGGCCCGCTCGGCGAAGGTGGTGCGGCTGAAGTCGGCGAAGGTGGCCGCGGCCCGGGCCAGGCGGGCGTCCACCTCCTCGGCGGTGTGGTTGTCAAAGGTCTTTACGACCTCGCCGGTGGCCGGGTTGGTGGTGACGAAAGCCATGGGTCGATTACAGCACTTCCCGACGGATGAGCTTGCCGGTGGCGGTGTGCGGCAGCTGGTCGGCCCGGCGGTACTCCTTCGGCCGCTTGTACGGGGCCAGCCGCCGGTCGGCGGCTTGGCGGACGGCGTCGAGGTCGGCGTCGCCGACGACGACGGCCACCACCCGCTGGCCCCAGGCGTCGTCGGGGACCCCGACCACGGCCACCTCGTCCACCCCGGGGACCTCCAGGAGGGCGGCTTCCACCTCGGCCGGGTACACGTTGACGCCACCGGAGATGATGAGGTCGTCGCGGCGGCCGGACAGGTACAGGTAGCCGTCGTCGTCCAGGTGGCCGAGGTCGCCGACGGTGAAGGCGTCGCCGCGCCAGGCGGCGTCGGTGGCCTCGGGGTTGCGCCAGTAGGCGAACCGGGCGAACTCCGGGGCGTGGCACCAGATGGTGTCGCCGTCAATGGTCAGGCGGCGGCCGGGCCGGGCGCGGCCGACGGTGCCGGGGTGGGCCAGCCAGTCGTCGGGGGAGCAGACGGTGAACTGGCCCTCGGTGGACCCGTAGAACTCCCAGACGGCGTCCGACCGGTCCATGGCGGCGCGCTTCAGCACCGGCGGGCACGGGGAGCCGGCGTGGACCAGCAGTCGCAGGGAGTCGAACCGCTCGGCGTCGCCCAGCCGGGGCGAGGCCAGCAGCCGGTGCAGGTGGGTGGGGGCCATGAAGGTGGTGGTGGGCCGCAGCTGCCGGAGGGCGTCCAGGGCGACGTCGGCGTCGAACCGGTCCAGGATGGCCAGCGAGCCGCCGCGGAGGAGGGTGCCGGCGGCGAACCGGATGGAGACGGTGTGGTACATCGGGGAGCACACCAGATGGAGGTCGCCGGGGCCGAACCCCCACACGTCGGCCTCGTCGTCGAACACGGCCGCCGCCGTCGGGTCGTCCCACAGCCCGGTGGTCACCCCCTTGGGCCGGCCGGTGGTGCCCGAGGTGTAGTGCATCGGCCGGGTCAACGGCCGCGGGGCCAGGTCCACCGGGGGGCCGTCGGCCAGCCGGGCCAGGGCGCCGGGGTCGAGGACGGACAGGGTGGGATCGGCGTCGTCCAGCAGCCGGTCCCGTTCGGCGGGCAGCAGGGTGGCGTTCAGCAGCACCGGGACCACCCCGGTGCGGGCGGCGCCGAGGACGGCGCACAGCAGGTCGGCCGACGACGGCAGCCAGAACGCCACCCGGTCGCCGCGGCGGCAGCCGGCGGCGGCCAGGGCGCCGGCCATGCGTCGCTGGCGGTCCTCCGCCTGCTGCGCCCCGAGAACCTCCACCGGCGGTCACCCTAGGGCCCGCAGGGCCGCCGGCCGGCGCAGGGCCACGACCACCAGGACGGCCAGCAGCAGGCCGGCACCGGCGACGGTGATCTGGCGGACGCCCACGTGAGCGCCGATGGCCCCCTGCAGCACGGCGCCGACGGGGTAGACGGTGCCGAGGGACAGCATGAACAGGCTGAGCACCCGCCCCCGGGCCTCGGTGGGGGCCCGCAGCTGCACCACGGTGTTCAGGCCGGACAGCACCCCGATGTAGGCCAAGCCGACCAGCAGCAGGGCCACCGCCGACAGCCACAGGCCGGGGGCCACGCTGTACAGGACCAGCAGCACCGGCAACGCCAGCAGGGAGGCCACCACCTGCCGGTGCCGACCGAACCGGAGGGCGAGGCCGGGCAGGACGTCCGGCCGGGGGATGCGGCCGGTCAGGATGG
>CAYVPF010000075.1:0-12076 GCA_964453355.1 uncultured Acidimicrobiaceae bacterium | reverse complement strand
GGCCTCGGCGTCGGAGAAGAACACCGTCCAGTCCCCGGCGGGGTTGCCGGCGGCGGTGCCGGCCAGGCCGACGGCCAGGAACGGCGGCCGGTCCTGTCCGGCCAGGCGGACGGTGCTGCCGACGCCGAGGCCGGCGCTCCGGGCCAGGCCGGCCCCGACGACCAGCTGGTCCGGGCCGACCGGCTGGTGGCCGCGACGGAGGGTGAACGGGGCCAGGACGGCGCTCTGCCACCCCTGCCCGGTCACCGGATCGGCGGAGGACCCGGTGACGGTGTGCCCGTTCGCCAACACCAGGCCCACCGGCACCGACTGGTCGGGCACGGCGGCGGCCACCCCGGGCACCGTGGCCAGGGTGCCGGCCAGGGCGATCGGCAGCCGGCGGTAGGCGTTCATGGTCACGCTGCTGGTCGTCGCCGACCGGCCGTGGCCGGACGTCACCGTGACGTCCTGGTGGCCGGTCACCACGGCAGCCGTGGCCGCCAGCCGCTGCGCCGGCACCGTCAGGGTTTCCGAGACCCGGACCATGGTCGCGGTGACGGTGACCACCAGGGCGGCCATGCACAGGGCCACGAACGTGCCCACGAGCGGTCCCGGCCGGCTCCGCAAGGTGGCTATCAGCTGCCTCACGACTGGCGCCGATCTCCAGGGCCCCGATCCACAGGGCCCCGACCGCGCTGGTCCCGGCCGAGGTCCAGGAGCTGCCGGGCCAGGAACGCCGGGTCCCCCGACGCCGTCCAGCCCACGAGGTGGCCGCCGTGCAGCAGCAGGACCCGGTCGGCGTAGGTGGCGACCTGCGGAGAGTGGGTGACCACGACCACGGTCTGGCCCAGCTCGTCCACGGCCCGGCGGAGCAGGTCGAGGACCACCTCGGCCGTGTACGGGTCCAAGGCGGCGGTGGGCTCGTCGGCGAACACCACCTCGGGGTCGGCGACGAGCGCCCGGGCGATGGCCACCCGCTGCTGCTGGCCGCCGGACAGGGTGTCGGGGCGCCGCCGCAGCTCCCGTTCGATGCCCACCAGGCGGGCCAGGTGGGCCACCCGGTCCCGGTCGACCCGTCGGTGGTCCAGCCGGAGGGGCAGGGCGATGTTCTCGGCCACCGACAGCGTCGGCACCAGGTTGAGGGCCTGGAACACGAACCCGATCCGGCGGCGACGCAACACCGTCAGCCGCCGGCGGGAGAGCGACCGCAGGTCCACCCCGCCGAGGTGCACCGACCCCGACGTCGGCCGGTCGAGGCCGGCGGCGCACTGCAACAGGGTCGACTTTCCCGACCCGGACAGCCCCATGACCGCCGTCAGGGTCCCCCGGGGGAACTCGGCGGTGACCGAGTCCAGGGCGTGCGTCCCCCGGCGGCGTGACCCGTACCGCTTGGTGACCGCCCGCAGCTCCACGGCGGCGGGCATCGGGGCGGGGGGCACCGGACGCGGCGGCGGCGGGGGCGGTGAGGGGACCTCGTGTCGGGTGGCGGCAGGCATGGTCCGATCATGAAGGGACCGGCGGCGGCGGTCGATGGGACGGCCCCGAAGGCCGGGGGTAGGGCCAACCCCACCCCCGGGACGGGGGCCGGCCACAACGCCGGACGGGACCCCCCGACCTATCGTGGCTTCGGTGCAGTACCCCCAGAGGGACCCGGCAGGGGCCCCGGACGCTCGAGACCCCGCGGGGGGTCGGACCGGCCGGACGGCCCTGGCCGTCCTCCTCGGGCCGGTGTCGCCGCGGACCTGGTGGAACGTCATCGGGTTGGTCGTGTCCCTGCTGCTGGCCGCCATGGCGTTCACCGCCGTGACCGTCGCCCTGTTGGCCGCGGCCACCGTCTCCTGGGTGGTCGGCCTCGGCACGTTGACCATGGCCTGGGCCCTGCGGCTGGCCGGCTGGCTGGCCGCCCTCGACCAGCGGCGCCTCCGCCAGTTCACCGGCACCGCCCTGGAGCTGCCGCCGGCGCCCGACCTGCCCCCCGGCGTGGCCGGCCGGCACCGGCGGCGGGCCCTGGTGCAGTGGCCGGCGGCCCGGCGGCCCCTCTGGTACGAGCTGGCCCACCTCCCGGCGACCGCCGTCGCCGCCTTCCTGGCGGCCATCTGGCTGACCAACAGCATCGAGTTCACCGGCCTGTTGGTCGGCGGCGGCCTGGGGCCGGTCGGCCGGGTATTCGTGGTCCTGCTCGGCGTCGCCGGCCTGTTGGTCTGGCCGCTGGTGGTCCGCCTGGCGGTGGCCGCCGACCTGTTCGTGGCCCGGTCCCTGTTCGGACCGGGCCAGAAGGACCAGCTGTCGTCGGAGGTCCGCCGGCTGGCCGAGACCCGGGCCCTGGCCGTGCAGTCGGCCGAGGGCGAACGGCGGCGGATCGAGCGGGACCTCCACGACGGCTTCCAGCCCAAGCTGGTGTCACTGGCCCTGGAGCTGGGGCTGGCCAAGGCGCACTTCGACAGCGACCCGGCCTCGGCCCGCAGCCTGCTGGACCAAGCCCACCAGGAGGCCAAGACCGCGGTGGAGGACCTGCGGAACCTGGTGCGCGGCATCCACCCGTCGGTGCTGGACGAGCGCGGGCTGGACGCCGCCCTGTCGGGCCTGGTGGCCAACTGCGCCGTGCCGGTGCAGGTGGACCTGCACCTGGACCACCGGCCCGACCGGGTCCCCGAGACGGTCGCCTACTTCGTCGTGGCCGAGGCCGTCACCAACGTCACGAAGCACGCCGCCGCCACCCGGGCCTGGGTGGACATCAGCTGGGCCGGCGACGACCTGCGGGTGGTCGTCCGCGACGACGGCCGCGGTGGGGCGACGGCGGCCCCCGGCGGCGGCCTGACCGGGCTGGCCGCCCGGGTGGCCGCGGTCGACGGCCACTTCTCGGTGCTCAGCCCGCCGGGCGGCCCGACGACCATCGAGGCGGTGATCCCGTGCGGGCGGTGATCGCCGACGACAGCGTGCTGTTGCGCGAGGGCATCGCCCGGCTGCTGGCCGAGGACCACGTCGAGGTGGTGGCCGGCGTCGGCGACGGCGACGCCCTCATCGACGCCGTCGGCCGGCACCTCCCCGAGCTGGCCGTCGTCGACGTCCGGATGCCGCCTACCCACCGCGACGAAGGGCTGCGGGCGGCCATCGAGATCCGGCGGCGGTGGCCGCAGGTCGCCCTGCTGGTGCTGTCCCAGTTCGTCGAAGAGCAGTACGCCGGTGAGCTGCTGGCCGGCGACACCCGGGGCATCGGCTACCTGCTGAAGGACCGGGTGGCCGACGTGGCCGACTTCCTCGACGCCGTCCGCCGGGTGGCCGACGGCGGCACCGTGCTCGATCCCGAGGTGGTCCGGCAACTGCTGGCCCGCAGCCGGCGGACCGACCCGTTGGGCCGACTGACCCCCCGTGAGCGGCAGGTGCTGGCCCTCATGGCCGAGGGCCGGTCCAACGCCTCCATCGCCGACACCCTGGTGGTGTCCATGGGCGCCGTCGAGAAGCACGTCGCCAACATCTTCATGAAGCTGGACCTGCCCTCCGGCGACGACGACCGGCACCGCCGGGTCATGGCGGTGGTCCGGTACCTCAACTCCTGAGGCGCGGCCGGACCCCGGCTCAGGCCGGTGGGGCGGTGCGGAGCCGCAGCTCGGCGCCGGCCGGGTCGCAGACGGTGGCGATGCGGCCGTAGGGGGTGTCCTCCACGTCCGCCACCACCGACCCGCCGAGGGCCTTGACCTGGGCCACCGCAGCCCCGGCGTCGTCGACCTCCCAGTACACCGACCAGTGCGCCGGGACCCCGTCGCCGAGGATCGACGAGGCGTCCATGATGCCGGCCAGCTCCTCGCCGTCGGGGCCGTGGGCCACGGTGTACCGGAACTGGTCGTCGTCGGCGACCACGGCGGTGTCCCAGCCGAAGACGGTCCGGTAGAAGTCGACGGCCGTGGCGTAGTCCCGGGTGTGCAGCTCGAACCAGCTGGGCGCACCGGGCTCCCCGAGGACGGTGAACCCGGGGAAGGTGCCAGGCTGCCAGGCCCCGAGGGCCGCCCCGGTGGGGTCAGTCATGACCGCCTGGATGCCCAGGTCGGCCACCGGCATGCCGGCGGCGAAGACGTCGGCCCCGTTGGCCTCGGCGGCGGCCACCGTCCGGGCGACGTCGTCGGTGGCCAGGTACACCTTCCAGGTGTCGCTGGCCTTCATCTCGCCCATGTCCCCCATGCACCCGGCCGTCCGGACGCCGTGGCGGGTGAAGTTGAAGTAGCCGCCGAACAGCGGCTCGGGGTCCTCGGCCTCCCAGCCGAACAGCTCGCCGTAGAACCGGCGGCTGCCCGCCACGTCGGAGGTCCACAGGTCGGCCCAGCAGGGCGAGCCGGCGGGGGCGTGGTCACGGGTGGGCATCAGCTGCTCCTTGTCGTCGGTGCTTGGGTCGTCGGTGCTTGGGTCGTCGGCATTTCTCGGTCACTAGGTCCGACGGCGTCGGTGGCGCCGGATCATCGGTCCGTCGAAAGGGTCGGGACCGTCCGCTTTCACAATTTCCTCAGACCGCGCCGGCGCGAGAAAGTGAGCGGATCCGCTCAATTTCTTGTGCCGGCGCGACCCATGCAACAACGGCCGGCCCGGGTGGGGGAGCGGGTCGGGGGCCGCCGGTACGGTCGGCCCCCCGCCGGGCCGGTCACCGCAAAGCGGCCACCAGCATCATCCGCCCGCACGGCCGGTCCGCCCGGTCCGAGAACAGGTCGGCGGTGTTCCGACAGGTGTCCGCCCCGGCCATCTCCACCTGGCCGTCCGGCACCCCGGCCTGCGCCAACCGCAGCCGGATGGCCCCGGGCAGGTCGAAGCGGGCGTGGCCCGGCCGGGACGCCGTCAGGAACCGGTCCCCCAGCGCCGCCTCGGTCTCCCCCAGGGCGGCACCCCCGATCTCGTAGCTGGCCGCCCCGATGCAGGGACCGACCCCCGCCCGCAGGTCGGCCGGATCGGTGCCGAACAGGTCCACCATGACCCCCACCGTGGCCCCGACCACGTCCAGCACCGTGCCGCGCCGCCCGGCATGGGCCACCGCCAGCACCCGCCGGGCCGGATCCAGCAGCACCACCGGGCCGCAGTCCGCCATCAGCACCCCCAACGCCACCCCCGGCCGGTCGGTCACCAGCGCATCCGTGGCCGCCAGCCGCTCCCTGGCATCCTCGTCAGAGCCGTACCCGGCCCCGGCCAGGGCGTCGTCGACCACCGCCACCCGGCGGCCGTGCCGTTGGTCCGGCACCGTCACCGTGTCCACCCCCACGGCCCGGCACAGCAGCCGGCGGTTGTCGGCCACCCGGTCCGGGTCGTCCCCGACGTGGTACCCCAGGTTCAGCCCCCGGTACGGCCCGGTGCTGGTGCCGCCGTGCCGGGTGGTCACCGCGGCCAGCACCCCGGGGCCGTCCAGGCCGAAGTGCCAGGTGCACAGCCCCCCGGGATGGTCCTGCCGCCGCATCCAGGCCACGGTACCCTCGCGCCCATGCTCGCCGAGGCCCCGTTCCGGGTGCACCTGGTCGACGGCACCTACGAACTGTTCCGGCACTTCTTCGGGGCGCCGCCGCACCGCAACGCCGACGGCGCCGAGGTGGCCGCGGTCCGCGGCGTGCTGGGGTCGGTGCTCGGGCTGATGGAAGACGGCGCCACCCACGTCGGGGTGGCCACCGACCACGTCATCGAGTCGTTCCGCAACGACCTGTGGCCGGGGTACAAGACCGGCGACGGGGTCGACCCGGACTTGTGGTCGCAGGCCTGGCCCCTGGAGGCCGCCCTCGAGGCCCTCGGGGTCACGGTGTGGCCGATGGACGAGGTCGAGGCCGACGACGCCCTGGCCAGCGCGGCGGCCGTGGCCGCCGACGATCCGACGGTGGACCAGGTGGTCATCTGCACCCCGGACAAGGACCTGGGCCAGTGCGTCCGGGGCAACCGGGTGGTGCAGCTGGACCGGCGCAAGTCGTTGGTCCTCGACCAGGACGGGGTGACCGCCAAGTTCGGCGTCCCCCCGGCGTCCATCCCCGACTACCTGGCCCTCGTCGGCGACAGCGCCGACGGCTTCCCGGGGCTCCCCGGCTGGGGAGCCCGGTCCGCCGCCACCGTGCTGGCCCGGTGGGGTCACCTGGACGACATCCCCGACGACCCGGCCGCCTGGGACCTGACCGTCCGGGGGGCCGCCAAGCTGGCCACCACCTTGCGGGACCACCGTGACGACGCCCGGCTGTTCCGGCACCTGGCCACCTTGCGCGTCGACCGGTCCCTGCTCGCCGCCGTCGACGACCTCCGCTGGACCGGGCCCACCGCCGATTTTGCCGACGTCTGCGCCGTGCTCGACGCCCCCGGCCTGCCCCGCCGGGCCGACGCCCTGGCCGCCCGCCGCCGCCAACCCTGAGCCGGCCAGGGGCCGGGGCCGGGGCCGGGGCCGCTTAGGCAATCTACTTGACCATCAAGTCAGTTGACTTTAGGGTGGTCCCGTGAGCGACGACGCAGAGCCCTCCGGCGCAGAGCCCTTCGGCGCAGAGCCCTTCGGCGCAGAGCCCTTCAGCGCAGAGCCCTTTTACGCCACCCCCACCCTGATGCGGGCCGCCCGCGGGGTGTACGCCCAGGCCGTCAGGGTGCAGCTGCAGGCCATCGGGGTCGAGGACCTGCCGAGGAACGGGGCGTTCGTCCTGACCGGGATCGACAACTCGGACGGCAGCGGACCCCGGCGGAGCCTGTCCCGGAGCCTCGGAGTTACCAAGCAGGCCGTCAGCCAACTGGTGGAAACCCTGGTCAACTTGGGCTACGTCGAGCGGGGGCCCGACCCGGACGACCGTCGCCGGGTGGACCTACGGCTGACGGACCGGGGCCGCGAGGTGGTGGACGTCGTCGGTCGGGCCGTGGAGCACGTCGACGAGCAGCTATGCGATCGGGTGTCCGCCGACAACGTGCAGGCCATGCGCGCCGCCCTCCTGGCCCTGGCCGAGATCAAGGCCGACAACCTGGACACCGACACCGGTATCCGGCGGCCACCACGCCCGCCGCGGCAGCTCCGCCAGTTCAGTCCCATCTTTTCCGTCCGCGACCTCCCGGCCGCCCTGGCCCACTACACCGCCCTGGGCTTCACCACCACGGTCTATGACGATGGGGCCTACGACGACGGGGCCTACGACGGCGGCGCCGACTACGGGTTCGCCGACCGCGACGGCACCGGGCTGCACCTGGCCGTCCGCCCGGGCCACGACCCCGACCGCGACGGCGCCGTCGCCTACCTGTACGTCCACGACGCCGACGCCCTCTACGACGAGTGGACCAAGCCCGGCATCGGCGGCCTCACCCGACCGGTCGGCCCCACGCCGTACGACCTGCGGGAGGGCTCCCACGTGGACCCCGACGGCAACGTCATCCGGTTCGGCTCCCCCATGCCCGAGCCCGCCCCAGCCTGAACCGGGGCCGGGCCGGACGGGGTTCAGCCGGACGACGCTCAGCCGGACGGGGCTTTATGGAGCCTGGATGACCTGACCGGCGTACGACAGGCCGCCGCCGAACCCGAGCAGCAGGATCGGCGCTCCGGGCTCGATGTGCTGCTGTTCCAGCAGCTTCGACAGGGCCAGCGGGATGCTGGCCGCCGAGGTGTTGCCGGACTCGACCACGTCGCGGGCCACCACGGCCTTGACCGGGCCGAGCCGGCCCAGGATGGCCTCGATGATGCGCAGGTTGGCCTGGTGCAGCACGATCGCCGCCAGATCCTCCAGCTCGACGCCGCCTCGGGCGCAGGTCTCCCGGATGATGTCCGGCAGGACGGTGGTCGCCCAGCGGTACACGGCGGCCCCCTCCTGGGAGAACACCGGTGGCTGCCCGTCGATGACCACGGCGTCACCCAGCTGGGGCAGCGACCCCCACACCACCGGCCCGATGCCCGGGTCGCCGTCGACCGCCTCGACGGCGACGGCACCGGCGGCGTCGCCGACCAGGACGCAGGTGCCGCGGTCCGTCCAGTCGGTCACCGCCGACAGCTTGTCGGCCCCCACCACCACCGCCCGGCGGGCCACCCCGGCCCGCAGGGTGTGGTCGGCCAGGGCCAGGGCGTGGGTGAAGCCGGAGCAGGCCGTGTTGACCTCGATGGCCGCCGGCCCGGCGATACCCAGCCCGGCCGCCACCCGGCTGGCCACGTTGGGGGACCGCTCCGTCGTCGTGCAGGTGGCCACCATCAGCAGGTCGACGTCGTCGGCCGACCACCCGGCGCGGGCCATGGCGTGCCGGGCCGCCTCCGTGGCCATGTCCCCGACCGTCATCTCCGCCGGGGCGATGTGCCGGGTCTCGATGCCCACCCGCCGGCGGATCCACTCGTCGCTCGTGTCCACGAGCTTCTCCAGGTCCGCGTTGGTCATGATCCCTTCCGGCTGGAAGTGCCCCACCGCGACGACTCGAGAACCGCTCACGTACCCCTCCTTACCGCCGATCCACCGCGGGATCGTCCGACCATCGAGCCTAAACGCCAGCCGGCCGTCATGGACGGTTCGGGGACGGTCCAGCCCGCCTTCCCTCCGGGCAGCAGGGGTACGGCGCAGACGGGGGTACAGCGGGTACGGCCCCGTCAGACCGTGACCCGCCGCATGGTGACGAAACCACCGGCCAGCAGGGCGACGGCCAGGCCGGCCAGCACCCCGGTCAGGCCCATGGCGCTGAGGCTGGTGAAGAAGTGACCGATGCTGCCCCAGGCGTGAGCCCACGACGCCACCACGGCACCCGCCGTCAACACGGCGACCTGGGTGGCGGTGAACGTCATCAGACCGACCATGCCCCACCGCCGGAAGATCAGGCCGTACCAGATGCCGTAGGCGAACAGCAGGGCCAGGAAGACCAGCGACGTCAGCCAGCTCTCGTACCAGGGGCCATTGAGCAGGTAGGGCACCCGGAAGAAGGCCATGTTCATCCCCCAGCCGCCGGTGGCCCGCTCGATGCCCTGCAGCCCGGTGAGCACGCCGCCGTAGACGATGGCCAGGATCACCGACAACAGCGCGGTGCCGAGGTAATAGGTCCGGCGACTGAGCCCGAGGGTCAGCCCGAACGGCAGCGACCGGGACACGGAGACCAGGCCGCCGGCGAACAGGACGACGTAGATGGTGGCCGTACCACCCACCCAACGGTGGGAGGTGTTGCCGACCGGGGTGAGGGCGAGGATGACCACGTCGATGACGAAGGCGAACGTCAGGATCGCCCAGGGCAACACCAGGTAGTTGACCCGGTTCGTCAGGTGGTACCGGGCCGTGTTGACGAGGGCGGTCATACGTTGGTCCTCTCCTTCTGGGTCTCGGCGTGCCGGCCGGCGGTGTGGACCACCATCTGCTGCAGCGACATCGGCTCCAGGTTGAGGTGAAGGTCCCGGGCCCGGGCCCAGTCGCCGTCACCCAGGGTGCCGGTCAGTACCACCGACAGCTGCGACGCCACCTTCCGGCGGTCCCAGGTGGGCCGGCCGGCGACGAACTCCTCTACCGCCGCTACCGGGCCGCGCACCGTGGTGGCTCCCCCTCGTATGTCGTCGGCCTCGGCGTCCAGGATCACCTGTCCGTGGTCGATCATCACCACCCGCTCCAGCAGGTCCGCCACCTCGTCGATGAGGTGGGTCGACAGCAGGATCGTCCGGGGCTGCTCGGCGTAGTCGGCCAACAACCGGTCGTAGAACAGCTGGCGGGCCACCGCGTCCAGACCGGCGTACGGCTCGTCCAGCAGCGTCACCTCGGCCCGGGCGGCCAACCCGATGGCGATGCCCAGGGCCGACCGCATCCCCCGGGACAGCTTCTTGATCATCCGGTTGGCCGGCAGGTCGAAGTCGGCCATGAGCGACCGGCACAGGTCGGCGTCCCAGTGCGGATAGAACCACGACGCCGCCCGGACCGCATGGCACACCTTGAAGTCCGGGAACACCTGGTCCTCCCGGACGAACACCATCCGGCGCAGGATCGGGTCGTTCTCCACCGGGCTGGCCCCGAGCACCTCCACCCGGCCGGTCGAGGCGAACTCCTGGGCGGCGATGATGCGCAGCAGCGTGCTCTTGCCGGCGCCGTTGCGGCCGAGCAGCCCGGTGATGGACGGGCCGTCCACCTCGAGGCTGACGTCGTCCAAGGCCAGCTGGCCGCGGTAGCGCCGGCTCAGGCCGCTGATCGAGATGGTGGCGGTCACAGCGTGGCTCCTTCCTGGAAGCGACTGTCTTGGACCCGGGACTCGCGGACGAGGGCCACCAGGGCGTCGGTGCCGATCCCCAACCGGTCGGCCTCGACCACCAGCGGCAGCACGTACCGTTCGGCGAACTGCTGCCGGCGGCCATCCAGCAGCCGCTGGCGGGCGCCGGCGGCCACGAACATGCCGACGCCCCGGCGCTTCTCCAACAGTCCGTCGTCGATCAGCACGTTGATCCCCTTCGCCGCCGTCGCCGGGTTGATCCGGTAGAAGGCGGCCAGCTCGTTGCTCGACGGCGCCCGGTCCCCTTCGGCCAGGGAGCCGTCGGCGATGTCCTCGGCCAGCCGGTCGGCGATCTGGGCGAACAGCGGCGTGCCGTCATCCAGCACGGTCGTCGTCCTCCCTGCCGCTCCCCGACCCGGCGCGGCGTCCGGACGCCTGACTCCTGCGGTCCGTCGTTCCTTGGTTCATTACTTGACTAATGTACCAATGAGGAGGGCGGCGGTCGACCCCCCTGCACCAGGATCCCGTCGGCCGGAGGTAGTCAGCGCAGCGGGCTCGAACCGGCCAGGGCCAGTAGGTCGGGGCTGACGAACACGGCCCGAGGCCGGCCCCCGTGGGAGGGCAACGTCCCGTGCGACGCCAGGATCCCGAGGACTTCCAGCCGGTGGAGGGCCTGACCGGCAGCCTTGCTGGAGATGCCAAGCTGACGACCGACGTCGGTCGCCGTCAGGACCAGATGGAGGGGGACCAGCTCGATGACCTTCCAGATGGACGAGTCCTGACGGATGCCGGCGGCCCTCATCTGCCGGGCCCAACGTTCGACGAGGGCCGCCACCTCGGTGGCCAACCGGCGCTGCGCGGTACCACCGGACCGGACGGCGCCGGCGAACCAGCGGACCCAGGCGTTGTGGTCCGAGTACCGGTAGAGGGCCAGTCCGGCTAGGTAGCCGCCGACATCGGCGGCGATGGCCACGCTGACCGGCGGTGGCACCAGCAGTGACAGCCGGCGGGCCAGGATCCACGAGACGAGAACCCGACCGAGCCGCCCGTTGCCGTCGGCAAAGGGGTGGACGACTTCGAACTGGGCGTGGGCGATCGCCGCTTGGGCAACCGGGTCGAGATCGGTGCGGTTGACGTAGGCGACGACATCGTCGACCAGATCATCGAGCGCATCCGGCGGTGGGGTCACCAAGGCGGCGTTGGTCGGATCGGTGCCGCCGATCCAGCCTTGCTCGTCGCGCAGGACCCCGACGTACCGCTGGGGCAACGGGCTACCGGTCATCAGGGTGCGGTGCCATCCGCACAGGTCCTCCAGGGTGAGATCCCGATCGTCGGCGTGGGCCAGGGCTTCGGTGAGCACGGCAAGGTTGGCCGCGACCCAGGCCGCGGGCGACGTCGACTCCGGGAGCATCGCGGCTACGACGATGTCGGCCAGCGGAGCACGGATGCCTTCGATGGTCGACGACGCCACGCCCTCGGCGCGCAACAGCAGCCGCGCCATCGGCTCGTACCGAGGTTCGAGCGAGCCGGCCGCCGTGATGACGTCGGCGGCCGCGGCCGCGGCGGCGGCAACGGCTGGCGGGTCGAGCCCGAGGTCCCGGACGGCGAGAGGATCGGGTACGAAGGCCTTGGCTCGACGGCCCTCCCAGACGATCGGCACCTCGTGGCCGGCCAGTTCTCCCATCGCCACCTGTGGACCTCCTGGAACGGACTTTTTTACCTCTCCTTATCCTAAGGGTAAAAAAGTCCGGAGATCCCGGCGAGATGGGCCGAGGGGTGGCTCATAGGGGTCGCTCAGAAGGGCGACGGCTGGTTGAAGATGACGGCCAGGCTGACGATGCGGTCGTCACGAACGGTGAAGTAATTGGCCATGACCAGCTCGTCGGGCAGGTTGGTCTTGTCGTAGTCGCCGTCGTAGCGGGCCTGGACGATGGTGTCGCCGTAGTGGTCGACGACGTCGACCACGTCC
>CAYVPF010000074.1:0-12301 GCA_964453355.1 uncultured Acidimicrobiaceae bacterium | reverse complement strand
TCCCGTAGGGCCGGGTAGGGGTGGAGTTCCCGGTGGTCGAGGTGGCCGTGCGGTACCTTCGCCCCCTCCGGTTCGACGAGGTGGTGGACGTCCACCTCACCCTGGCCTCGGTCCGGGGCGCCACCTTCCAGATCGGGTACCTCCTGACCGTGGACGGCCAGCCCGGGGCGACAGCGGTGACCGTCCACGGGGTCCTGGTCGGCGGCCGACCCGGCCGGGTCCCCGGGTGGCTGCAGGCCTTTACCTCGCCGGGCTAGCCGGGAGCGGGCCGGGAGCGGCGAGTGAACGTCAGATGCGTCACGCCGCTCGGGGAGCTGACCGACTCCACGTCGAAGCGCTCATCGAGCTCCTCGAACCCGTCCCAGAGTCGTTCCCCGCGTCCAAGGAGTACCGGCACGACGACGACGTGCAGGTAATCGACCAGGTCGGCGGCAAGGAACTGCCGGATGGTCGACACCCCTCCGCCGATGCGGACGTCAAGGCCACCGGCTGCCTCCCGAGCCGCCTGAAGGGCCGAGTCAGGGGTGGCGTCGATGAAGTGGAAGGTGGTCCCACCGGCCATCTCGATCGAGGCACGGGGGTGATGGGTGAGCACGAACACCGGGGAGTGGAAGGGCGGGTCATCGCCCCACCAGCCTCTCCACTCCTCGTCGACCCACGGACCGCGTTGGGGTCCGAACTTGTTCCGTCCCATGATCTCGACCCCGACCCCCGGCGTCCATTGGCTGGCGAAGGCGTCATCGACCCCGACACTTCCACCAGGTTCGCCATGCATCTCGCGAAACGTTCTCGTGGCAAAGAACCACCCGTGAAGTCGCGTTCCGGCATGTCCGAAGGGTGCTTCGAGGCTCTGACCATCGCCGGTGCCATAGCCGTCAAGCGAGACCGAGAAGTTATGGACGCGAACACGTGACATGGAATCCCAACGTACACAGGCGGCTTTGCTTGACGCGGTGACTAGCGCGGTTGGAAGCCCATCGGGCGGCCGGGAAGGCGGTAGACGTCGGCGTCCGGGCGGCACACCTCGTCGATCAGCCCGTACTCGACGGCGTCGTCGGCGCTCAGGAACCGGCCGGCCTCCAGGTCCTGTGCCACCCGGTCCGCCGGCCGGCCGACGGCGGTCGCCAACCGGCGGCAGAACAGCTGCCACCGGTCGCGGTGATGAGCGGCCCACCGCTGAAGGTCGGCGGCGGACCCGGCGAAGGACCCGGCGGGCTCGGCCAGCCGGAGGCGGCCGTGGGGGGTGGCCATGCGGTGGGTGCAGACCGCCAGCACCCCGACGGCGGGGCCGCCGACCAGGCCGACACAGGTGCCACGGACCGGCACCCCGGCCAGGTCGATGATGTCCATCAGCGACAGGGCGGCCTCCAGGGACCCGTCGGGGCTGTCCAGCTGCAGGTGGATGGGGTCGTCGCCGGAGGCGTCCAGGGTCATGAGCTCCATGGCGGCCTGCCCGGCGGCGGTCTCGTCGAGGGTGCCCGACACGAACACGACCCGACGGTCGAACATGCGGGCCCGGACCATGTCGGCCCAGTCGGTGGCCCCGGGCCCCCACCCGGGTGTCTTCCAGCTGCCGGTCACCGGTCCCCCAGTTGCCAGTCCAGGGACCAGCCGACGGCGGCGGCGTACCGCTGCAGGGTGGACAGCCGGATGTCGCCGGCTCCGGACTCCAACCGGGCCACGGCGGACTGGGAGGTGCCCATGCGGGCGGCCACCTCGGTCTGCGACAGCCCGAGGGCCCGGCGGCGGCCAACCAGGTCGTCCCCGAGGGCCCGGCGGCGCTCGGCCATCTCCTTGAACCCCGGGAACACCGAGTCGTGCCGTCGCCCGGATGGGGGTTCGTGCCGGTCAGCCACGCGTTCAGGCTATCTCAAATACGAGATACCATGCCAGGGATACCATCCCCGAGATACCACCGATGCGATGTCGCCAGTGCGATAGGAGGCCCGCCGATGTCCCTGATACCGACCGTCCTGGAGGAGTCCAGCCGCGGCGAGCGGGCGTTCGACCTGTACTCGCTGCTGCTGCGGGAACGCATCGTGTTCCTGGGCCAGGAGGTGGACGACCAGATCGCCAACGTCATCGTGTCGCAGATGCTGTACCTGGAGGCCCAGGACCCGGACAAGGACATCGCCTTGTACATCAACTCGCCCGGCGGCCAGGCCTACGCCGGTATGGCCATCTACGACGTCATCCAGCACATCCGGCCGGAGGTGTCCACCATCTGCGTCGGCATGGGCATGTCGGCGGCAGCCATGATCCTGTGCGGCGGAGCGGCCGGCAAGCGGCTGGCCCTGCCGAGCTCCCGGATCATGATCCACCAGGGCTCCGCCGGCACCCGGGGGGCGCCGACGGACATGGAGATCCAGCTGCGCGAGGTGCTGGCCACCACCCGGCGGATGGCCGAGATCATCGCCCACCATTCCGGCCGGCCGGTGGAACAGGTGGAGCGGGACATCGACCGGGACTACTTCATGACGGCCGACGAAGCCAAGGCGTACGGGCTCATCGACGACATCATCGTCCCCCGCCGCGGCCTGGCCGCTCCGGCGGCCCTGGACCCGGCGACGGCGGAACCGGCCCTGGAGGGCGCCGGCGTCGGTTAGCGACGTTGCGTCGGTTAGCGGCGCTGGTGCAGTTCGACGACGTTGCCGGACGGGTCGGCCACCACCGACTGCCGGCTGGCCGGCAGCTCGGAGGGGTCCCGCACCTTCAGGCCGCGGTCCCGGAGCTCGGCCACCACGGCGTCGAGGTCGTCGACCAGCACGGCCAGGTGCTGGCCCAGGGCCGGCGGCACCGGGGCGGCCAGCAGGTGGACCTGCTGGCCGCCGGCCTGCAGCCAGGCCCCGCCGATGCCGAACTCGGGCCGGTCCGTGCGGAGGGTGAAGCCGAGGACGTCGGTGTAGAAGGCGACGGCTTGGTCGACGTCGTCGACGTTGACGGCGACATGATGGACCCCCAGGGGTTGCATAGCCAAAGTTTTACCTGTTCGCCACCGTCATGTCGCGCCCGGACAATGTCGGTGGTCTTTGATCGGGGTCATGATGGCCACAGTGAGCGGTCTGGACCTGGACCAGTTCCAGGTGGCGTACGACGACGAGGAGCCGGTGCTGGTGTGGCCGGACGGTCGCCGGGTGGACACCTGGAAGGAGGGGTACCCGTACCTCGAACGGCTGTCCCGGGATGACTACGAGCTGGCCAAGCGGCGGCTGCAGATCGAGCTGCTGAAGCTGCAGGCGTGGGTCAAAGACAGCGGGGCCCGGGTGCTGATCCTGTTCGAGGGCCGCGACGCCGCCGGCAAGGGGGGCACCATCAAGCGGTTCATGGAGCACCTCAACCCCCGCGGCGCCCGGGTGGTGGCCCTGGAGAAGCCGTCGGAGCGGGAACGGGGCCAGTGGTACTTCCAGCGGTACGTCGACCACCTGCCGGCGGCCGGGGAGATCGTGCTGTTCGACCGGTCCTGGTACAACCGGGCCGGGGTGGAGCGGGTCATGGGGTACTGCACCGACGACCAGTACGACGAGTTCATGGTGCAGGCCCCGGACCTGGAGCGGCTGCTGGTCCGGGACGGCATCTCCCTGTTCAAGCTGTGGTTCTCGGTGACCCGGGCGGAGCAGCACACCCGGTTCCTCATCCGCCGGATCGACCCGGTGCGGCAGTGGAAGCTGTCCCCCACCGACCTGGCGTCACTGGACAAGTGGGACCAGTACACCGAGGCCAAGGAGGCCATGTTCCGGGCCACCGACACCGAGTGGGCACCGTGGACGGTGGTGAGGAGCAACGACAAGCGCCGGGCCCGGCTGAACGCCATGGCCCATGTGCTGGGCGGCCTGGACTACGACGGCAAGATCCCGATCGACGTCGACCCGTTGCTGGTGGGACCGGCGTCACAATTTGTGGACTGAGGCCGGCGTCCGGTTCCGCTGACCTGCCCGTCGTCCACCACCGGGGTCTGCCCGACGGCGAAGACGGGGACGACATTTCCTGGCGAGTCACTGGCGGGGAAAATTGAGCGTATCCGCTCACTTTTCCGCGCCGGCGCCCCGAGAAAACATCGACGAGGTGCCCGGTCCAAGCCCCCGCAGGTAGCCCTGTCGGCCGCCTGACCGCCACCCGGCCGGCCCTCGACCAGCTTCCGGCCGGGCCCGTCCGGCTGGCATTGTCGCCGAGGTCGTGCTGGCATAGGCCGCCATGACCGACACCGAGGACGTGACCAGGCGGATCGACGACGGGGTGGCCTGGATCACCCTCAACCGGCCGGACGCCGGCAACGCCATGACGGCGGCGATGCGGAACCAGATGGTGGACTGGCTGGAAGAGGCCTCCGCCGACCTGGCGGTGCGGGTGGTGGTGATCACCGGGGCCGGCGAGAAGGCGTTCTGCTCCGGCGCCGACCTGCGCAACCCGGCCACCGGGCCGGCCCGCCCGGAGGGGGCCCCCGACAAGACCATCGGGGAGGCCGCCCGGCTGATCCGCAACGGCTGGCAGCGACTGGTGGCCGCCGTGCTGGACTGCGAGAAGCCGGTGATCGCCGCCGTCAACGGCACCGCCGCCGGTGGCGGCATGCACCTGGCCCTGGCCTGCGACCTGGTGCTGGCGGCCGAAGGGGCCCGGTTCATCGAGGTGTTCATCCGCCGCGGCATCGCCCCCGACGCCGGCGGGGCGTGGCTGCTGACCCGGCTGGTGGGCATCCAGAAGGCCAAGGAGCTGTTCTTCCTGGGCGACGACGTGCCGGCCACCGAGGCCCTTCGTCTGGGGCTGGTCAACCGGGTGGTGCCGCCGGCGGAGCTGCCGGCGGCGGCGGCGGCCCTGGCGGCCCGGCTGGCGGAAGCGCCCACCAAGGCCATCGGCGTGGCCAAGTGGCTCACCAACCGGGCCCTGGACGTGGACCGGGCCACGGCGTTCCACGACGAGGCCCTGGCCCAGGAGCTGATCACCTACTCGGCGGACACCCAGGAGGGCATCGCCAGCTTCGTCGAGCGGCGTCCCCCGGCCTTCAAGGGCTGGTAGCCGTTCAAGGGCTGGTCGTCGTCGGCGTCGCCCCTGGCGCCGTCGTGCTGGTGGTCGTGCTGCTGGTGCTGGTGGTCGTGCTGCTGGTGCTGGAGGAGCTGGTGCTGGTCGACGTGGAACCCCGCCCGGTGGTGGTCGTCGTGGACTGGCCCGGTGCCGTCGTGGCCGTCGTCGAGGTCGACGACGACGTCGAGGTCGTCGTGGACGTGGACGTGGACGTCGACGGGGAGGTGGAAGTGGAAGTCGTGGTGGCTGTGGCGCCGGGATCCAAGGACACCCCGGAGTTGTGGTTGCCGGACCCCACCACCGACGACAGCGGCTTGCCGGCCAGCAGCTCGATGGCCGTGACCACCACCAGGGCGACGACGAAGACGACGAGGGTGGACAGCACCAGCACCGGCCAACGGACGGTCCAGCGGCGCGACGTTCCGCCTCGGGCCGCGGCCGCGGCCACCTTCGGGGGGGCCGGCGGCACCGGCCGCGACACCGGCACCGGCCGGGTCGGATCGGCGCCGGCCGTCGCCACCCCGGTCGGAGGCACCACACCGGTCGGAGGCACCACACCGGTCGGGGGCACCACGCCGGCAGTGGGCACGGCCTCGGTGGCCGGCACCGGCTGCTGGATGGTGGCCGGTTCGGCGGTGCTCTCGGCCTGCCCGACGGCTTCGGTGGCACCGGCGGCTTCGGTGGCCCCGGCCTGGTCCGCCACGCCGGGCTGGCCACTGTCAGCGCCGGCACCGGCCTCCGCCTGACCGCCGTCGCCGGCCGCCACGTCGCCGGCGGCCCCGGTGGTGCCGAACCGGCGGAGCAGGGGGTTGTCCGAGGCGACGACGACCTGTTGGACGGCCTTGTGGCCCCGCTCGATGGACTGGACCACCAGGGCACTCAAGGTGGTGGCGATGATGCTGCCGATGGCCACGCCGATGACGGTGCCGGCGACGCCGAAGAAGGAGGCGATGACGGCGGCGGCCACCGCCCCGGTGGCCGAGGCCAGGATCTGGCGGAGGCTGATCTTCACGACGCGGGTCCCACTGACCGCCTAGGTGCCGATGAGCGGGGTCCGGAGGCTGCCCTGACCCTCGGCGACCGGCTGGGGCCGGAGCTCCCAGGTGTCCCGGCAGCTGTCGGAGCAGAACCAGACCTCCTGGCCGAACCGGTCGTGCCGGGACTCCTCGGCGACGTCCCGGGTGAGGGGGATGCCGCAGACCGGGTCGAGGGCGGTGGGGCCGGCGAGAGCCCGGAGGCCGATCCGGGAGACGGGCAGCGGCCGCTCGAGGCCGCGGATGGCGGTCTCCTGGGTGGACAGCACGCAGCCCCACTTGGGCAGGCCGTCGATGATGGAGGGGGCGGCATAGATGACCCCGCCGGGGGCCATGTCGCAGAGGCGGGCGGCGACGTTGATGGCGTGGCCGATGTAGTCGTCGCCCTCCAGCAGGATGACCTCGCCGGCGGCGGTGCCGCAGCGCAGGGGCACGGGCATCCGGGTCTGCTCGATGGCCCGCAGCATCTCCAGGGCGGCGGCCAGCATGGGCGGGGCCTCGACGGTGACCAGCATGGCGCCGTCGCCGAGCCATTTGGCGATGCGGACGTTGCGGCGGGAGCAGATGTCGCGGACGACCGACCGGAAGGCGCTGAGGACGCTGACCGCCCGCTCGTCACCCTCCGTCTCGGTCAGGGCGGTGAACCCGGAGAGGTCGATGAAGCCGAAGTTCCGATGCGTCCGCACCCAAAGATGCTGGCACGTCGCCGGTAGGCCTGTGAACCGGGCGGACCCGTGAACCGGGGAGACCTGTGAACCGGAGCGGCCGGTGCGCCGGGTAGACCGGTGCCCATGGCCCTGATGGACGACATCCGGCAGTACTGGGACGCGGACGCCCCCACCTACGACCTGTCACCCCGCCACCGGCCGCAGGATCCGGTGGTGCAGGCGGCGTGGACGGCGGCCCTGGAACGGCTGTTGCCGCCGGCGCCGGCGACGGTACTGGACTGCGGCGCCGGCACCGGGTTCCTGTCCCTCATGGCGGCCCGGCTGGGCCATCGGGTGACGGCGCTGGACCTGTCGCCGGGGATGCTGGAGCGACTGGAGGCGGCGGCGACGGCGGAGGGCCTGACCGTCGAGCTGGTGGTCGGGCCGGCCGACCAGCCACCGGCGGGGTTCGACGCGGTGATGGAGCGGCACCTGCTGTGGACGCTGCCGGAGCCGGGGGCGGCGCTGGCGGCCTGGCGGGCGGCGGCCCCGGACGGCCGGCTGGTGCTGCTGGAGAGCCTGTGGGGATCGGTGGACCCGGCCGAGCGGCTGCGGTCGGTGGTGCGGTCGGCGGTGCGGCGGGGCCGGCGGCCGCTGGGCGGCGGGGAGGAACAGCCGGAACACCACGCGCCGTACTCCTCGGCCATGCAGGAGGCGTTGCCGCTCGGGACCGGCACCACCCCGGCCCGGCTGATCGAGCTGGCGGTGGCCGCCGGCTGGACCACCCCCCGGCTGGAGCGGCTGGCCGACGTCGAGTGGGCCGAGCGCCAGGGGCTACCGGTCGCCGAGCGCCTGATCGGGGTCACTCCCCGGTTCGCCATCACGGCCGGTCACCGCACCGCCCGATAGCTCCGGCAAGGACAGCGCCCGGGCCTGGAACTGCCGGGCGCCGGTGTCCAGGACCCAGCGGTGGCCGAACTGGGCCAACGGCCGGGCCGCCCGGGCGACGGCCCGGAGGGTGCGGTTGGACGGCGCCAGGGTCGACCGCAGCCGGACGTGGCAGCCGCCGGCGTCGGCGTCGTGCAGGTCCAGGCGGGCGGTCCCCCGGACGTCCCCGCCGACGGTGGCCTCCACCAGCGCGGCGGCCTCCACCCGGTCCACGGTGACGGTGAACCGCAGCAGGTACGGCATGGGCGGCTGGATGTGGCAGTCCCAGACCTCCCCGGCGGTCAGGCCGCCGGCCTGGAACCGGCGCAGCCACGGCCACCAGTCCCGGTACCGGTCGACGGACCCGATGGCCGCCCACACCGTGGCCCGGTCGGCCGGGAACACGTAGCTGCGATCCGACAGGAACGCCCCGGCGCCATCACCCGCCGGGCGGTCCGCCGGGCGGTCCGCCGGCGGGGTCACGGCACCCGGCAGGCCCCGTCGATGTCGAAGACCTGGTTGAACCGGCCGAGGCCGAGCCAGGCGGCGACGCAGAGGGCCAGGTCCACCAGCTCGTCGTCGGTGTAGGCGGCGTGCAGCCGGACCCACAGGTCGTCGTCCATACCGAGGTGGTCGGTGGCGTAGCGGCGGGCGAACTCGGCGGCCAGCCGCTCCCGCTCGGTGGCCCCGTCCCAGTCGTCGGCCAGGCCGGCGTGCTCGTACAACTCCTCGGGGACGGCGTCGGGGGCCAGGCCCCGGCTGGGGACGTCCCGGGCGGTGCGCCAGTTGGTGCAGATGGCGCAGTCGTTGATCCGGGCGATGGTGATGCGGGCGGCCTCCAGCTCGCCGACGGCGAGCTTGGAGCGGTCGTAGACGGCCGTGGAGTACCGGCCGGCGGCGGCCGTGAGATCCGGGGCCAGGTTGCCCCAGACGTACGCCATGGGGTCCTTGTCGGCGGGGACGTCGATCCGGGGCATGAGCCGATGCTAGGCCAGCCGCTACTGGGCCAGCGGCTACTGGGCCAGCAGCTCGGGGTGGCGGGCGGCCACCATGGCCCGGAAGCCGTCCCGCCAGGGCACGCTGGTGGGCCCGACCAGCTGGTCCAGCCGGGTCATGTCCAGGTCGCCGCTCGGGATGGTGGCGGTGGTGGGCCGGAACGACGGGGCCAGGCCGGTCAGGTCGCCGAGGTGGCCGCACCACTCCTGGATGCTGACCGCCGGGCCGCCCCAGTTGACGATGGTGGCCGGCACCGAGGCGGCGGCCAGCAGGCCGGGGACGGTGCCGACGATGTCGTCGATGTGGATGGGGTGGTACACGCTGAGACCCTCGGCGTAGACCGGGATCTCGGACCCGTTGATGAGCATCTCCAGGTGCACCGCCGGCCAGCCGCCCTGGGGGCCGTAGGGGACGGACAGCCGGGCGATGGTGGTGGGCAGCCCGAACCGCTGGGCCCCCCACCGGGCGGTGGCCTCGGCACTGATCTTGCAGATGCTGTAGGTGGCCAGGAACGGCCACACCCCGTGGTTGTCGCCGAGCGGGGCCCCCTCGTCGATGAGGTTGTCGCCGGCGCCGCGGTAGACGGCGGCCGACGAGCAGTGCAGGAACGCCCGGGCGTTCTGGTGGTGCTCCATCAAGAAGGCCAGGCCGCCGGTGTTGGCCTGCAGGTCCCGGTCCCAGTCGTTGGTCTTGGTGACGGCGAAGTTCAGGACCACGTCGGCGTCGGCCGGCAACCCCGACAGGTCACCGGTGGCCAGGTCCACCGGCACGCACCGCACCCCGGCGGCCTCCAGCCGGGCCCGGGCGTCGGGGTCGGTGAACCGGGCGGCCCCGATCACGTCGTTGTCGGCGGCCAGCGCCACCGCCAGCGGCTCGGCCACCTGGCCGGTGACCCCGGTGACCACGATCGTCTGCCCCTGCAACGCTGCCGCCGCCATCGTTCCCCTCCCCGTCCGGCCGACGTCGGCCCGACCGGACGATGCTAGCCAGCCGGGCTGTGCTAGAAGCTCCGTGGATGGGAGCTTGGTGGAAGAGCGGCTCCCGACCGGCCAACCGGTACGAACTGGTCAGCTGCGCCGTCGGCGGCCACGTGCTGGTGGGCACCGACGCCGCCTCGGTGGCCGGCGCCGACCAGGCGCTGGTGCGCGAGATGGACGGCACCCGGTGGCACCGGTGCCTGCGGTGCGACAGCTGGGTGCCCCGGCCGCCGCCGGCCGAGCCGACCCGGGAACAGGTGCCCGGGCGGGACGACATCGACCTGCCGCTGCGGGGACCGCTGCTGCGGGACCGCTACGTCCTGCGGCTGATCGCCGTCGACCGGGCCGTCCACGTGACGGTGCTGGCGGTGCTGGCGGTGGCCATCTTCGTGTTCCTGGGCGACCGCAACGGGCTGCGGCACGACTACAACGAGATCATGGGGTCGCTGACCGGCGGGCCCAACAAGCCCGACGAGCTGACCGGGCTCCTCGGGTACTTCCGGCACCTGTTCCTGATCAAGCCGGCCCACCTGTACGAGGCGGGGCTGCTGGTCGTCGGGTACGCGGTGCTGGAGGCCACCGAGATGGTCGGCCTGTGGCTGGCCAAGCGGTGGGCGGAGTACCTGACGTTCCTGGCCACCATCCTGCTGGTGCCGTTCGAGGTGTACGAGATGGCGGAGTCGTTCGGCGCCTTGAAGCTGGTGACGTTCCTCGTCAACGTGGCCATCGCCGTGTACCTGCTGCTGGCCAAGCGTCTGTTCGGCCTCCGTGGCGGCCACGCCGCCGAGCACCGCCGCCGGGTGGAGCTGGGCGGCTGGGCCGCCGTCGACCGGGCCACGCCCTCGCTTCCCCCACCGGCCGACATGGGTTGAACTCTGTGGTTTCCACGGATTCAGTTCCGAACGGGTGCCTTCTATCCTCCCGGCGTGCCAAGGAACCGAACCCTGCGTGTGTGGAGCCTAGGCCTGGGCGGCCTCATCTTGGTCGGGGGACTGTTCGTCGCCGGCGAGGGCCAGGCCTTGGCCCTCGGTACCAACCTCTTCACCGAATCCTTTGAGAACAGCACGGCGACGGCGGCGCTGACCCTGCCGCCGTCGAGCACCGGCGATCCCAACGTGGCCTGCCTCACGGCCGGTACCAGCACCACGCAGACCCCGATCCCCGGTTGCGACCTCACGACGCCGGATGCCACAGGGAGCGGTGCGCTCAGGCTGACCGGAGCGACAGTCGGCAAGGTGGGCGGCGTCTTCAGCGACCTGAGCCTGCCCTCGGGTTCGGGGATCGACGACACGTTCACCTCCTACCAGTACGGCGGCACACTCGCTCATCCGGCCGACGGCATCGCCTTCATCATCAACGCCGAAGACCCGGCCAACCCGGCCCCGCCCGCCGTGATGGGCCGGACGGGCGGATCGTTGGGCTACTCGGCCAGCTACCCGACAAGCCCGACACCGACCGATGGCCTGGCCGACGGCTACCTCGGCATCGGTTTCGATACCTACGGGAACTTCTCCGGCCAAGGTTACGAAGGGCGTGGGTGCACGGTTCCCAGTTGGCTCATGGGCCAACCCGACCAGGTCGTCGTTCGCGGTCCCGGGACCGGTCTCGTCGGGTACTGCGCCCTGGAGGGGTCACAGCACGCCTACGGAGGGTCCCAGGCGATCGGCGGCAGTACCGGGACAACGCGGGCGGCGTCGGCCGTCCCGGTCGAGGTTGTCCTGAACACGACCGGCTCCAGCTACTCGATGACCGGTTCGGGGTTCACCGGTGTCAGCGTGCCGGCCGGCGACTACGGGGTCGCCTGGACGCCCATCAGCGGTTCGGCCAAAGACATGGTCGGGCCCCTGCCCTCGACCAAGAACACAGAGATTCCGGCGAACCTGTACCCGACATCGTGGATCAACCCCACCACCGGCATCCCCTACCAGTTGGGCTTCGGCTGGGTGGCTTCGACGGGGTCGTTCACCAACATCCATGAGGTGACGAACCTGGTGGCCAACACCATCAACCCCGTGCCGGTGCTCACGGCGGCCATCATCGACAGTGAGTCCCACGCGTTCACCCAGGGGGGGACGGCCAAGTTCACGCTGACGGCGGGGGTATCGGCGTCGGGGGCCAATGAGACACAGACGGTGACCATGAAGACGACGCTGCCCACCGGGCTGACCCCGGGCGCAGCGTCGGGAACGGGCTGGATCTGCCACACGGTCGGTCAGGCCGTGACCTGTAGCTACGCACCGACCGGTTCGATCATCGCCGGGACCACCTTGCCCCCCGTGAGCCTCGACGCCGCGGTGGCGTCAAATGCCTCAACGGCGACGGGCGCCATGTCCACCACGGTGACGGTCACCTCCACCGACGGCAATCCGGCCCAGGCCACCGATATGGCGACCGCTTCGCCGCCGCCGGTCTACCCCCCGCCCACGGTGACGTCGGTCACACCTTCGACAGGCACCACCGCCGGGGGCACCCCGGTCACCATTACTGGCACCGAGTTCTCGGCCGACTCCCTGCCCACGACCTTCAGCTTCGGACCAGCCGACGCCACCGACGTGACCTGCTCGTCGACCACCACGTGCACGGCCGTGACCCCGTCGGGATCAGCCGGCCCGGTCACCGTGGTCGCCACGGCAGACGGGGGCCAGATGTCCTCGGGGGGCCCGACGTACACCTACGTCACCCCCACGCCGACCACGACGACCAC
>CAYVPF010000073.1:8847-12323 GCA_964453355.1 uncultured Acidimicrobiaceae bacterium | reverse complement strand
GGCCATGCTGGGGGCATGCCCGACCACCGACCGCCCCGGCGGTACCAGCGCATCGGGGCCTACGGCATCTGCGAGGACGCCGACGCCCGCATCCTCCTCGTCCGGGCGTCGGCCCAGTCCAACGCGCCGGGCCAGTGGTTCCTGCCGGGCGGGGGCCTGGACCACGGCGAGGACCCCGAAGACGGCCTGCGGCGGGAGCTGGTCGAAGAGACCGGGCTGACCGTCGCCGACCTATCCCTGTTGGGGGTCCTCTCGGACGTGTGGCCGCTGCCGGACGGCTCGGTGGTGCACACCGTCCGTATCGTCTACCGCATCGGGGCCTGGGAAGGGGAGCTGCGAGACGAAGCCGCGGGGTCCAGCGACCACGCCGAGTGGGTCCCCCGGGACGAGGTGAGCCAGCTGCCGGTGGTCGACTACGTGGCCGAGGCCCTTCGTCGATTCGGCTGACCGCCAGTTCAGCTGACCGCCAGCGAACGGCTTCAGCTGTCCCACAGCCCGTCGGCACCGTCCGGTCGCGGAACGTTTGCCCAACAGTGGCCGAACAGTCGGTTCCCGTTCATACCCCCTTGGTACCGTCGGCGTGGAGCCAGTGTGCGGCGGAAGTGACCGTGGCCCGAGCGGGATCGGGCCCCCCGTGATCCGTCGCGTCCTGGCATCGGTGTCCTTTTGCCGCGGCGCCTGACGGCGGCCGCTCACACGACGAGGAGAGGTCGCAGCCGCATGTCACCGTCCCAGAACAACCACCCGGCCGAAATGACGACGGCGAAGGCCGGGAGGCCGGTCCTCCGGACCGCCCGGACCTTGCTGGTCGGCCTGGCGGCCGCCGTGGCCATGGTGGCGGGCCTTCCCGCCGCCATCGCCGGGGCAGCGTCGTTCTCGTTCACCGGTGGGGACGTGGTCGTGTACCAAGTCGGGACAGGTTCCACAAAGCTGACCCACGTCGCCATGCCGGTGAAGCTGGCCGAGTACGGGACCTCGGGCGGCTCCCAGCTGGGTGCCGTCACACTGCCGAAGACGCCGACAGGGTCCAACAAGGCGTTGCGGTCCAGCGGCTCGGCCGCCTCGACAGGGCAGCTGACGCTGTCGAGCACAGACAAGTACCTGACGGCCGTCGGCTACGACACCTCCACCGCCGTGACAAAACCGCAGACAGACCCCGCCACCACCCTGCCCCGGACCGTCGGCCGGGTGTCGGCCACAGGCGCCGTCAACACCACCACGGCCCTCACCGACTTCTCCACATCCAACAACGCCCGGACAGCCTACACCGACAACGGCACCACACTGTGGGTGGGCGGGGCCAACGGCGGCGTCCGGTACACCACCGTGGGCGCCACCACCTCGACGGCGCTCAAGGCGAGCACAAACGTCCGGGAGCTCGGCTCGTTCGCTGGACAGCTCTACGCCACGGTCGGCTCGTCCAAGACAAACGTTGCCGTGGCCCAGGTCGGCACCGGGTTCCCGAAGACCGGCACAACCACCATCACCGACCTCACGTTCACAACCCCACCCCCGACCGGCAGCCCCTACGCCTTCAGCTTCCTCCGGTTGGGCACCGGCAACGGGCCGGACACCCTCTACGTGGCCACCGACACGAACGTGACAACACCGAACGTGAGCACCATCCACAAGTACGGCCTGACAGGGTCGACCTGGAAGGCCGAGGGGACCATCGCCTTCCCGTCCGGCACCGTCGGCGTCACCGGGTTGGCCGCCAACGTGTCGGGCGGCACGGTCACCGTCTACGCCACCTCGTCGGGCACAGGGAAGGGCCAGGGCGCCCTCTACAAGGCCACCGACACCTCCGGGTTGGGCGGCACCGCTTCCGGCACGGCCAGCAAGGTCGCCACAGCGCCGTCCAGCAAGTACGCCTTCCGTGGCGTCGCCTTCGCCCCCGGCACCAGCATCGAGCCGACCATCACCACCGGCAACGGGACCGCCTTCACCGTGGGCTCGGCCGGCAGCTTCACCGTCGCCACCACCGGCACCCCGACGCCGTCGCTGTCGGAGTCCGGCACCCTGCCGAGCGGGGTGACGTTCCACGACAACGGCAACGGGACCGGCACCCTGTCGGGGACCCCGGCCGCCGGGACCCACGGGACCTACCCGGTCACCCTCACCGCCAGCAACGGCGTGACCCCCAACGCCAACCAGGCGTTCACCCTGACCGTCGGCCTGGCGGCCCTGCCGACCATCAGCCCGGCCTACACATCGCTGGCCGCCGCCCAGGGTGACCCCACCAACCCCGGCCTGGCCGTCACCGTCGGCAGCACCGCCTACCCGGCGGCCACACTGACGGTGACCGCCAACTCGTCCGACACGGCGGTGGCCCCGGCGGCCACCGTCACCGGGACCGGCACCGCCCGTACCCTGACCGTCACACCGGGCAGCACGGTGGGGTACTCGACAATCACCCTGACCGTCACCGACCCCGACGGGGGTTCGGCTTCCACCACGGTCGGCTACGGCCTGTCCGCAGATCTGGGCCACAGCACAGACCGGTACTACGACGGGGCCGGCAACGGCTCATCCGTGCAGACAGTCGGCACAGGGTATTTCCTGGTCGCCGATGACCTCTCCGACACCCTCCGCCTGTACAAGGCCGGGACATCGGGCATGCCGGTGAAGACCTTCGACTTCACGACAACACTGCCGTACCGCACAACCACGATGGACATGGAGTCCTCGGCCCGGGCGGGCACAACCATCTACTGGTTCGGGTCCGAGAGCCTGAGCGGCAAGAGCAACCCCCGGCCGGCCACCGACACGGTGTTCGCCACCCACGTCACCGGCACGGGGGCCAACGTATCCCTGTCCTACCTCGGCAGCTACACCGGGCTGCGGACAGACCTGATCAACTGGGACAAGGGCAACGACAACGCCCTGGGCCTGGCCGCCTCGGCCACAGCCACAGCCAAGAGCCCCGAAGGGTTCAACATCGAAGGCGCCGAATTTGCCGCCGGGTCCTCCACAACCGTGTACCTGGGCTTCCGGGCCCCCCTGGAGTCCACCTCCACCCGGACAAAGGCTCTGGTGGTGCCCGTCACCAACCTGCCGGCGCTGATCAGCCCGACCAACGCCGGGACCACCCACGCCACCTTCGGCTCCGCCCTGCAGTGGAACCTCGACAACCGGGGCATCCGGGAGATCCGCAAGAACGCCACAAACCAGTACCTGGTGATCGCCGGGACCCCGACAGGCGCCAACGACAGCTTCGCCCTGTACGGCTGGGACGGCAACCCCGCCGACCAGCCCAAGCTCTCCCCCACCCCGGTCAGCCAGGAGGCCGACGGGGCCTGGGAGTCCATCGTCGCCGTCCCTGACCCCCTCGTCACCGGCAGCCACGTCGAACTGATGGAGGACAACGGGACAACCGTCTGGTACGGGGGCACAGCCACCTCGAAGACCACGCTGCCGGTGCCGCTGCAGAAGGACCTCGGCCAGACCTTCGTGTACGACAGCCCCAGCGTGGTGAA
>CAYVPF010000073.1:2476-8747 GCA_964453355.1 uncultured Acidimicrobiaceae bacterium | reverse complement strand
CGCTGCAGAAGGACCTCGGCCAGACCTTCGTGTACGACAGCCCCAGCGTGGTGAAGGTGGCCTCCTCCACCACCCTGGCCGCCACCCCCAATCCGGCCACGGTCGGCCAGACGGTGACCTACGCGGCCACCGTCGGCCTGACAGGAGGCGGCACGGCCACCGGCACGGTCCAGTTCCAAGATGGCGGCACCCCGGTCACCGGCTGCAGCGCCGTCGGCCTGTCGGGTGGGGCTGCCACCTGCCCGGTCACCTACACCGGTGCCGGCACCCACACGATCACGGCGGTCTACTCGGGCAGCGCCACGGCAACGGGGTCGACCTCGGCTGCCGTCACCGAGACCGTGACCGCCTTGACCGTCGCCCCGGTGCCCAACCAGCAGAGTTGGATCCACTCGCCGGCCTCCCTCACTGTGACGGCCGTCGGTAGCTCGGTGACCTACTCGGCCACCAACCTGCCGGCCGGCTTGTCCATCAACCCGTCCACCGGGGTCATCTCGGGCACGACGGCGGCCACGACGAGCACCAGCTTCGTCACGGTCACGGCCACCTCCGGGGTCAACCACGCCTCGGCCAGCTTCACCTGGGTGGTGGCCAACCCGCTCAACGGGACCGCCCCGGCCAACCAGGCGACCCCCACCCAGAGCGCCGTCACACTGCCGGTGTCGTTCACCGACGCCGTCCCTGACGCCACCCTCACCTACTCGGCCACCAACCTGCCGGCCGGCTTGTCCATCAACCCGTCCACCGGGGTCATCTCGGGCACGACGGCGGCCACGACGAGCACCAGCTTCGTCACGGTCACCGCCACCGACGGCACCTTCACCACCAGCGTCAGCCTCTTGTGGCTGGTCACCAACCCGCTCTCCGGGGTGACGCCCCCCACCCAGGCCAGCTGGATCCACTCGCCGGCCACACTGCCCGTGTCGTTCACCGACGCTGCGCCCGGCGCCACCCTCACCTACTCGGCCGCCAACCTGCCGGGTGGGCTGTCCATCAATCCTTCGACCGGGGTCATCACCGGGGTCACCGGGACAGCGACAGCCCGGAACTTCGTGACGGTCACCGCTACCGACGGGACCCGGACGGCCAGCGTCAGCTTCTCGTGGTACGTGACCAACCCGCTGTCGGCGACCGCCCCACCCACCCAGGACAGCTGGTTCGCCACAGCCGTGGACCTGCCAGTCGCCGTCACCGACGCCGTGCCCGGGGCCACCCTCACCTACTCGGCCACCAACCTGCCGGGTGGGCTGTCCATCAACCCCTCGACCGGGGTCATCACCGGGGTCACCGGGACAGTGACAGCCCGGAGCTTCGTGACGGTCACGGCCGGCGACGGCACCTTCACCACCAGCGTCAGCTTCTTGTGGCTGGTCACCGACCCCCTCAGTGCCGTAGTTCCCTCCGCCCAGACCAGTTGGGCCAACGAGGCGGTGACACTGCCCATCGTCTTCAGCTACGCCCTGGGCTTCGTCACCTACACGGCCACCAACCTGCCCCAGGGCCTGTCCATCAACCCGGTCACCGGGGTCATCACCGGGACCACCCTGACCGCGGGCACCCGGAGCTTCGTGACCGTGACCGCCCACGACGGGTCCTACAGCCAGAGCGTGTCGTTCCTGTGGACGGTATCCGAACCCCTGTCGGCCACCACCCCGCCCGCCCAAAGCAGCTGGGTCCACTCGGCCGTCACCCTGCCGATCTCGGTCACCGACGCCCGGAGTGGCGCCGCCGTCACCTACTCGGCCACAAACCTGCCCCCGGGCCTGTCCATCAATCCGACCACCGGGGTCATCACCGGGACCACCCCGTCGTCGACAACACGGCGCCACGTGACGGTCGTGGCGACAGACGGCACCAGCTCGGTCAGCGTGTCCTTCTTGTGGACCGTCACCAACCCCATGGGCTCGGTCACCCCGGCCACCCACTACGCCGTGACCGACACAACCGTCACCCCTCTCCCGGTCCACTTCACCGACGCCGTGCCCGGTGCCACCCTCACCTACTCGGCCACCAACCTGCCCCCCGGGCTCTCGATCAACCCGACCACCGGGGTGATCTCGGGGACCACCGGGGCCGCCCCCACCAAGCGGTACGTCACCGTGGTGGCCACCGACGGCACCTTCAGCGCCTCAGTGGCGTTCTTGTGGTACGTGACAGGGTAAGGCCCGCCGGGGGTGGCCGCCGGTGGGTGGCCCGGTCCGGGTGCCGAGGTGCCGACCGGCCGATAGTCGGGTAGAACGGCGACATGCACCGGGTCGTGATCATCGGCTCCGGCTTCGGCGGGCTCTTCGGGGCCCGGGCCCTCCGGCGAGCCGCGGTCGAGGTGACCATCGTCGACCGGACCAACCACCACCTGTTCCAGCCCCTGCTCTACCAGGTGGCCACCGGCATCTTGTCGGAGGGCAACATCGCCCCGGCCACCCGCGACGTGCTGCGCCACCACCGGCACACCAGCGTCCAGCTGGCCACGGTCACCGGCATCGACCTGCAGCGTCGGGTGGTGACCGCCAACCAGCCGGGCAACGTCGTGGAGACCCCCTACGACAGCCTGATCGTGGCCGCCGGGGTGGAGACCTCCTACTTCGGCCACCCCGAGTTCGCCCAATGGGCCCCGGGGATGAAGTCCGTCGACGATGCCCTGGAGCTGCGGGCCCGCATCTTCGGGGCCTTCGAGATGGCCGAGACCGAGCCGGACCCCGAGGTCCGCCAGGCCTGGCTGACCTTCGTGGTCGTGGGCGGCGGCCCCACCGGGGTGGAGATGGCCGGCCAGATCGCCGAGCTCTCGCACCGGTCACTGCAGCGCAACTTCCGGCACATCGACCCCCGGGATGCCCGGGTGCTGCTGTTCGAGGGCGGCGACCGCGTCCTGGCCCCCTTCGGCGACCGCCTCTCCACGATGACCGAACGCGACCTCGGCCGCCTGGGCGTGGAGGTCCACACCCACGCCATGGTCACCGGCATGGACGCCCAGGGGATCCAGGTGCGGTTGGCCGACGGCACCACATCGTCCGTGGCGGCCCGGACGAAGGTCTGGGCGGCCGGGATGGCCGCCTCCCCGCTCGGACGCCTGCTGGCCGACGCCGGAGGCGCCGAGCTCGACCGGATGGGCCGCGTCAAGGTCAACCCGGACTGCACCCTCCCCGGCCATCCCGAAGTCTTCGTCGTCGGGGACCTGATGGCCCTGGACGATCTGCCCGGCATGGCCGAGGTGGCCATGCAGTCCGCCGTCCACGCCGCCAACACCATCAAGCGACGGCTGGCCGGCGACCACACCGACCGGCCGTTCCGCTACCGGGACCTCGGCATGCTGGCCACCATCTCCCGGTTCCGGGCGGTCGCCCGCCTCGGCCGGCTGTCGGTGGGCGGCTTCGTCGGATGGCTGCTGTGGCTGGTGGTCCACCTGACGTTCCTGACCGGCTTCAAGAACCGGATCGGCGCCTTGGCGTATTGGGCGGTCAGCTTCGTCGGTCGGGGCCGGTCGGAACGGACCATCACCTTCCAGCAGGCCGCCGCCCGGAGAGCCCTCGCCGACCAGGGCAGCACCCCAACCAGCGCCGCCCCTGACCACGGCGGCTCGACCGACCCCGTGGCCGACGGGCTGCCGCACCCGGCCCCCGAGGCTCCGTAAGCTCGGTCCATGACCCTGCCGTCCGGCAACCGGCCATGACCGTCGTCCGGCACTCCGGCGACCCCGCCGGCGACCCCCGGCTCCCGCCGGTCTGGCAGCCCGACCCCCTGCCCGGCCGGCCGCCGGGTGTGCCGCTGCCCGGCGCCGTGCCTTGCCCGTTCACCGACGCCCGGATCGCCCCCGCCCCGGCCCCGGCCGCTCCCGGAGCCTGGCCGCAGGCCGGGCCGGCGAACTGGCCGTCCGCCCGTCCCTGGCCGCCACCTCCTCCGCCGGCCCAGCCGGCGCTACCGAGACGGCGACGCCGGCGCCGGGCGTTCCTGGTCGTCGGCACCGCCCTCACCGTGGCGGCGGTCGCCCTGACGATCGTGGCCGCCGCCACCTCCGGGCCAGGACCCAGCAGTGACCGGCCGGTGCCGTCGGGGCCGGAGGCCCCAGCGGAGACCGCCCTGGTGGTGACCATGACCAACCTGGCGACGGGGGCCAGCGTGGTGGACCCGGTCGACATGGCCACCGGCACCGTCGGCGTCCCGATCCACGTGCCGACGTTTGCCGACGCCATCGAGGCCACCGGGCAGACCGCCTACGTGCTGGCGGCGGGGTCCGAGCGGACAGGCCCGGGCAGCCTGACGGCCATTGCCCTGGACACGGACACGACGGGCCCACCGGTGACCGTCCCGGGCGTGCCGGTGGCCCTGGCCGTCACCCCGGACGGCGCCACCGCCTACGTGGTCAGCATCGACAAGACCGCGACCGAGCTGGTCCCGGTGGGGCTGGCCACCGGGACGGTGGGCCAACCGATCACGGTGCTGACCACGTCGCCGTCGCAGACGGCCATCGAGATCGCCGGACAGACGGCCTATGTCAGCAGCCTCGCCGGCGGCACTCTCACGCCGGTGAACCTGGCCACCGGGACGGTGGAGACCGCCATCCCCGTAGGCGCGCCAGCCGGCCAGTTCGCCATCAGCCCCGACGGCCGGACGGCGTATGTCACCAACCCCCAAGACGGCAGCTCGGTGCTGCGAACGGTCACCCCGGTCAACCTGAGCACCGGCACCGCCGGCAGCCCGATCACGGTGGGCAAGGGGCCCCAGTCCATCGCTATCAGCCCCAACGGCCGGACGGCATTGGTGACCGACGGTGGGTCCACCACCCTGTCCACCGACACCGTGACCCCCATCGACCTGGCCACGGGGACGGCCGGATCGCCGATCCGGGTGGGGACCGGTCCGGTGCCGGTCGCCATGGACGGCACCGGGCGGTGGGCGGTGGTCGGCAACACCGGGGTGGCCCGGTCGGTGGGCAGCACGGTCACCTTCGTGGACCTGCACGAGCAGTCCCCGGGCTGGACCGTCTCGGTGCACGGGCTACCGGGAGCGGTGGCCATCGTCGGACAGACCGCCACCTGACCGATGCCGATCAACGTGCAGCCGGTGCCCAGCCTGGACGACCACGTCAACGACATCCGGCTGCGGACGGCCCGGATCGTCAACGAGGACATCGTGCCCAACGAGGACCGGCTGTGGTTACGGGGACGGTCGGACGAAGTGCCCGAAGCCGACCGGGAGGCGGCCCGCCAACTGCGGCAGGCGGTGCGGGAGAAGGTGAAGGCGGCCGGGCTGTGGGCGCCGCACCTGCCGGCCGAGTACGGCGGCATGGGGCTGGACTTCCTGGCCCACGCCTACATGAACGAGATCCTGGCCTACGGCGTCGGGGCGGCCCGGCTGTTCGGGGTCGAGGCCCCCAACTCGGGCAACCAGACCATCCTGGTCAAGTACGGCACCGAGGAGCAGAAGCGGCGGTGGCTGCTGCCGCTGGTCGAGGGCACCATGGAGTCGGGGTTCTCCATGACCGAGCCGGACACCGCCGGCTCGGACCCCCGATCCCTCGCCACCACGGCCGTCCGTGACGGCGACCACTGGGTGATCAACGGCCACAAGTGGTTCACCTCCAACGGCCTGGCGGCCGACTTCTTCATCGTCATGTGCCGGGCGGAGGACCCCACCGGGGAGCTGGGCCGGTCCGGGCAGATGGTGCAGGTCATCGTGCCCACCGACACCGCCGGGGTGACCATCGTCCGGGGTATCGGCATCTGGGGGCACCGCAGCTCGGACCACTGCGAGGTGACCTACGACAACGTCCGGGTCCCCTTGGACTACGCCCTCGGCCGGGTCGGCGACGGCCACCGGGCGGCCCAGGACCGCCTCGGAGCCGGCCGGATCTTCCACTGCATGAACTCCATCGGCCAGATGTGGCGGGCCTTCGACCTGATGGTCGAGCGGACCCGCACCCGCCAGGTCCACGGCGGGCTGCTGCAGGACAAGCAGCTGATCCAGGGGTTCATCGCCGACAGCTACATGGACATCCAGTCGGCCCGGCTGATGACCATCCACGCCGCCGAGAAGGTGGACCGGGCCGACCCGCAGGCCCGGACCGACATCTCGGCCGTCAAGGTGTTCGTGCCGGCCGCCTACCACCGGGTGGTGGACCGGGCCATCCAGGTCTGGGGGGCGGCCGGGGTGTCCAACGACCTCCCGCTGGCCGCTATGTACCTGGGGGCCCGCACCCTGCGGCTGGCCGACGGCCCGGACGAGGTGCACCGGATCCTCATCGCCAAGAACGTGCTCAAGCACTACCGGTCCGGGG
>CAYVPF010000073.1:1301-2376 GCA_964453355.1 uncultured Acidimicrobiaceae bacterium | reverse complement strand
TCAGGTGGGCCGGACCACCAGGTCCTGGTATCCCGGATGCTTGTCGATGTAGGCGGCGATGTACGGGCAGCGGGGCACCACCCGCAGGCCACGACGCCGGAGGTCGTCCAGGACGCCGGCGGCCAGCGCGGCGCCGACGCCGTGGCCCTCGAACTCGGGCCGGACCTCGGTGTGGATCAGCACCATCCGGTCCGCCAGGATGCTGTAGGTGACGAAGCCGGCCACCTGGCCGTCGGCCAGGATCTCGTACCGGGACGCCGACGGGTTGTCCACCACCTGCAGCTCGGCCATTTCCTACCCCTTTCTTAGCCCGTTCTTGCCACGGTCTCAGGTGCCGCAGGCAGCGTAGAGGCATGACCGACGACACCGGCACCTACCGCATGACCTCCCCGCTGCCCCCCGAGCGACTGGGCCACGATCGACCGGCCCCCGAGCGGCCGGCCCCAGCGGCGGAGTGGCGGGCCGCAGAGCGGCCGGCGCAGTACGACCGGGAGCCGGTGCGGCCGGACCGGGTGTACGGCCCTCCGGCCGGCCGCCCGGTGACCACCGAGATCCCGACCGGCCACTCCTCGGCTGAATGGATCCCGGTAACGCAGACCGGCTCGGTCGGACCGCCGGCCATGCGTCCGCCGACGCCACCCGCGCCCCCGCAGGCCGCCCCGCCGCCCGGCGGTGGCTGGCCGGGCGGGCCGGGCGGGCCAGGCGGTCCGGGTTGGTCGGGCGGGCCCGGTGGCGCCCACCGCAAGCCGCCCAACCGGCGGGTCCGTCGGGCCCTAGCCGTGGCCGCGGCGGCCGTGGTGGTCGTGGGCGTCGGCGGCGGCGTGCTGGCCGGCGAGCTTGGTGGGGAGTCGGGGTCGAACGGCGGGGTCAACGTGGCCGCCTCCACCGACCTGGCCAGTGACCAGAACGGGGTGGCGGCCATCGCCAGCGCGGTGGAGCCGGCGGTGGTGACCATCAAGTCCATCGTGACCGGGACAACCGAGACAGAGACAACCAACGAGACAAGCAGCGGAACAACAACGACACCGTACGGCGGCTCCGGGTACGGCAGCTCCGGGTACAGCGCCAGCTCCGG
>CAYVPF010000073.1:0-1201 GCA_964453355.1 uncultured Acidimicrobiaceae bacterium | reverse complement strand
CAGCTCCGGGTACAGCGCCAGCTCCGGCTATGGCGAGGAGGAAGAGCTGGAGGGCACCGGCATGATCGTGACGTCGTCCGGCGAGGTGGTGACGAACAACCACGTGATCGCCGGGGCCAGCACCATCTCGGTCACCCTGCACGGGTCGTCCAAGTCCTACCAGGCCAAGGTCGTGGGGACGGACCCCACCCTGGACATCGCCCTGCTGCAGGTGGAAGGCGTGAGCGGCCTGCCGACGGTGACCTTCGGGAACTCGTCGACCATCGCCGTCGGTGACTCGGTGGTGGCCATCGGCAACGCCCTCGGCCTGGGGGGGACCCCGACGGTGACCACCGGCATCATCTCGGCGGACAACCGGGAGATCACGGCCAGTGACGACAGCGGGAGCGGCACCGAGACCCTGACCGGCATGCTCCAGACCGACGCGGCCATCAACCCGGGGAACTCCGGCGGCCCGCTGATCGACTCCGCCGGGCAGATCATCGGCATGAACACCGCCGGGGCCGGCTCCGACTCCGACGGGACGAGCGCCCAGGACATCGGGTTCGCCATCCCGTCCAACCGGATCGTGGCCGAGATCGCCAAGCTGGCCGCCGGAGTCAAGTGACGCTCCGCGCCGAGCGGGCCGTCAGTAGAGCAGCAGTCGCGAGCCGGCAAAGTCGATGACCACCTGCCCGAACCGGCTGAGCTGGTCGGTGCCCAGCGATCCCCATTTGTCCTCAAATTGGGCCCCCGGCAACCGCACGACAGCGAGGTTCTGCTCATGAAGCGGCGCCGACCCGACGGACCATCGCCCGCTGGCCGCCAAAGGCACGCGGCTCTCGCAGTTCAGGCTCAGGAGCGGCATGGTGGAATTCAGGACATCGAGATGCAGCTGGCTGGCCTTCGCCGACGAGATGGCCGACACGGCCGCTCCGGTGTCGACGGCAAACGGTATCGGCCCCTTGTCGCCAAATCGGACCAGTGCGGTGATCCGCACGTTCCCCGACAATGCAGTAACGACAAGGGGGACGGTGACGGGGGACTCCGGTTCGGCGGCTAACAGACTCGGCGGGGTGGCGGCAACCGTGTCCACTTGAGAAAAGGGCGCACCCTCGGACGCCGGAAGGTCGAGCTGGTGTTGTTGGTAGTCGAGCTTTACGGCACCGAATCGGGTGTGGACGTCGGTGCGCAGAAATGCGAGTGGGTGCCCCCGGCTCGT
>CAYVPF010000072.1:0-12326 GCA_964453355.1 uncultured Acidimicrobiaceae bacterium | reverse complement strand
GGAGTTGGCCCGCTCCAGGCCGGCCAGGTTCCGGGCCGCGTCGATGACCATCACCTGCAGGCCCAGGCACAGGCCGAGCAGCGGGATGCCGTGGTCCCGGGTGTACCCGGCGGCGGCCACCATGCCCTCCACCCCCCGTTCCCCGAACCCACCGGGGATGACCGCCCCGTCGAGGTCGTGCAACCGGTCGGTGTCCAGCAGCCCCGGCACCAGCTCGGCGTCGATCCAGTCGAACACCACCTGCACCCCGTGCTGGAACCCGGCGTGCCGCAGCGCTTCCACCACCGACAGGTAGGCGTCGGGCAGGTTGACGTACTTGCCCACGATCCCGATCCGGACCGGCCGGTCGGCGGTCTCCACCCGCTGCACCAGCCGTTCCCACTCGGCCAGCTCCACCGGGTGGTCCGCCGGGTCGATGCCGAGGGTCCGGCACACCACCGAGTCCAACCCCTCCTCGTGCAGGGTCAGCGGGATCTCGTAGATGCTGCTGGCGTCGATCGCCGACACCACGGCCTCGATCGGCACGTCGCACAGCAGCGAGATCTTCCGCTTCAGCCCTTCCGTGATGTCCTTGTCGCTGCGGCACACGATCACGTCCGGCTGGATGCCGCGGCTGCGCAGCTCGGTGACCGAGTGCTGGGTCGGCTTGGTCTTCTGCTCCCCGGACGGCGCCAGGTACGGCACCAGGGTCAGGTGGACGTAGCAGACGTTGTCCCGGCCGACGTCCCGGCGGAACTGCCGGATGGCCTCCACGAACGGCACGATCTCGATGTCCCCGACGGTGCCGCCGATCTCGACGATGACCACGTCGACGTCGTCGCTGGCCAGCCGCTTGACCCGTTCCTTGATCTCGTCGGTGACGTGCGGGATGACCTGCACGGTCTTGCCCAGGTAGTCCCCGCGGCGCTCCTTGGCGATCACCGCCGAGTAGATCGACCCGGTGGTGGTGTTGGAGTTCCGGTTCAGGTTCTCGTCGATGAACCGCTCGTAGTGCCCGAGGTCCAGGTCGGTCTCGCCGCCGTCCTCGGTGACGAACACCTCGCCGTGCTCCCCCGGGTTCATGGTGCCGGGGTCCACGTTGATGTACGGGTCCAGCTTGCACATGGTCACCCGCAGGCCCCGGCATTTCAGGAGCCGGCCCAGCGAAGAGGCGGTCAGGCCCTTGCCGAGGGAGCTGGACACTCCGCCGGTGACGAACACGAACTTGCTCATCGGCGCCCAGCCGGGAGAACTATGCAGCGCACCCTGACACGCTACTCGGCGGAGCTCACCGTCGCGGTGGACCGGGCCAGCAATTCCTCGGCATGCGCCCGCGCCGTCGCACTGTCCGGGTGGCCGGACAGCATCCGGGACAGCTCCACCACCCGGTCGTCGTGGTCGAGCGCCGTGGCGGTGGTCGCCGTGCGGCCGTCCCGCACCACCTTGGCCACCGCCACCTGCCGGTCGGCGAAGGCCGCCACCTGGGGCAGGTGGGTGACCACCAGCACCTGTCGCTGGCCGGCCACCTCCGCCAACGCCGCCGCCAGGGCCAACGCCGCCGCCCCGCCGACGCCGGCGTCCACCTCGTCGAACAGCATCGTGTCGGGGCCGCCGGAGGCCACCAGCCGCAGCGCCAACATGGCCCGGGCCAGCTCCCCGCCGGACGCCACCCGGGCCAGCGGCTGCGGCGGCTCCCCCCGGTTGGCGGCCAGCAGGAACCGGACCCCGTCGCCGGCCCCGTGGTCGTCCACCGCCACGTCGAACCGGGCGTCGGGCATCGCCAGGGTGCGCAGCCGGTCCCCGGCCGCCGTCGCCAGCCCCGGTGCCGCCTTCTGGCGGACCCGCCGCAGGGCGGCCTCCGCCGCCGTCACCGCCGCCGCCGCCCGGCCCCGTTGCTCCTCCAGGGCCACCACGGCGGCCGCCGTCCCGGCCAGGTCGGCCAGCTGCCGGCGGCCGTCCTCGGCGAAGGCGGCGACGTCGTCGCCGTACTTGCGCCGCAGGTCCCCGAGCAGCCGCCGGCGGGCCTGCACCTCGGCCAGCCGGACCGGGTCGTCCTCCCAGGTGTCCACCACCCGCCGTAGGTCGGTGGCCACGTCCGCCACCTCGGCCGCCGCCGCCCGCAACCGGTCCTCCCACTCGGCGAACGGCGGCCGGCCCCCGAGGGCCCCGACGGCCGTCCCCAGCCACTGGTCGGCGTCCAGGGCCACGAGGGCCTGGGCGGCCGCGTCGCGGTGCGCCCCCAGGTCGGCCAGCCGCTCCTCGTCGGCCGCCAGCGCCGCGTCCTCGTCCGGACCGGCCAGCTGGGCCCGGTCGATCTCGTCCAGCTGGTGCCGGAGCACGTCGGCCTCGCGGGCCCGTTGCCGCTCGTCCCCACCCAGCCCGGCCAGCCGTGCCGTCACCTCCGCCAGTTCCCGCCGGCACCGGGCCAGCGGTTCGGGGTCGGCCCCGGCGAAGTCGTCCAGGGCCCGTCGCTGGGCCGCCGCCGACAGCAGTGACTGCTGGTCGTGCTGCCCGTGGATCTCCACCAGCCCCCCGGCCACCTCCGACAGGGCAGCCACCGGGGCCATGCGGCCGTCCACCCAGGCCCGCGACCGGCCGGTGGCCGGCACCGCCCGGGCCAGCACCACCTCGTCGTCGCCGGTGACGAACCGGGCCTCCACCAGCGCTTCGTCGGACCCGGCCCGCACCAGGCCCGGCGTCGCCCGGTCACCCAGCACCAGCTGCAGGGCCTCCACCAGCAGCGTCTTGCCGGCGCCGGTCTCCCCCGTCAGCGCCGTCATCCCCGGCCCCAGCGCCAACGTCAGGTCCTCGATGACCCCCAGGTTGCGGACCCGAAGTTCGGTCAGCATCCCGGAGCCAGGATGGACCGGAGCAGCCCGGCGAAGCCACGTTCGCCCAGCGACACGAACCGCACCGGGTTCGGCGCCACCCGGCACACCACCGCCGCCCCCGGCGACAGCCGACCGACCTCCCGGCCGTCGATCACCAGTACCGCCGGCCGCGGCGGCTCCACCTCGACCGTCACCACCTGGTCCGGCGGCAGCACCAGGCTGCGGTCGATGGACAGGTGCGGGGCCACCGGCGTCAGGATCATCGCCCGCAGCGCCGGCGACACCACCGGGCCACCGGCCGACAGGTTGTAGGCCGTGGACCCCGTCGGGGTGGCCACCAACACCCCGTCGGCCTTGTACGACAGGCACCGCTGCCCGTCGATGGTCGTCGACAGCTGCACCATGTGCCCCGGCACCGTCTTCTCCGTCACCATCTCGTTGAGGGCCACCCACCATCGCCGGCCGTCGTCCCCCACCAGTGAACGGTCGTCGCCGTCGGCCGGGGTGAGCTCCCCGTCGACGGTCACCGCCAACACCGTCCGCTGTTCCAGGGTCACCTCCCCGGCCAGGGCCCGGGTCAGGGCGTCCCAAAACCGGGCCGGCTCCACCTCCAGCAGGTAGCCCAGCCGGCCGAAGTTGACCCCCAGCACCGGCACCCCGGCCGCGTAGGCCAGCGGCACCATCCGCAGGAACGTGCCGTCGCCGCCCAGGCTGACCGCCAGGTCGGCTCCGGACAGGTCCGCCCCCGGCAGATCCCCCGCCGGCACCTGGCCGGCCGCCCGGTCGGCGTCGGCCAGCTCCAGCACCCGACCGTCGTGGCCGTGGGCCGCCAGCCACGGCAGCACCTGGTCGGCCAGCTCCCGGGCCTGGCGCCGGGCGCCGTTGACCAGCACCACCACCGTGGCCACGTCAGCCCCCCACCGCGTCGGCCACGGCCGCTTCCAGCAGCCCGTCGACGTCGACTGACGGCTGACGGCCATGCGGCCGCCCGGCTGTGTCGACGGCCGGCTGCTCGCCGGCGACGGCGTGCAGCAGGAACTCGGTGTTGCCGGCCGGGCCGAGCACCGGGGAGCGCATGGCCCCCATGATGGCGGCTCCGGCGGCCTCGAGCGACGATGCCACCGACCGCAGCGCCGTCGCCCACACCACCGGGTCCCTGATGACGCCCTTGCCCCGGGACACATCGGCCCGCCCGGCCTCGAACTGCGGCTTCACCAGCAGCACCAGATCGCCACCGTCGCGGACCACCGGGCCGGTCAGCACCGGCACCACCACCGTCAGGGAGATGAACGACAGGTCGGCGGTCACGACGTCCACCCCGCCGACCCGGCCGGTGGCGGCCGCCACCGTATCGGCGGTCACCGCCCGCAGGTTGGTCCGTTCCAGGACGGCCACCCGGGGGTCGGCCCGCAGCCGGCTGTCCAGCTGCCCGTAGCCGACGTCCACCGCCACCACCCGGTCGGCCCCGTTCTGCAGCAGGCAGTCGGTGAACCCGCCGGTGGACGCCCCGGCATCCAGGGCCACCGCCCCGGCCACCGTGACCCCGAACCGGTCCAGGGCCGCCGCCAGCTTGTCCCCGCCGCGACTGACGAACCGGGGGCCGTCCCCACGGACGACCACGGCCTCGCCGGCGGCCACCAGCCGCGCCGGCTTGTCGGCCACCGCGCCAGCCACCAGCACCCGGCCGGCCGCCACCGCCGCTTGGGCCTGCTGCCGGTTGGGCAGCAGGCCACGGCGGACCAGCTCGACGTCCAGCCGGGTCCGGGTCAGCTGGCCGCCGTCTTCTTGGCCGCGGTCTTGCTGGCCGCCGGTCGCTTCGCCGCCGTCTTCTTGGTCCCCGCGGCCGCCTTGCCGGCGGACGGCCGCTTGGCCGCGGCCTTCTTGGCCGCCGGGGCCTTCTTCGCCGCCGTCTTCTTGGCCGCCGGGGCCGTCTTCTTGGTCGCCTTCTTGGTCATGCCGGCCCGGCCGGCCGCCTTCTTGGTGGCCTCCCGTCCGACGTCGACCGAGTGCTGCAGGATGTCGGCCACCTGCTTGGCCAGGTCCTGGGGATCGAGGCCCAGCGAGGCCAGCTGGGAGGCCACCTCCGACCGGATCAGGTCCAGCAGGTCCTCGCTGGCCTTCCGGCTGCGCTCCACCACGTCGTCCATCCAGGTCTGGGCCTGCCCACCCTGCACCTGGCCGGCGTTGACCAGCTCCCGCACGATCTCCTCGGCCCGCGCCCGGGTCACCTGCGCCAGCACCGCGCCGGCCTCGACGTACTTCTTGAACCCATCGTTGGATGCCATATCACCACCATACCCTGCGATGCTAGCTATTGCAAGCGTTTATTTGCCACTGTTTGGGGTAGGACGCCGTCACCCGGGCGGACAGGGTCGGCGGAGAGGATCTCGTCGACCAGGTGGGCCAGGTCGTCGGCCACCACGTCGGCCACCATTCCGCCCAGCTCAGGTCCGCCCAGCCCAGGTCCGTTCAGCTCAGGCCCATCCGGCGACGCCGTCACCCCGGACAGCACCAGGCCGAACGGTGCCCCGAGCCGGCGGGCCAGCAGGCCGTCGGTGGCCGGCCGGTCCCCCACCACCACGGCCACCGGGCCGGTCCGTTCGGTGATGAGGTCGGCCATCGGCTGGTACGGCTTCCCGGCCACCTCCGGGGTGGTGCCGGTGGCGGTGGCCACGGCGGCCAGCAGGGCGCCGCCGCCGGGGATGAGCCCGTCCGGGGTCGGGTGGGTGGGGTCGTCGTTGGTGCCGATCAGCCGGGCGCCGCCGTAGACGGCCCGGGTGGCCGCGGTGAGGCGGTCGAAGTCGAACCGGCGGGTCCAGCCCACCACCACGACGTCGGCCGGCCCGTCGTCGACGACCGTCACCCCACGGTCGGCGAGGGCCTCCACCACGCCGGGGTCGGCCAGGGCCAGCGCCGTGGCCCCCACCGGGACCAGCCGGGCGGCGGCCTGGGCGGACGACACCATGTCGTCCGGTGCCGTCGGGATGCCCACCCGGTCCAGCCGGGCGGCCAGCTCGGCGGCGGTCAGCGCCGAATTGTTGGTGGCGAACACCACCCGGCGGCCGGCCTGGCGCAACCGCTCGACGGCCGCCGCGCTGCCCGGGATGCCCTCACCGGTCAGCCACACCACCCCGTCCAGGTCCACCACCCAGGTACCAGGCCCGATCATCTATTTGCCGTGCTTGTGCCGCCGGCCGTCGTGGTCGTCGCCGGGGTGCCGCACCACCACCACCGGGCAGGCGGCGTGGTGGACGCAGTGCAGCCCGACCGACCCGAGCAGGATGCTGCCGAAGTCGCCGTGGCCGCGGCTGCCGACCACCAGCAGGTCGGCGTCCTTCGACGCCTCCACCAGGCAGTCCGCCGGGTGGCCGGACACCGGCTTCGCCACCACCTCCACCCCGTCGTGGTCCACCGACGACAGGCAGTCGGCCACCGTCTCTTCGGCGTACCCGGCCAGGTCCTCGTCGGTGATCGCTGTCGGCACCATCACGCCCATGGCGTCGCCCATGCCCAACCAGGCGGTCGGCATGGTGTACGAGCAGACCGCCTCCACCGGGACCTTCCGGACCCGGCCTTCCTCGATGGCCCACGCCAACGCCGCCTTCGACCCTTCGGACCCGTCGACACCAACCACGATTCTCGCCATGCCGGCAGGCTACCTTGGCGGCCTATGGGCCAGGTCGTGCTCGACGGGGTCACCAAGCGGTACGGCGACGTGGTGGCTGTCGACCGCTTGGACCTGGCCGTGGCCGACGGCGAGCTGCTGGTGTTGCTGGGGCCGTCGGGCTGTGGCAAGACCACCGCCCTGCGCATGGTGGCCGGCCTGGAGACGGTCGACGGCGGCACCGTGTCCATCGGCGACCGGGTGGTCAACGACATCGAGGCCAAGGACCGGGACGTGGCCATGGTGTTCCAGAGCTACGCCCTGTACCCCCACCTGACCGTGGCCAAGAACATCGAGTTCCCCCTCCGCCAGCGCGGCGCCGACCGGGCGGAGCGGCAGCGGTTGGTGGCCGAAGCCGCCGAGACCCTCGGGTTGACCCCGTACCTCGGCCGCAAGCCCGGCCAGCTGTCCGGGGGCCAACGCCAGCGGGTGGCCCTGGCCCGGGCGATCGTGCGCAGCCCCCAGGCCTTCTTGATGGACGAGCCGCTGTCCAACCTGGATGCCGCCCTCAGGGTGCAGACCCGGGCCGACATCGTGAGCCTGCAGCAGCACCTCGGCACCACCACGTTGTACGTCACCCACGATCAGGTCGAGGCCATGACCATGGGCGACCGGATCGCCGTCATGAGCGGCGGGGTCCTGCAGCAGGTGGCCCCGCCCCAGGCGCTGTACGGCCAGCCCGCCAACACGTTCGTGGCCGGGTTCCTGGGCAGCCCCGGCATGAACCTGATGCCCGGGGTGGCCGCCGACGACGTCATCACCGTCGCCGGCGGGTCGGTGCCCCTGAACGACGTGCTGGCGCCGCTCGCCCCGGTCGGCCGGTCGGTGGTGGCCGGCGTCCGGCCGGAGTCCCTCTGGCTGGACCCGGACGGCACCCTGGCCGGCTCGGTGGTGATCGTCGAGCAGCTGGGGGCCGAGGCCCACGTCATCTGCTCCCTCGGCGGTGATGCCGAGGGCGGTGGCACCAAGGTGGTGGTCCGCCAGGACGCCAGCCGGCCCAGCCCGCGCCTCGGCGAGCCCGTCCGCGTCGCCGTCGACCCGGCCGCCGTGCACCTGTTCGACGGCGACGGCGGCACCCGGCTGTGACCCGGCTCGGGCTGGCCAGCCGGCGGCGGGTCCGGGAAGCGCTGCTCGGCTACCTGCTGGTGCTGCCGGCCCTGGTCATCTTCGCCCTGTTCGTCTTCTATCCGTTCGCCCGCAACTTCAAGCTGGCCCTGTACCAGACGCCGCCGTACCCGAACCTGCCCAGCCACTACGTCGGCCTGCACCAGGTCGGCCAGGTGCTGTCGTCCACCAACTTCCTCCAGTCCCTGGTCACCACCCTGCTGTTCGTGGTCCTGGTGGTCCCGGCCGGGCTGCTGATCGGGCTGTTCCTGGCGGTGGCGGCCCAGCGGCAGCTCCGCGGCCTGGCCATCTACCGCATCATCTTCTCGTCCACCGTGGTCACCTCGGTGGCCGTGTCGGCGCTGGTGTTCTACTCGCTCATGAACCCGGTGGTCGGCCTGCTGCCGTGGCTGGGCATCAACCCGCACCCGTCGGCTTTGCTGAACAGCACCTGGGCCCTGCCCTCGGTGGCCCTGATGGCCGTCTGGCAGTTCATCGGATTGGCCTTCATCATCATGTCGGCCGGCCTGCAGTCGGTGCCCGAGGATGTCCTGGAGGCCGCCCGGGTGGACGGGGCCTCCAACTGGACCGTGTTCTGGCGGGTCACCGTGCCGCTGTTGTCCCCCACCCTGTTCTTCGGGGTGGTGGTGGCCACCATCTACGCCTTCCAGACCTTCGGCCAGATCGACATCCTGATCGGCTACCAGAACGCCGCCTACGAGCACGTCAACGTGCTGATCTACAACGTGTACACGACCTTGGTCTACGGCGGGAACCCCGGCCGGGCGGCGATCATGTCCATCGCCCTGTTCCTGTTGACCCTGCTCGTGACCCTGGCCCAGCTCCGGTTCCTCGAGCGGCGGGTGCACTATGCCCGGTAGGCGGCGGCTGCGGTTGGTCCTGCGGTACCTGCTGCTCACCGTCGGGTCCGTGCTGATCCTGTTCCCGGTGTACATGACGGTGGTCAACTCGCTGCTGCCCGCCCACGACCTGGACCGCCAACCGCCGCTGTTCTTCCCGGTGCACCCCGACTGGAGCACCTATTCGACGGCCTGGACCGCCGGCAACATGGGCATCTACCTGCGCAACTCGGCCATCCAGACCGTCATCATCGTGGCCGGACAGCTGCTCACGTCGGTGCTGGCCGCCTACGCCTTCGCCTTCTTGCGGTTCCCGTTCCGCCGCCTCTTGTTCGTGGTGTTCCTGGCCACCCTCATGATCCCGTTCGAGGTCACCCTCATCACCAACCTCGACACCATCAGCAGCTTCGGTTGGTACAACACCTTCCAGGGCCTCACCGTGCCGTTCCTGGCCACCGGCTTCGGGGTGTTCCTGCTCCGACAGGCCTTCCTGCAGATCCCCCGTGACCTCCAGGAGGCGGCCGCCCTGGACGGCTACGGCCACTGGCGGTTCATGACCCGCGTCGCCGTCCCCCTGGCCCGGCCGGCCCTGGCCGCTCTGGCCGTGTTCTCGTTCCTGGCCGCCTGGAACCAGTACCTGTGGCCGCTGGTGGTCACCGGCGACAACAACGCCATCCGCACCGTCCAGATCGGCCTGAAGCAGCTGCAGGGACAGCAGATCCAGGACTTCAACGTCACCCTGGCCGGTACCGTCATCGCCGTGGTCCCGCTGTTCATCCTGCTGGTGGTGTTCCAGAAACAGCTCGTCCGCAGCCTGACGGCGGGTGCCGTCAAGTAGATGGCAGGCTGTCGCCCATGACCCGTTCCCGGATCTTCGCCGCCGCCCTCGCCGCCACCGCGCTCGGTGGGCTGCTGACCGGCGCCGTGGCCGCCGCGCCGGCCTTGTCGCCCGCCGGGGCGGCCTCCTTGCCCAAGTGCCCGACGGCCGCCCTGGCCAAGGCCAAAGGCACCGTCAACATCTCCTTCTGGGAGTCCATGAACCGGACAAACGGGACCACCCTCACCACGTTGACCAACCAGTTCAACTCGTCGCAGAGCAAGATCCACGTGACCCTGGTGGACCAGAACAGCTACACAACAACCTGGGCCAAGTACCAGGCCGGCCTCTCCAACGGGGAGCTGCCGGCGGTGGCCCAGCTGCAGGACATCAACCTGCAAGGAGCCATCGACACCCAGTCGATCCTGCCGGCCCAGTCCTGCATCAACGCCACCAAGTACAAGACGTCCGACTTCGTGTCCCGGGCCCTGGCCTACTGGAAGGCCGACGGCATCCAGCAGGCCATGCCGTTCGCCGTGTCCAACCCGATCGTGTACTACAACAAGCAGGCCTTCAAGGCCGCCGGCCTCACACCGACAAAGCCGCCGGCGACACTGAGCCAGTACGTGGCCGACGCCGCGGCGTTGAAGGCCCACGGCAGCGGGACCGGCCTGGTCCTCGACCCCTGGCACCTGGAGACCTGGTTGGCCACCGCCAACACCCTGTTCGCCAACAACGCCAACGGTCGGGCGGCCCGGGCCACCAAGGCGGCGTTCGCCGGCAAGAACGCCCTCAAGGTCTTCACCGCCCTCGACCAGCTGGTGACCTCCGGGGACGCCGTCACCAACCCGTCCACCGGCACCGACGAGTACGACAACCTGCTCGGCATCGGCAGCGGCAAGTACGCCATGACCATCGACACCTCCGCCGCCCTCGGCACCATCTCCAGCCTGCTGAACAGCGGCCAGTACCCGAACGTCACCCTCGGCATCGGGCCGTTCCCGGTACTGTCCACCAAAATCAAGGGCGGGGTGGAGCCGGGCGGGTCGGCCCTGTACATCTCCAACAAGGTGCCGGCGGCCCAGCAGGCGGCGGCCTGGCAGTACATCACCTTCCTCGACAGCCCCGCCTCCCAGGCCACCTGGGGCGCCGGCACCGGGTACATCCCCATCCGCAAGTCCGCCACCGCCACCGCCACCATCCAGAAGCTGTGGGCCACCAACCCCGGCTTCAAGGTGGCCTACGAGCAGCTGGTCACCGGGGCCACCACCTCGGCCACGGCCGGCGCGGTGATCGGGCCGTTCCCGACAGTGCGCACCGACGAGCTGACGGCGGAGGAGAGCATGTACACACACGGCGTCTCCCCCGCCAAGGCCCTGGCGGGCCTGGTCAAGAGCGTCAACACCACACTGGCCAACTACAACCAGCGGCTGGGTGTGACATAGCCGTCGGCTCGGCGGGCGCAGCGGGCGGGCGCAGGTGTGCGGCGGCTGTGACCGGGGTATAACGGCGTCCTGCGCTATCGTTCCGGACAACCTCGCATCTCTCCGGGAGTCTGCATGTCCGTCGTTTCTCACTGCCGCCGACCCTTCCTCGTCGCGGCGGCGCTGGCCCTACCGCTGACCGGCCTGGCCACCCTGGCCACGACTTCGGCCGGGGCCTCGACAGCCCCTCCAGGGCCGAACTCCGTACAGGCCTTCGGCACGGCCACCGCCGTGCCCGGCGCCGGCAGCACCACGGCCCTGCCCGGTCCCACCACCGGCATCGCCGCCACCCCTGACGGCAACGGGTACTGGGTGACCACGGCCACCGGCCAGGTCACCGCCGAGGGCGACGCCGTCAGCTACGGCTCCCTGCCGTCGTCGACGCAGCTCAACTCCCCCATCCTGGGCATGGCGGCCACCGCCGACGGCAAGGGGTACTGGCTGGTGGGCGGCGACGGCGGCATCTTCAGCTTCGGCGACGCCGCCTTCTACGGGTCCACGGGCAGCATGACCCTGAACGCCCCGGTGGTCGGCATGGCCGCCGTCCCCGGCGGTGGCGGCTACTGGCTGGTCGCCGCCGACGGCGGCATCTTCAGCTTCGGCACCGCCCAGTTCTACGGGTCCACCGGGTCGATGGTGCTGAACCAGCCGGTCGACGGCATGGCCGCCACGCCCAGCGGTGGCGGCTACTGGCTGGTGGCCGCCGACGGCGGCGTCTTCGCCTTCGGCAACGCCCAGTTCTACGGGTCCACCGGCAGCCTGACGCTGGTGAAGCCGATCGTGGCCATGGCGCCCACCACCGACGGCGGCGGCTACTGGCTGGTGGCCGCCGACGGCGGCGTCTTCGCCTTCGGTGACGCCCAGTTCTCCGGCTCCGGCACCGGCGGCTCCCTGACGGCCCCGGCCGTGGGCATCGCCGCCCGGCCCGGCGGCTACTGGATCGCCTTCGGCCAGACGGCCAGCTGGTCCACGCCCCTGGGCCAGGAGCAGTTGCTGGCCGGCCTCGGGTACCTGCCCCTCAGCTGGTCCCCGCTCGGGTTCCGGTGGAAGTGGGCCAACAACCCGCCGCAGCTGGTCGCCCTGTGGAACCCGACAAAGATGAACAGCATCCTGGAGGGGGCCATCTGGGCCTTCCAGGCCGTGGTCGGCCAGTCCCAGAACGGCCAGATCTCCAGCTCCGATACGGCGGCCCTGCTCACGGCGGCCAACAATCCGGCGGCCAACATGAACCCGAACGGGTACACCTATTCGCTGGCCCAGGAGCACCAGGGGACGTCGGCACCGGAGACCCTGACCGTCTGGCACACAGGCGCCGTGGTGCAGTCCACGCTGGCCAACACCGGCATCGCCTCCACACCGACGTCCATCGGCACGTTCCCGGTGTACATCCGGTACCGCAACCAGGTGATGACCGGCCTCAACCCGAACGGGACCCCGTACGCCGACCCGGTGCAGTACGTGTCGTACTTCACCGAGGGCGACGCCATCCACTACATGCCGAGGGGCACCTACGGGTACCCGCAGAGCCTGGGCTGCGTCGAGATCCCGATCGGGCCGGCGTCGGTGATCTGGCAGTACACCTACCTG
>CAYVPF010000071.1:5787-12331 GCA_964453355.1 uncultured Acidimicrobiaceae bacterium | reverse complement strand
AGCCCTCGGTGCCGCGTTCTCGATGGGTGACGGTGAGCCGGCCTGTAGGCGGGATTCTGTCCAGCTCCCGAAGGAGCCTGGGTGGCCATCCATCTATGCGGCCCACCTGGGGACTGCCCTCTCGCATCGCTGCGGGAGAACGGGCGGGCAGCCCATGTCCCACGCTTGGCCTTGCTCCGGATGGGGTTTACCGAGCCGGTCCGGTCACCCGAACCGCTGGTGCGCTCTTACCGCACCGTTTCACCCTTACCTGTGCGGGCCCCGGCGGTCACCGTGGCCTGCCATCGGCGGTCTGTTTTCTGTGGCACTTTCCTGCGGGTCACCCCGACTGGCCGTTAGCCAGCATCCTGCCCTATGGAGTCCCGACCTTCCTCGACCCGGTCCCGCTCCGGCGAACCGGAGCGACCCGAGCCGCGGCCACCCAGCCGGCTCACCGTCGCCACCAGTGTGCCAGCCGACGGCCCGGCAGGGACAACCGGCGGGCCCGCAGGGACAACCGGCACCGGGCGCCAGCGGCGTTACAACCCCTGGATAGGGTGTGGCCCGTGACGCCGGGAGTCGACGAAGTGGTGGGGGACCACCCCGACGCCCTGTCCATCGCCGGGCTGTACACCGAGGTGGAGCAGGCCCTGGCCCGGACGTTCCCGCGGGGTCGCCAGCTCTGGGTACGGGGCGAGGTGCACAGCATCTCGGACCAGACCGGGCGGACCGGTCACTGCTACCTCGACCTGGTCGACCCCGAGACCGCAGGGGAGCGGCAGGCCCCGGTACTGCGGGTCAAGTGCTGGCGGACCACCTGGGGCCCACTGCGGGCGACCTTGAAGAACGAGGGCATCGAGCTCCAGCCGGGCATGGTGGTGGTGTTGCGCGGCACCCTCGACTTCTACCGGGCCCGCGCCGAGGTGGGGTTCATCCTGGCGGAGATCGACGTCACCGCCCTGTTGGGCCGGCTGGCCGCCCAGCGGGCGGCCCTGATCCGGGCGCTGGCCGCCGAGGGATTGCTGGAGCGGAACCGGGCGCTGGCCGTGCCGGCCGTGCCGCTGCGGGTGGGGTTGGTGGCCAGCCCGGGCACCGAGGGGTTCCGGGACTTCGTCGGCCAGCTGACCGGCTCGGGGTTCGCCTTCTCGGTCGCCGTGGTCCCGACCGCCGTGCAGGGCCCGGAGGCCCCGGGGTCGATGGCTCGGGCGCTGGCCTACTTGGGCCGACAGGGGTCGGAGGCCCACCACGTGGTGGTGATGGTGCGTGGCGGCGGGTCCAAGGGCGACCTGGCGGCCTTCGATGCGGAGGCGGTGGCCCGGGCCATTGCCACCTGCCCGGTGCCGGTGTGGACCGGCATCGGGCACACCGGCGACGAGTCGGTCGCCGACATCGTGGCCAACCGGTCGTTCATCACCCCGACCGAATGCGGCCGGGAGCTGGCGACCCGGGTGAGCACGTGGTGGGAGGGGTCGGTCGCCGAAGCGGCCGAACGGGTGATCCGCCGGGCAGCCGAGGCCCTGGGGACCACCGAACATCGCACCGCCCAGACCAGGGAGCGGCTGGCCGCCACCGCCCGCCACCTCGTGCAGCGGCAATCCGACCAGCTGGCCTCCCGGGTGGACTCGGTCGTCCGGTGCGCCCCGCGGCTACTGGACGACGCCCACACCGGGCTGGTCGGGCGCGCCGCCCGGTTGGAGCCATTGGCTTTCGGACATCTGGAACGGGGCGGCGACCGGGTGGTCTCCTGGCGACGGTTGCTTGCCGCCTACGACGTGGACCGGCAGCTGGAGCGGGGGTACACCGTCACCGTCGGTCCCGACGGCCGGGTGGTCCGCAGCGCCGCGGCCGTGGCCGCCGGCGGGCAGCTGGTGACCCGGTTCGCCGACGGCACCGCCCGATCGACGGTCACCGAGGTGGCCCTGACCGGACAGGACGGGACTAGACAGAACGTGGCCAGGCAGGACGTGGCCGGACAGGAGGTCTGATGGCAGCCAACGACAGCCCCGAGCCCGGCGGCCGCGCCGTGGGGGAGCTCACCTACACCGAGGCCAGTCGGGAGCTGGACGACATCGTCCGGTTCTTCGAGCAGCGGGAGGTGGACGTGGACCAGCTGGTCGGCCGGCTGGAACGGGCGACGGCCATCGTGGACGAGCTGGACCGCCGGCTCCGTCGCACCCGGGGTCAGGTAGAGGAGCTGGTACCCCGGCTGGCGGCCGTACTGTCGCCTGAGGCGCCGCCCGATGACGACGATGTCGAAGACCAGGCCGCCGAAGAAGTCGAGCTGGACGAGGCCGACGAACTGGTGGAGGCGTTGGAAGGCGGAGTGACCGAGGACCCAGTGACCGAGGACCCAGTGACCGAGGACGGGGTGTTGGACGACGGCGACCCCGGCCCGACCGAGCCGCCGGGGCTGTTCTGATGGGCACCGCCGTTGGTGTCGAGGGCGCCCCCGCCGACCGGTCCGACCGGCTGTACTTCCGCCAGCTGCTGTCCGGTCGGGATTTCGCCCGCACCGACCCGGTGGCCCGGCAGATGGTCAACTTCGCCTATGCCATCGGCGACCGGGAGACCGGGGAAGCCCTGTTGGTGGACCCGGCCTATGCCGTCGCCGAACTGCTGGACCTGTTGGCGGCCGACGAGATGCGCTGCGTCGGGGTCCTCGGCACGCACTATCACCCGGACCACCTCGGCGGGACCATGGCCGGGTGGACGGTGGAAGGGCTGCCGACCCTGTTGGAGCACCAGCAGGTGCCGGTGCACGTGCAGCGGGACGAGGTGCCGTGGGTGGTCCGCAGCACCGGGCTGACCGCCGATCACCTGGTGCCCCACGACAGCGGTGACGTGGTGACCGTCGGCCAGGTGCCGGTGGAGCTGCTGCACACCCCCGGCCACACCCCGGGCAGCCAGTGCTTCCTCGTCGACGGCCGGTTGGTGTCCGGGGACACCTTGTTCCTGGACGGGTGCGGCCGCACGGACCTGCCGGGCAGCGATCCCGAGGCCATGTACGAGTCCCTGACCACCCGGCTGTCTCGGGTGCCCGACGACGCCGTGCTGTACCCCGGGCACCTGTACTCGGCCGACCCGTCGGCCTCCATGGGGGACACCCGCCGCGACAATTTCGTCTTCCGGCCCCGCTCCGCCCAGGAGTGGCTGGCCGTCTTCGGCCGATGACGGCCCCCGCCGGCCCCGCGGTGTCCGACACTCCGTTGCCGACGGACGGCGCCGTCTCCGTCGTCGGCGCCTCGCTGGCCGGCCTGCGGGCCGTCCAGGGGCTGCGGGAGCACGGGTTCACCGGCCGGATCACCCTGGTCGGCGACGAGCTGCACTACCCCTACGACCGGCCACCGCTGTCCAAGCAGGTGCTGGCCGGCACCTGGCCGCCGGAGCGGGCCGTGCTGGCCGACTATCACGCCCTGCACGACCTGGGCGTGGACGTGCGGCTGGGCCATCGGGCGACGGCCCTGGACGCCGAGGCCGGTCGGGTGACCCTGGACGACGGCACCACGGTGGACGCCGCCCGGGTGGTGCTGGCCACCGGGGCCCGGCCGCGGTCGTTGCCGGACACCGACGGGATCGACGGGGTCCTGGTGCTGCGCACCCTGGACGACTGCGAGGCCATTCGCCACCGCATCGCCATCGCCGGGGCCGGTTGCCGGGTGGTGGTGGTCGGGGCCGGGTTCATCGGGTCCGAGGTGGCCTCGACCTGCGCCGGCCTGGACTGCCGGGTGACCGTGGTGGAAACCCTGCCGACGCCCCTCGCCCCGGCCCTCGGGGAGCAGATCGGGGCGGCTGTCGCCACCTTGCACGGCCGCCACGGCGTGGACCTGCGCACCGGCACCGGCGTGGCCGGGATCGGCGCCGACCGGACGGTGACGCTGTCGGATGGGACGGCGATCCCGGCCGACGTCGTGGTGGTCGGTATCGGGGTGGTGCCCAACGTGGAGTGGCTGGACGGGTCCGGTCTGACCGTGGACAACGGGGTGGTCTGCGACGCCGGGCTGTTCGCCGCCGACCGCGTCGTGGCCGCCGGGGACCTGGCCCGCTGGGACTGGGCCCACCACGGCGACCGGCAGCTGGTCCGTATCGAGCACTGGGAGGTGGCCGCCCAGATGGGCGGAGCCGCCGCCCGGTCGCTCCTGGCCGGCCGGGCGACGGCCGCCGGATTCGACCCGGTGCCGTACTTCTGGTCCGACCAGTACGGGTTGCGCATCCAGGTGCTCGGCCGGCCGCTGCCGACCGACGAGGTGGCCGTGGTGCACGGCTCCCTCCCCACCGCCGACCGACCGCCGGGGGAAGGGGACGGCAATGCGGCGGACGACGGCAAGTTCGTGGCCCTCTACGGCCGCCACGGCCGCCTGGTCGCCGCCCTGGCGGTCAGCCGCCCGCGCCAGCTGATGGCCTTCCGGCCGCTGCTGGTGGCCGGGGCCAGCTGGGACGAAGGACTGGCCCTGCTGGAGCAGGCTTAGATCCTCTCGGGCCCAGCCTGGGCTGTGGTCAGGTCCGGCGGGGGTTCCGGCGACCGTTCGTGGATGGCCTCGCGCACCGTCCGAAGCAGGCTGGTGTCCCGGGCCCCGATCAGCTGCCATGCCCGGGCGATGCCCACCAGGAAGAGCACCACGGTGAGGATGGCCAGGGTGCGGATCGCCATCTGGTCGTGCTGGTTCTGCCACAGCTGCACCGAGGCGACGATCTGGTAGATGAACACCAGGCCCTGCAGGCCGAGGAGCCGAAGTTTCCGGCGCCGGCCGGGACCCCGAGCCTGCCAGAGGACCACGCCGAGGCCGATGCAGGAGGCCACCCCGGCCACCCCGGCCACCAGGGTGGGGACGCCGAGGTTGACCCCGGGGACGACGGCGAACAGTGACACCACCAGGGCGTCGGTCAAGGCGGAGAACGCCACTCCGGCCCTGGCATCCACGTCCAGCCGTTGCTCCGCCGTCTTCGGTTGGGGAGCCACCGACAGGGCCACGAACAGCAGCCCTACCAGCGCCCCGGCCACGCCGGCGCTGGCCACGAAGAAGTCGGTGTAGGTGTCCGGGACCACGGCCGCCGCTCCGGCGGCCTAGAACTCGATCCCGGACAGCGCCGGGATGGTGCCGACGGCCCGTTCCCGGGCGGCCAGCCACCGTTCCCGGCAGGCGGCCCGGTCGGCGTCGTTCCCGGTCGGTTCCACCGTCCGGCGGGGGGCGTAGGCGGCGGCCACGTCATCCTCGTCCTTCCAGGTGCCGACGGCCATGCCGGCCAGCATGCCGGCGCCCAGGGTGGTGGCCTCCAGCTCGGCGGACACCTGCACCGGCCGCCCGACGGCCTCGGCCAGGGCACCCACGAACACCTCGTTGGCCACCATGCCACCGTCCACCCGGAGGGCGTCGACGGCGAACCCGCTGTCGGCCTCCGCCGCCTCCAGCAGGTCGGCTCCCCGGTGGGCCACGCCCTCCAACACCGCCCGGACGATCTCCGGCCGGCCGGTGCCCCGGGTGATCCCCACCAGGGTGCCACGGGCCCCGAAGTCCCAGACCGGGGTGCCCATGCCCAGGAGGGCCGGGACGAACCAGACGTCGCCGGTGTCCGGGCAGGCGGCCGCCACCGTGGCCGACTGCTCGGCCGTCTCCAGGAGCCCCAGGTCGTCCCGGAGCCACTCCACGCAGGTCCCCGCCGACAGCATGATGGCCTCCACCCCCCAGGTCGGGGTCCCGGCGCGTTGCCAGCCGACGATCGGGAAGGTACCGGCCGGGCCCCGTCCCAGGGTGGACGGCGGCTGCCGGCCGGTGCACAGGTCCAGCATCCCGCCGGTGCCGAAGGTGGCCTTGGCCAGCCCCGGCCGGGTGCACCCCTGGCCGATCAGCGACGCCTGCTGGTCGCCGGCCATCCCGCAGATCGGCGGCCCGCCGGCCAAGGCGGCCGCCTCGCCCACGATCCCCGACGAGTCCACGATGGCCGGCAGCACCGCTTCGGGGATCCGCAGGGCCTCCAGCACCAACGGGTCCCAGGTCCAGCCGTCGTCGCCCAGTCGGACCAGCCCGGTCACCGCGGCATTGCTGGCGTCGGTGACGTGCAGGCCGGCGCCTCCCTGACGGCCTCCGGCCGCGCCGCCGGACAGGGTCCAGGCCACCCAGGTGTCGATGGTGCCGAAGCACAGGTCGCCGGCGGCGGCCCGGGACCGGTCGGGATCGACGTCGTCCAAGATGGCGGCCAGCTTGGTGGCCGACATGTTGGGGGCCAGCCGCAGCCCGTCGGCCTGCAGGGTGAGGCAGGTCATCACCGTCCGCAGGTCCTGCCAGCCGAGGCCGGGGGCCACCGGGATGCCGGTGGCCCGGTCCCAGACCACGGTGGTGGCCCGCTGGTCGGCGATGCCGACCCCGGCCACCGGGCCGCTGTCGGCCAGGGCGGCGGCGGCCATCTCGAGCACGGCCGAGGCCATGGCCGTGGCGTCCACCTCCACCAGCCCGGGAGCCGGACTGGACGGCAGTACCGCCCGGTGGTGGACGTGGGCCACCGTGGCGTCCGGCCGCACCACCGCGGCCCGCACCCCGGAGGTGCCGACGTCGACCACCAGCAGGCTGTC
>CAYVPF010000071.1:0-5687 GCA_964453355.1 uncultured Acidimicrobiaceae bacterium | reverse complement strand
ATGCCGGCCGGGTCCAGGGCCGCCTTGACGGCGGTGAGGACGTCGAACCCGGTCCCGAGGGCCTCTGCCAGGTACCGGGACCGGTTCAGGCCGATGCCGTGGTGGTGGCTGATGGCCGCCCCGTGCGCCAGGACCGTGGCGGTGATCACGTCCCAGGCCTCCCGGTAGTAGCGCTCCTCCCAGGCCAGGTCGGCCGGCACCCCGGACGTTGCCGCGGCAACGTCTCCGGACGCCGCCCCGTCACCACCGTCGCCGTCGCCCTCGGGCCGGCGGCCGCCGAAGGTGAAGTACAAGCAGGCCCCGTCGGGGTAGGCATGGGACTGGTGCGCCGACGCCGCCAGGGTGCCCGGGATGGCGTGCAGGGCGGCGACCACGTCGGCGGCCAGGGCCGGCAGCACCGACCACCGGCCGGCGACCTCGGCGGTGTCGACGACGATGTCGGCCCGCCACAGCGGCGCCAGGGCGGACACGTCGTTGCGGCCGTCCAGCCACCGGTCGACGAGGTCGTCCGGCAGCCGGTCGGCGCCGGCACACTCCTGGTCCACCACGTCCAGGGTGGCCGCCAGCAGGCCGGGGTCGGCCTCGTCCAGGACGACGAGCACGGCGGTGTCGCCGCGGTCGAAGTTCCGGCCGGACTCGACGGGGTCGTAGAGGCGGAGCACCGCCGGGGTGGCCCCGCGGCGGAGCACCCGCCGGCAAGCGTCCAGGCCGTCGGTGAAGCCGGTGGGGCCGGCGAACCCGAAGGCCCGGCGCCCCTCCGCCGGGGGCAGCGGGTGCACCCGGAACCAGGCCCGGGTGATGATCCCCAAGGTGCCTTCGCTGCCGACGAACAGCTGGGTCAGGCTGGGGCCGGTGGCGGCCCGTGGGGCGTGGCCTTCGGTGCGGACCACCCGGCCGTCGGCCAGGACCACCTCCAGGCCGATCACCATGTCCTCGATCTTCCCGTAGCGGGTGGAGTACTGGCCGGCCCCCCGGCAGGCCAGCCAGCCGCCGACGGTGGACAGGTCCATGGATTGGGGCCAGTGGCCCAGGGTGTACCCGTCGCCGGTGGCCCGCAGGGTGGCCTCCAGGTCCGGGCCGAAGATGCCGGCCGGGACCTCGGCCAGCAGCGACTGCTGGTCCACCACCACGTCGCCGACCAGCCCGGTGCAGTCGAGGGCCACCCCGCCGAACACCGGGACGGACCCGCCGCCGACTCCGCTGCGGCCGGCGGCGGCGGTCACCGGCACCCCGGCGGCCGAGCAGGCGGCCAGCACCGAGGACACCTGCTCGGTGGTCCGCGGCCGGACCACCACCGCCGGCCGGGCCGGCACCAGCCCGCGGCTGGCCCAGCCGATGGCCAGCGGCCACCAGTCCCTCCCGGCCTCGGCCCGGTCGGCGTCGCCGGCCTGTATCTCAGCCCCGGTGGCGGCCAGGCGGTCCAGCAGGTCGCCGGCCACCGGCAGCCGGAGGCCGCCGAGGCGGTCGGCTACCGCCGCCGGGTCGCCGTCGATGGGGGTGGGGGGCGTCGGCCGGGTCACCGGTGGTCGCCCAGCGATGCCCCGTCGGCCGACGCCCCATTGGCCGGGATGCCGGCCGCGTCGAGGGCGGCCTCCGCCTCGGCGGCGTACCGGGTGGCCTGATCGGCCGCCTGCTCCGGGCTCCAGCCGAGCTCCGGAGCCAGCAGGGCGGCCACCTGGCCGGCGACGGCGGCGCTGGCCCGGGCCTGCTGGAGCAGGGCTCGGGTACGGCGGGACAGGACGTCCTCCAGGGACTGGGCCATCTCGGCCCGGGCGGCGTACACCACCTCGGCCGCCAGGTACGGCAGGCCGGGCACGACGGGCTCGGCCAGCTCCGGCCGCTCGGCGGCCAACTGCCGGACGGTGTCGGCCTCGGTGCCGTAGCGGGACCACAGGCGGTCGACCTGACCGGAGCCGGAGCCGGAGCCGGAGCCGATGTCGGAGCCGGGACTGGCGGACCGCCCGGCCCGGCCGGGACGGAGCCGCCGCCGGGCTTGGCCGGGGGCGCCGCGCAGGGGCAGCCGGGCGGTGAGGCAGCGATCGGCCCCGGCCGGTCGGCCGGGACCGAGCAGCGGCACCACCTGCGCCATGGTGTCCTCGGCCATCTTCCGGTAGGTGGTCAGCTTGCCGCCGGTGACCGTCACGACCCCCTCGGGGGAGGTGGTGACGGTGTGGCGTCGGGACAGGTCGGCGGTGCGTTCGGACAGCTGCCGGCCGTCACCCGACGGGGCCAGCAGCGGTCGGAGCCCGGCCCAGACGCCGGTGACATCGTCGGGGGACAGGTCGGAGGTGGTGGCGGCGTTGACGGCACCGAGCAGGTAGGCGACGTCGTCGGGGGTGCAGGCGGGGTGGTCGAGGGGCCCGGTGTAGTCGGTGTCGGTGGTGCCGATGTAGGTGAGGCCGCCCTCGGGCCACGGCACCACGAAGATGGACCGCTTGTCGGCCGGCACGGGAATGACGGCGGCGATGTCGCAGGGCAGCTTGTCGGCCGGGACGCTCAGGTGGACGCCCTTGGCCGGCCGGAGGGTGGGCCGGTGGCCGCCGTCGTCCATGCCGTCGTTGTCAAGGGCGGCCACCCCGTCGGCCCAGACGCCGGTGGCGTTGACCACCACGGAGGCCCGGATGTCGAAGTCGGGGCCCTCGGCCACCTCCCCGAAGGACCCGCTGGCCCCCGGGCGGACGGCCGGGCTGACCCGGGCCCCGGTGACCCGGCCGCGGTCGTCGGTGAGGAAGGACACGGCCCGGGTGTAGTTGGCGGCCACCGCCCCGTGGTCGAGGACGGCGGTGCGGAGCACGGCCAGGGTCAGCCGGGCGTCGTCGGCGCGGGCGTCGAAGTACAAGAACCCGGCCACCAGTTGGTCGGTGCGCAGCGTCGGCAGGTGGTCCAGGGCCTCCTGCTTGTCCACCCGCCGATGCCGGCTGCCGATGCGCAGGCCGCCGGTCAGGTCGTACAGCCACAGGGCGGCGGCGTAGGACCGGGCCACCGTCTTCGACACCACCCCGTTGCGGCCGAACAGGGGGATGAGGAACGGCAGCGGCGACACCAGGTGGGGGGCGTTGTCCAGCAGCCGCTGCCGCTCGGTCAGGTTCTCGTACACGAGCCGCAGCTCGCGCTGCTGCAGGTACCGGATGCCGCCGTGGATCATCTTGGAGGACTTCGACGAGGTGCCGGAGGCGAAGTCGCCCTTGTCCACCAAGGCCGTCCGCAGGCCGCGGCTGGCGGCGTCCAGGGCGACCCCGGCGCCGGTGATGCCACCGCCGATGACCAGGACGTCGAACGGCTCCGCGGCCATCGTGGCCAGGGCGGTGTCGCGTCGGAATTCCCCGGCCGCCGGCCGGGCCGCGCCGGGTGCCGGCGCGCCGGTGCGGCGGCGTTTGCCGGTGCCCCCGTCGAGCTGATCGGCCGTCACCGGACCAGCCTGCCACACGCCCACGGCGGGTCCCGGTGCCGGTGAGCGGCCGGCCGGCCGGCGCGGTGGGGCGTCCGCACCGTGACGACTCGGTGACAGATTTCAACAATCGATGTCAACAAACAACGGTTGGTGGTAACGTGGGAGGGCGATGCGGAGCCCGGAGGAGTTGACCGACCTGTTCAGGGCCAGTGGCCGGAAGGTCACGGCCCAGCGGCAGTGCGTGTTCCGGGCCCTGCAGGGCAACGAGACCCACCCGTCGGCCGAAGCCGTGTACGAGGCCGTCCGGCAGGAGATGGAGACCATCTCGCTGAAGACGGTGTACCAGACCCTGTACGAGCTGGCCGAGCTGGGGGAGATCGCCGCCTTGGACCTCGGCACCGGGATGGTCCGGTTCGACCCCAACGTGGACGAGCTCCACCACCACCTGGTGTGCCGGTCCTGCGGCAAGGTCCGGGACGTCCACGTGGAGTTCGCCGGCCTGGCCGTGCCGCCCGAGGCCACCCAGGGGTACGAGGTCCGCAGCGCCGAGGTGGTGTTCCGGGGCCTCTGCCAGGAGTGCCGGCCGGCCCCGATCGACCAGACGGCCGCCGACCCGGCATTTGTGTAACCAAGTACATCAAGCACAAGGAGAGAAGGGAACCCCATGCCCGAGCTCAAGGGATCAAAGACCGAGGACAATCTGAAGACGGCGTTCGCCGGCGAGAGCCAGGCCAACCGCCGGTACCTGTACTTCGCCCAGAAGGCCGACGTGGAGGGGTACCCGGACGTGGCCGCCCTGTTCCGGTCGGTGGCCGAGGGGGAGACCGGCCACGCCTTCGGTCACTTCGACTTCTTGAAGGAGTCCGGCGACCCGGTGACGGGCACCCCGGTGGGCCCGACCACCGACAACCTGAAGAGCGCCATCGAGGGCGAGACGTACGAGTACACCGAGATGTACCCCGGGTTCGCCAAGACGGCCCGTGACGAGGGCTTCGACGAGGTGGCCGAGTGGCTGGAGACGCTGGCCCGGGCCGAGAAGTCCCACGCCGGCCGGTTCGCCAAGGGCCTGGAATCGGTCTCCTGATCGACCGGCCCGGGGAGCCGGGCCACCCATAGCCGAGGTGCGCGGAGGCCGCCCGAGCCCGTGTCGACGACGCGGGCGGGCGGCCTCCGGCACGTGATCCACCGATGCCTGCGACGGGAGCAGCCGATGACCACCAACCAGTTGACCCTCGACGACATCCTGGATGCCCGCGCCTACGAACGGGTCCGCGACGACTTCCGGCGGCAGGTGATGGCCCGGAAGCGGCTGCGGCGGGTGCCGGTGGGGGCCATCATGACCCTGGTGTTCGAGTCGGTGGACACCGTCCGGTTCCAGGTGCAGGAGATGGCCCGGGTGGAGAAGATCTTCACCGACGAGGGCATCCAGGGGGAGCTGGACGTGTACAACCGGCTGCTGCCGGCCCCCGGCGAGCTGTCGGCCACCCTGTTCATCGAGCTGACCACCGAGGCCGACCTCCGGCACTGGCTGCCCCGTCTCGTCGGGGTGGAGCGGTCGGTGATGTTCGTGCTGGCCGACGGCTCCGAGGTGGCCAGCGTCCCCGAAGCCAGCCACGCCGACGCCCTGACCAGGGAGGCGATCACCCCGGCGGTCCACTACCTGCGGTTCCCGTTCGCCCCGGAGCAGGTGGCGGCGTTTGCCGACGGCCCCGTGGTCCTGGCGGTGGCGCACGCCGAGTACCGGCACGAGGTCGAACTGGCCGACGGCACCCGGGCGGCCCTACTGGGCGACCTCGAGGGGCGAACCGAACCGCTGCTACTGCAGTAGCAGGTCAGCCCTTTACAGCGACCGGGCACCTGCGCCATAATCTTCATTCCGCCGAAATCGTCTTGTCGCACGCCCCCTGGGCGGCCAACCGGCTCCGACGGATCCCTAAAAACGCTGTTGAAGTCCTACTTCACACCAGAGAGAAAGTGCCTTCCATGAGTCCCACGTGGCGCAAGCGAGCCGCTTGCCGGGGCATCGATGTCGAGATCTTCTACCCGGTGACCGAGGACGACGCCGACGCGGCCGAGGGTAAGGCGATCTGCGCCAACTGTCCGGTCCGCCAGGCCTGCCTGGAGCACGCCCTGGCCCATCGCGAACGGGAAGGCATCTGGGGCGGCACCACCGAGCGGGAGCGGCGACGGATCGTCCGCCAGCGCCGGAAGTCGGCCTGAGCCAGACCTGACCGCATCCTGATCCGGCCCTGCGCCGGGCCGATCAGCGCCCGGCCGGTCAACGCCGCACCGGTCA
>CAYVPF010000070.1:0-12436 GCA_964453355.1 uncultured Acidimicrobiaceae bacterium | reverse complement strand
CCCCGCCTCGAAGGCACCCTTGGTCCCTCCGCCCGCCAGCACGAACGCCGTCTTGCTCATGGGCCGCGCCGTTCCATTGGCATTGGTTTGTCGCACCCCGTCCGGCTGGCCTCACAACCCTCACCTATACGTTAACGGTCGCCACCAAACCTCCAGCCGACCCCGCCGCTCAACCGCCAGCGGCGGCCACAACACTCAGCCGCCGGCGGCGGCGGTGACGACCTCCACGAGGGCCCCGTCGGCGAGGGCGACGTCGGTCCATCGGGAGCGGGGGACCACCTCCCGGTCGACGGCCACGGCGACGCCTCGGTCGGACTCGCAGAGGGTGGCGACGACGTCGGCCACGGTGGTGCCCGGCCCCACCACCATCGGGTCGCCGTTGACGGTGACGTTCACCGGCCCACCCGGCCGGCGCCCACCTGACCGGCGCCCACCTGGCTGGCATCCGCCCGGCCGGCGCCCAGTCGATCGGGCCCGAACGGGGCGAAGGCCGGCGGCCCGGGCTGGCCACCAAGGAGGGCCACCACGACGTCGGCGGTCAGCGGGGCCAGGAGGATGCCGTTCCGGTAGTGGCCGGCGGCCAGCAGGAGCCGGGGGACGGCGGTCCAGCCGACGAACGGGGCGTTGTCGGGGGAGCCGGGCCGCAGACCGGCCTGGGCCTCGACGAGCTCCAGCTCGTCGACCCCGGGGACGAGCGCCCGGGCGTCGTCCAAGAGGCCGTGGACGGCGCCGGCCATCACGGTGCGGTCGAAGCCGCGGTCTTCGGAGGTGGCGCCGACCACCACGGTGCCGTCGTCCCGGGGCACCAGGTAGCAGGGCCGGCCGTGGACCAGGCCCCGCACCGTCCGCTCCAGCAGCGGCCGGTGGGCGGAGCCCCGGAGGCGCAGGACGTGGCCCTTGACCGGGTGCACCGGCGGCAGCACCCCGTCGGGCACCCCGCCGAGGCCGCCGAGGTCGACACCGGGGGCGGCCAGGACGGCACCGGCGGCCAGCCGGGAACCGTCGGCCAGGTCGACGCCGGCCGCCGACCCGGTCGGGTCCACCACCACGGCGGCCGCCCGCTGGCCGATCACCGTGACCCCGGCCCGGCGGCCGGCGGCGAGGAGGGCGGGGAGGAGGCGGCGGTTGTCCACCTGGTGGTCGCCGGGGACGGCCACGCCGCCGCGGATGCCGGGGGACAGGGCGGGGACGAGCCGACGGCAGTCGGTGGCCGCCAGCCGCTCGGCCGCCAGCCCCAGGGACTGCTGGAAGGCCAGCATCTGGTCGAGGACGGCCCGGTCGTCGGCGTCGACGGCGACGGCGACGGTGCCGCAAGGGCGGTAGCCGACGTCGGCGCCGGTGGCCTCGGCCAGGTCGCTGGCGAACGACGGCCACCGCTGCGCCCCGGCCACCAGCAGGTGGACGAGGGCCTCCTCGCCGAAGGTGGCCTCGGTCACCGGGGCCAGCATGCCGGCCGCCACCCAGGACGCCCCGCGGGCCGGAGACGGGTAGACGACGGTCACCGTCATGCCGCCTCGGGCCGCCTGCCAGGCGGCCGATAGGCCGATGACCCCGCCGCCGACCACGAGCAGGTCGGTGGTCACACCACGAGCATATGGTCGAAGTGCAAAGGGCCTGTGATCAGCGACCGGGGACCATGCGGTAAAGTCGGGGACTGCTCCAGGGCCAACGTCGTCCCGGGCGGCAGATCTCATCTCGTGAGACGGCGGCGGCGTCGAAGACGTCCAGCCTGCCATCAGCCCGGAACCAAGAAGGGACGACCGTGAACGCCTCAGGGGCCCCCGCCGCCAGCGGGCTCTACGACCCGGCATACGAACACGACGCCTGCGGCGTCGGGATGGTGGCCGACCTGGAGGGTCGGAAGTCGCACCGCATCGTCCAGCAAGCCCTGACGGTGCTGGAGCGGCTGGACCATCGGGGGGCGTCCGGCGCCGAAGTGGCCACCGGCGACGGCTCGGGGATCCTGATCCAGGTGCCGCACCGGCTGCTGGCCGAGGTGGCCGGGTTCCCCCTGCCGGAGCCCGGGGCCTACGCCACCGGCCTGGCCTTCCTGCCTCAGGACGCCGACGACGCCGCCAAGGCGCGGTCCCAGGTGGAGGCCATCGCCGAGGAGGAGGGCCTGGCGGTGCTCGGCTGGCGGGTGCCGCCGGTCGACAACACCACGGTGGGGGCCACCGCCCAGCGGGCCCAGCCCCGCATCGAGCAGCTGTTCCTGGCCTTCCGGACCGGGTCACGGGCGGGGTCACCGGCCGTCCCCGACGACGGGCTGGCGCTGGAGCGGCTGGCCTTCGTGGTGCGCAAGCGGGTGGAGCACGCGGTGGACGGGGTGTACTTCCCGTCGTTGTCCACCCGGACGATCGTCTACAAGGGCATGCTGACGTCGTTCCAGCTGCGGGAGTTCTTCCCGGAGCTGTCCGACGAGCGGGTGGAGAGCGGGCTGGCCCTGGTGCACTCGCGGTTCTCCACCAACACGTTCCCGAGCTGGCCGCTGGCCCATCCGTACCGGTACCTGGCCCACAACGGCGAGATCAACACGGTGGCGGGCAACCGGAACTGGATGCGGGCCCGGGAGGCGCTGCTGGCCACGGCCCTGATCCCGGGCGACCTGTCCCGGATCTACCCGGTCTGCACCCCCGGGGCCAGCGACTCGGCGTCGTTCGACGAGGTGCTGGAGCTGCTGCACCTGGGCGGCCGGTCGCTGCCGCACGCCGTGCTGATGATGATCCCGGAGGCCTGGGAGAACCACGAGGGCATGGACGCGGCCCGCCGGGACTTCTACCGGTACCACGCCTCGCTGATGGAGCCCTGGGACGGCCCGGCGGCGGTGGCGTTCACCGACGGCACCGTGATCGGGGCGGTGCTGGACCGCAACGGGCTGCGGCCGGCCCGGTACTGGGTGACCGACGACGGCCTGGTGGTGCTGGCCAGCGAGGTCGGCGTGCTGGACCTGGACCCGGCCACGGTGGTGCGCAAGGGTCGCCTGCAGCCGGGCCGGATGTTCCTGGTGGACACCGACCAGGGTCGGATCGTGGACGACGACGAGATCAAGACCCAGCTGGCCGCCGAGCACCCCTACGGGGAATGGCTGGGGCAGGACCAGGTGCGGCTGGACGAGCTGCCGGCGCGGGCCATGCTGACCCCGCAGCACGCCAGCGTGGTCACCCACCAGCGGTTGTTCGGGTACACCACCGAGGAGCTGCGGATCATCTTGGCCCCGATGGCCAAGACCGGGCTGGAGCCGATCGGGTCCATGGGCTCGGACACCTCCATCGCCGTCCTGTCCGACCGCTCCCGGCTGCTGTACGACTACTTCACCCAGCTGTTCGCCCAGGTGACCAACCCGCCGCTGGACGCCATCCGGGAGGAGCTGGTGACGTCGCTGGCGGCCACCGTGGGCCCGGAGGGCAACCTGCTGGAGGCCACCCAGGGGTCCTGCCGGCAGATCCTGCTGCCGCAGCCGGTCATCGACCGGGACGACCTGGCCAAGCTGATGTACGTCAACGAGTTCGGGGAGACCCCGGGGTTCAAGGCGTTCGTCATCGACGGCCTGTTCCCGGTGGCGACGGCCGGGGAGGCCGGGCACCCCACCCCCGAGGGCGGCCGGGCGCTGGCGGCGGCCCTCGACAACGTCCGCAGCCACGTGTCGGCGGCCATCGCCGACGGGGCCAACCTCATCGTGCTGTCGGACCGCAACTCCACCACCGAGCTGGCCCCGATCCCGTCGCTGCTGCTGACGGCGGCGGTCCACCACCACCTGGTGCGGGAGAAGACGCGCACCAAGGTGGGCCTGGTGGTGGAGACCGGGGACGCCCGCGAGGTCCACCACATGGCCCTGTTGATCGGCTTCGGGGCGGCGGCGGTGAACCCGTACCTGGCGCTGGAGTCGATCGAGGACATGATCGCCAACGGCCAGCTGGTGGGGGTGTCCCCGCGCCAAGCCCACAAGAACTACGTCAAGGGCGCCTGCAAGGGGGTGCTGAAGGTGATGTCCAAGATGGGCATCTCGACGGTGGCCTCGTACACCGGCGCCCAGGTGTTCGAGGCCGTCGGCCTGGACCACCAGCTGGTCGACGAGTACTTCACCGGCACCGCCAGCCGGATCGGCGGGGTGGGCCTCGACGTGCTGGCTGCCGAGGTGGCCACCCGGCACCGGCTGGCCCACCTGGACCGGCCCACCGAGCGGGCCCACCGGGAGCTGGAGGTCGGCGGCGAGTACCAGTGGCGCCGCGAGGGGGAGCACCACCTGTTCAACCCGAAGACCGTGTTCAAGCTGCAGCACGCCACCCGGGCCAAGCGGTACGAGATCTTCAAGGAGTACAGCCAGGCGGTCGACGACCAGAGCGCCAAGCTCGGCACCCTGCGCGGGCTGCTGGCCCTGCGGCCGGCCGCCGGCGGCCCGATCCCCATCGACGAGGTGGAGCCGGCGTCGGCGATCATCCGCCGGTTCTCCACCGGGGCCATGTCGTACGGGTCCATCTCGGCCGAGGCCCACGAGAACCTGGCCATCGCCATGAACCGGATCGGCGGCCGGTCCAACACCGGCGAGGGCGGGGAGGACCCCGCCCGGTTCCAACCGGACGCCAACGGGGACCTGCGTCGGAGTGCCATCAAGCAGGTGGCGTCCGGCCGGTTCGGGGTCACCGGCGAGTACCTGGTCAACGCCGACGACATCCAGATCAAGATCTCCCAAGGGGCCAAGCCCGGGGAGGGCGGGCAGCTGCCCGGCCACAAGGTGTACCCCTGGATCGCCCGCACCCGGTTCTCCACCCCGGGGGTCGGGTTGATCTCGCCGCCGCCGCACCACGACATCTACTCCATCGAGGACATCGCCCAGCTCATCCACGACCTGAAGTCGGCCAACCCGCGGGCCCGGATCCACGTGAAGCTGGTGGCCGAGGTCGGCGTGGGGACGGTGGCCGCCGGGGTGGCCAAGGCCCACTCCGACGTGGTGCTCATCTCCGGCCACGACGGCGGCACCGGGGCGGCCCCGCTGACGTCGCTGAAGCACGCCGGCATCCCCTGGGAGCTGGGGCTGGCCGAGACCCAGCAGACCCTGATGGCCAACGGGCTGCGCGACCGCATTGTGGTGCAGGTGGACGGCCAGATGAAGACGGGCCGCGACGTCGTCGTCGGGGCGCTGCTCGGCGCCGAGGAGTACGGGTTCGCCAGCGCCCCGCTGGTGGTGTCCGGGTGCATCATGATGCGGGTCTGCCACCTGGACACCTGCCCGGTGGGCATCGCCACCCAGAACCCGGAGCTGCGGAAGCGGTTCAACGGCCAGCCGGAGTTCGTGGCCACGTTCTTCGAGTACGTCGCCGAGGAGGTCCGCGAGCACCTGGCCGCCCTCGGACTGCGGTCCCTGGAAGAGGCCGTCGGCCGGGTGGACCTGTTGGACACCACCGTGGCGGTCGACCACTGGAAGGCCGCCGGCCTGGACCTGAGCCCGATCCTGACGATGCCGGAGTCGCCGTACGACACGGCCACCCACTGCACCAGGCAGCAGGACCACGGCCTGGAGAAGGCGCTCGACCACGAGTTCCTCGACGCCTGCCAGCCGGCCATCGACGACGGCACGCCGGTGGTCATGGACCTCGTCATCAACAACGTCGACCGCACCGTCGGCACCCTGCTCGGCTCGGAGATCAGCCGGCGGCACGGCGGCGCCGGGCTGCCGGACGGCACCATCGACCTGACCTTCCGCGGCTCGGCCGGCCAGAGCTTCGGCGCCTTCGTCCCCCGGGGCGTCACCATGCGGCTGTACGGGGACGCCAACGACTACTTCGGCAAGGGGCTGTCCGGGGGCCGGCTGATCCTGCGACCGCCGGACACCGCCCTGTTCGTGGCCGAGGACCAGATCATCGCCGGCAACGTCATCCTGTACGGCGCCACGGCCGGCGAGGTGTTCATCCGCGGCCAGGTGGGGGAGCGGTTCTGTGTCCGCAACTCCGGGGCCACCGCCGTGGTGGAGGGCGTCGGCGACCACGGCTGCGAGTACATGACCGGCGGCACGGTGGTGGTGCTGGGGCCGACCGGCCGGAACTTCGGCGCCGGGATGTCCGGTGGGGTGGCCTACGTCTACGACCCCGACCGGGTGTTCGACAAGCGGTTCAATCCCGACATGGTGGACGTCGAACCACTCGGTCCCGACGACCGGTCACGGCTGGGGGAGCTGGTCGAGGACCACGAGACCCGGACCGGGTCGGTCCTGGCCGGGCGGCTGCTGGCCAGCTGGCAGCGGTCGGTGCACGAGTTCGTGAAGGTGATGCCCCGGGACTACCGGCGGGTGCTGGAGGCCACCGTGAAAGCCAAGGAGGAGGGACGGTCGGTGGACGAAGCGGTCATGGCGGCGGCACATGGGTAAGCCCACCGGCTTCATGGAGCACGGCCGCGAGCTGCCGCGGCGCCGGCCCATCCCGGTCCGGCTGCGCGACTGGCACGAGGTCTACGAGGACTTCCCGCCGGACCACACCCGGGCCCAGGGGGCCCGGTGCATGGACTGCGGCATCCCGTTCTGCCACGACGGCTGCCCCCTCGGGAACCTGATCCCGGAGTGGAACGACCTGGTGTACCGGGACGACTGGTCGGCCGCCATCGAGCGGCTGCACGCCACCAACAACTTCCCCGAGTTCACCGGCCGGCTGTGCCCGGCCCCGTGCGAGGCGTCCTGCGTGCTCGGCATCAACGCCGACCCGGTGACCATCGAGCGGATCGAGTACGAGATCGTCGAGCGGGCTTTCGACGAGGGTTGGGTCCGTCCCCAGACCGCCCGGGAGCGGACCGGCAAGACCGTGGCCGTCGTCGGCTCCGGCCCGGCCGGGCTGGCCGCCGCCCAGCAGCAGGCCCAGGCCGGCCAACCAGTGACGGTGTACGAGCGGGCCGAGAAGCCCGGCGGGCTCCTCCGGTACGGGATCCCGGAGTTCAAGATGGAGAAGCGGGTCCTGGAACGGCGGCTGACCCAGCTGCGGGCCGAGGGAGTCCGGTTCCGTTGCTCCGTGTCGGTCGGCGAGCCGGAGGTGGACGGGGCCAGCGCCCCGGACGTCGCCGTGCTGCCGGCGCAGTCGTTGGTGGACGACCACGACGTCGTGGTGCTGGCCGGCGGCGCCACCCTGCCGAGGGACCTGGCGGTGCCCGGCCGGGAGCTCGACGGGGTGCACTTCGCCCTGGAGTACCTGAAGCCGTCCAACCTGGTGCAGGAGGGAGCCCTGGCCGCCTCGCCGATCTCCGCCGAGGGCCGCCACGTGATCATCATCGGCGGCGGCGACACCGGGGCCGACTGCCTGGGCACCGCCCACCGGCAGGGGGCAGCGTCGGTCCACCAGCTGGAGATCCTGCCCGAACCCCCGAGCGACCGGGCGGCCGAGCACCCGTGGCCGGTGTGGCCGATCATCCTGCGGACGTCGTCGGCTCACGAGGAAGGTGGCCAGCGGCTGTTCTCGGTCACCACCACCGAACTGGTCGACGACGGCGACGGCCGGGTCCGGGCCCTGCGGGGACACCAGGTCGAGGTGACGACTGTTGGCGGCCGGCCGTCGTTTATCCCCGTGGAGGGCAGCGAGTTCGAGCTGCCCTGCGACCTGGTGCTGCTGGCCATGGGGTTCGTCGGCACCGAACGGCGGGGCGTGGTGGCCGACCTGGGGCTGGACCTGGACCAGCGCGGGGCGGTGGCCGCCGACGGCAGCTGGTCCACCAACGTCGACGGCGTGTTCGTCTGCGGGGACATGACCCGGGGGCAGTCCCTGATCGTGTGGGCCATCGCCGAGGGCCGGTCCGCCGCCGCCGCCGCCGACCGGTGGCTGATGGGGGAGACGGCGCTGCCGGCGCCGATCGCCCCCGGCCAGCTCGCCATGCGCTAGGCGCCGGCAACGTCGGGCGGCGGCCGGCCGGTTACGGTCGTAGCGTGCCCCCCGAAGCCAGCGACGCCATCCGGTCCCGCTCGTTCGGGGCCGTGGCCGAGCTCTACCACCGTTACCGGCCGGGCCCCCCGGATCAGGCCGTCGACTGGCTGCTGCCCCCGGCCTGCCGGACGGCGCTCGACCTCGGCGCCGGCACCGGCGCCCTGACCAGGATGGTCGTCGACCGGGTCCCCCGCGTGGTGGCCCTGGAACCCGACGACCGGATGCGGGCGGTCCTGGTGGACCACGCCGGCGGGGCCTCAGTCGTGGCCGCTCGGGCCGAGGACATCCCCCTCCGTGCCGGCACCGTCAACGCCGTGACCGCCGCCTCCTCTTGGCACTGGGTCGACCCCGAGCGGGGGTTCCCCGAGGTGGCCCGGGTGCTGGCGCCCGGCGGAGTGCTCGGGCTGCTGTGGAATTCGCCGGACCGCCGGATCCCCTGGGTGGCCGACCTCCTGGGCGACCGGGCCGGGCCGGAGGGTGGCGAACGTCGGCACCTACGCGACGTCGACGTCCCCGAAGGCCTGCCGTTCGGTGCGCCCGAGACCTCCGTCGTGCGTTGGTACGCCACCCTCAGTCACGACGAGGTGGTCGGGCTGGCCGGCACCTACAGCCGGGTGATCACCCTGCCCGAGGCCGACCGGGCGGTGCTGCTCGACCAGCTGACCGAGACCGTCCGCGCCCATCCGATGCTGGCCGGGCGCGAGGCCGTCCGACTGCCGATGGTCTGCTGGTGCTGGCGGGCGGTGCGGCACTGACGTGGCCGCTACGGTCGGGGTCCGAAGTCCAGGGCAGAGAGGCCCAGGGCAGAGGAGCGTATGACGTGAGCGACGTGATCGACATCACCGGCACCGACGAGTGGACGGCGCTGGCCGCCCACTTCGAGCAGGTGAAGGACGCGCACCTCCGGGAGCTGTTCGCCGGCGACCCCGGCCGGGTCGACCGCATGACGGCGTCGGCCGCTGACCTGACGTTGGACTACTCCAAGCACCGGGCCACCGACGAGACCATCCGGCTGCTGCTGGCGGTGGCCCGCCGGGCCGGAGTGGAAGAGCGCCGCGACGCCATGTTCGCCGGCCGGCACATCAACACCACCGAGGACCGGGCCGTCCTCCACGTGGCCCTGCGGCTGCCGGCCGACGCCCAGCTGGAGGTGGACGGCCAGGACGTGGTGGCCGACGTGCACCGGGTGCTGGACCAGATGGGGGACCTGTCCGACCGGGTCCGCAGCGGGGCGTGGACCGGCCACACCGGGAAGCGGATCCGGGCGGTCGTCAACATCGGCATCGGCGGCTCCGACCTGGGACCGGCCATGGCCTACGAGGCCCTCCGGGACTACGCGGAGGCGGCCATCACCTGCCGGTTCGTGTCCAACATCGACCCGGTGGACATCTGGAACAAGACCGCCGACCTGGACCCGGCCGAGACCCTGTTCGTGGTCAGCTCCAAGACCTTCACCACCCTGGAGACCCTCACCAACGCCTCGGTGGCCCGGGACTGGGTCCTCCAAGGCCTGGGGGCCGGGCAGGAGGCGGTGGCCAAGCACTTCGTGGCCGTGTCCACCAACGAGCAGGCGGTCGCCGAGTTCGGGATCGACACCGACAACATGTTGGGGTTCTGGGACTGGGTCGGCGGCCGGTACTCCTACGACTCGGCCATCGGGTTCTCCCTCATGGTGGCCGTCGGCCGGGAGGCGTTCGCCGACATGCTGGCCGGGTTCCACGCCATCGACCAGCACTTCCGCACGGCCCCGTTGGAAGCCAACCTGCCGGTCATCCAGGGCATGCTGAACGTCTGGTACGACAACCTGTTCGGCGCGGAGACCCACGCCGTCCTGCCGTACAGCCAGCGGCTGGCCCGGTTCCCGGCGTACCTGCAGCAGCTCACCATGGAGTCGAACGGCAAGTCCGTCCGTCGGGACGGGTCGCCGGTGTGGGGGCAGACCGGGGAGATCTACTGGGGGGAGCCCGGCACCAACGGCCAGCACGCCTTCTACCAGCTCATCCACCAGGGCACGAAGCTGATCCCGGCCGACTTCATCGCCTTCGCCGACGCCACCCACGAGCACGGGGACCAGCACGACCTGTTCATGGCCAACTGCTTCGCCCAGAGCGCCGTGCTGGCCTTCGGCCGGACGGCCGAGGAGGTGGCCGCCGACGGCACCTCGCCGGCGCTCGTGCCCCACAAGGTCATGCCCGGCAACCGGCCGTCCTCCACCATCCTGGCCGCCAAGCTGACGCCGTCGGTGTTGGGCCAGCTGGTGGCCCTGTACGAGCACACCGTGTTCACCGAGGGTGCCATCTGGGGCATCGACTCGTTCGACCAGTGGGGGGTGGAGCTGGGCAAGGCCATGGCCAAGCAGCTGGCCCCCACCCTCGTCGACGAGGCCACCCCCGACCTGTCCGGACAGGACGCCTCCACGGCGTCGCTGGTCCGGGCCTACCGGCGGCTGCGGGGCAAGCCCAGCTGACCGGCCCGGCAGCTGACCAACGCCAGCTGCCGGGCCCACTGGCGGGGTACGGTCGCCGCGGTGCGGGTCGGGCACCAGTAACATGACGGTTGCGGCTTGGACAGACAGGCCCCACGTCATCAGCGCCGGTGGGGTTGCACAGTTGGCCGAGTCATCCCAGTTCGAGACTTGCACCGTCGACCGCGGCCTCGTCACGGTCGCCGGGGCGGTGGACCTGGACACGGCGGCGGCACTCCGGCGGGCCCTGCTGTCGGCCCTGGCCGACCTGCCCACCGGCCGGCCGCTCGTGGCGGACCTGTCGGCGGTCGATTTCATCGACGCTTCGGGCATCGGGGTGCTGGTGGGGGTCGGCAACGAGGCCCGACGGGCCGGCGGGCAGCTGGTGCTGCGGTCACCCGGCCCGGCGGTGCGCCGGATCCTCCAGGTGGTGCACATGGAGGACGCCTTCCCGGTGATCTGACCTCCGGTGGACCGGGGCCGGCTACTGAGCGGCGGTGGACCCGTCCGGCTGGGCCGTCGCGGGCCCGTCGCGACGCGTGACGGCCCGCTGGACGATGTCCTCGGCGATGTCCCGGAGCTTGCGGTTCTCCCGCTGGGACGCCCGGACCAGCAGATCGAAGGCCTCTTCCGGGTTCCGGCCACCACCGACCATGAGGATGCCGACGGCCTGGTCGATGGTGGCGCGTGACCGCATGGCCTGTTGCAGGTTCTCGTTGAGCTCCCGGGCGTCCCAGTAGATCCGGCTGTTGGCCAGGACGATGGCGGCGTGGCGGCCGAACAGCTCCACCCGTCGGGAGTTGACGTCGTCGAAGGCCGACAAGGTTCTGGCGTAGAGGTTGAACGCCCCCATCGCCTCGCCGCGGACGGCCAGCGGCACCGACAGGGTGGACCGGATGCCGTGGGCCAGGGCGTCCTTGGCGAAGGCCGGCCAGCGATCGTCGTCGGCGGTCGAGTCGATCCGGTAGGTCCGCTGGTCGCGGAAGGCCTCGATGCAGGGCCCCACCCCCGTTTCGTACTGGGCCTCGTCGATCTCCGGGGCCAGGGTGTCGGTGTAGACCCCGGTCTGCGGCCGGCCCTCGACCATCATCGTGATCCCCGCCATGTCGGCCGCCACCATCCGGCGGGCCACCTCGGCCACGCGGAGCAGCGTGTCCCCGAACGTGCCGTCATCGACGAAGAACTCGGCCAGGACGTCCAAGCCCTCCGCCATCGGGTCCGCGCCGTCTACCACCCAGCCCTCCGCTCCCCGGTCCACTCGACGGCCAGCTCAGCGAGGCCCCACCCTCGCCCACGAACCGGCTTCTCTGCAGACGCTACCGCACGGTCAGGCCGATACCGGCAACGGCGGTGCCCACAGCTCGGCCCACACCACCTTGCCGTCGGCCTCCGGCCGGACCCCCCACGACCGGGCCAGCTGTTCCACGATGGTGAGGCCCCGGCCGCTCAAGGCGCGGGCCGGCACGGCGGCGGGGGACGGCATCCGGGCGTTGCGGTCGGCCACCTCCACCACCACCCGATCTCCGTCGTGGCGAAGGGTCACCGAGTAGGTGCTCCGGGCGTGCAGGACGGCGTTGGCCGCCAGCTCTCCCACGACGACCACGAGGTCGCCGACATCGATACCCCATCCGGTGGCCACCGCCCGGGCGAACTGCCGGGCGGCGGCGACCTCGCCGGGCTCCGGCGAGAACTCCCTGCTCGCCCGGCTGGTCATGTCCACTCCATACCCGGGCACTGCGGAGTCTGACCCCTTTTCCCGTCCCACCGGCGGCAGAAACGGCCCAACGGCCGGTGCCCGGAGCTACAGATCGAGGACCCGGCGAAGGCCCCGGTCCACCTCGTCCATGAGGGCCGGTGGCGTGTCGCCGACCCTGGCCGCCAGGTCAGTCTTGTCCAGGGTGACGACGGCGGTGACATTGACGACCGAGTCCCGGGGCAACCCGGTGGCGGCGGCGGGGAGGAACACGTTGCCGGACAACGCCGCCAGCGCGGTGTTGGAAGTGACGACCGCGGCCAGCACGGTGGCGAGCCGGCTGCGGTTGTAGGACGGGGCCGACACGACGACCACCGGGCGCCG
>CAYVPF010000069.1:489-12506 GCA_964453355.1 uncultured Acidimicrobiaceae bacterium | reverse complement strand
GGTCGACACCACCACCACCGGGGACGGCCTAGTGGTCAGTGCCGAGCTGGGCGCCCTAAACCCGCGACTGGCCGCCGGCCAGGTCCCCCGAGACGGGCTGATCGTGGCCACCGGCACCACCAACCAACTGGACCTGGCCATCGACCAGGCCAGCTTCGGCGGCGACCTGCCGTCCACGACGGTCACCCTGAACGCGTCGGCACCGGCCGCCCTCGTCAACTTCGAGGAGACGCCGGTGCACTACAACTTCCAGGCCACCCAGCACTGGCAGGCGGCCGTGCGCCCGGCGCTGCCGAGCGCACCGGCACCCGGACAACCGGGCGAACCGAGCCTGTGGCCGCTGCCGGGCAACCTGCAGCTGCTGGCCGATTCGGGGAGCCCCGGCACCTACGGGCTGCGGGTCGTCCCCCTGGGCGCCGTCCCGGGCACACCGGGCCTGCCGCTCGCCAGTTACTGCTGGGCGGTGCAGATCCCGATCAGCATCAACCGGGTGGCCAACCCGAACGACCCGGCCTCTACCGGCAGCGCCACCTCCGAGCTCGGCAGCCCCTGGCTGGACGGCCTCTACCTGGTGAACGGGGCGTCGGCCGGCGACAGCGACCGGCTCTACCAGCTCTGGACCTACCTGGCCGGCGGCTCGGACAGCGCCACGATCAGCCTGCTGTACCCGCCGAACGCCACTTCGACCACCCCGATGGGCTACGCCTCCGATGCGGTGGACCCGGCCGAGACCGTGCTGCTGAAGACGAACCTGTCCACGGTGACCCGGGACCCCGGCCTGCGTCAGGACGGGCTGGCCGTGCCGGGAGCCGACACCTACAGCGCCCCGATCGGCACCGCCACCGACTTCCTGTGCCTGCTCTGGCAGGCCTCCGTCGTGGTGCCGGGTGGCTTCTACCTGCGCTACGACGCCGACGGCGCCGCCCTGCCCGACGCCATGTTCGACGATGCCGGCCGGGGAAGCCTGCAGGTCCTGTGCCTGCTGGCCAGCCAGTCCGGGGCCACCGAGCCCGGCGGGGCGTTCCTGGCGGTCAACAACGTCGCCCTGGTCGCCGACAACGTCGACGCCTCAGCCGTCCAGCTGTACGCGGTGCGGACCGACGGCGACGGGCCGACCACCCGGGTGGCGACGATGCCACCGGGGTCGGTCGGGTACTCGATCGACCGCACCGACCCGGCACCACCGGAAGGCAGCACGCCGACGCCCACACAGCTGTCCGGCATGCTGTACAGCCTGTTCGGGTACCAGCTGCAGGCCGGCACCGGCTTCACCGCCAGCAACGAGGCGGTGCCGCAGAACGCGGATGAGGGCGCCGCCGCCGGCACCCTCAACTACCGGCAGGTGCTCAGCGTCTACCGCCGGGCCACGGCCGACGGCCTGGTGGCCCAGGCCAATCCGTGGCTGCCGGCCGCTGACGAGGACCCGTACGCCGGCATCTCGGCCACCAGCCAGGCGGCGGTGTCGTTCGCCGCCCACGACGTCTTCGGCAACCGGGCCATCGTGACCGACCCGATCGCCGGGGTGGCGCTGCCCGACCGCTACACCGACCGGCTCTACGGCCTCGGCGACTGGCCCGGGACCACCTGGTCGTACTCGATTGCCGGGACGACCCCTGATGCCCGGCTGCTGGTCGACGGAGGCCTGCAGGCGGCCAACTACCTGCCGGCGCCGGACCTGTCCGCCGAGAAGGCGTTGCGATCGGCCAGCGCCCACGCGGTCAAGCTGGCGGCCGCCTACTACCAGGTCCGTCGCCCAAACCTGGAGCTGACGATCGACGGCGCGCTGGCCGGCGGCCCGCAGTCGCTGTCGCTGGCCCCGCTGATCGGGTACCTGTCCGGCGCCTACACCTTCACCAGCCAGCTGGCCGGGCTGGCCATCGGCACCTGCCAGGTGACCGAGGGCCAGACCCTGGCCGCCGTGGCCGCCGCCAACGCGGTGTCGGCCGAGGACCTGCTGGCGGACAACGCCGACCGTGCCGTCAGCGCCCTGTTCGCGACCACCGTGGTGGTGCCCCAGTTCGGCCAGATGAAGCACGGCGAGGCGATCGATGCGTTCGCCGAACGCCACGGCACGACCGCCGTCTCCCTGCTCGGCCAGTGGGGCAACGGCGACGCCCCCGTGCCGGGCGGCACCGACCTGGTGATCAGCCCGACCACCGGGGCGATCGTGGCGGGCTGGACGCTGGCCCAGTATGCCGCCCAGTCGCAGTGCACGGTCGGCGATCTGGCCACCGCCAACGCCACGGCTCCGGGCCTCATCGCCGACGGCGTCAGCCTGGCGGTCGGCGCGGTGCGACTGCAGACCGCCGGCTCGACCTTCAGCTCCCTGGTCGCCGCCTTCGCCGCCCAGGGCGTCACCACGACGGCGGCCGAGATCGCGGTGGCCAACCAGGGCGTCTCGGGGATCTTCGCCGTCGGCGGCCAGGTGACCACCTACGCGGTGGACCGCCGCCTGCTGGCCACCGCCAGCACCGTCGACGGCCTGGTCGACCAGCTGTACGGCGGCGACCTGGCCACCTTCTGCAGCTTGAACGGCGCACTGGCGGGGTTGCTGCCGCAGGACCTGCGGCTGCAGGTCGGCCAGTCCACCGTCGCCGCGCCGCCGGACCCGTTGGGGTACTTCGTCGACCAGTCCGGCGGCTTCAGCCTGGCTGACTTCGCCACCGCCAACGGGCCGACCATCCTGGCGACCGGCGTGGTACTCCTCCTGCCGGCCCAGCTGCAACCGGCCACGCTCGCCGCCGTCCCGTACGCCATCCAGCCGGGCCTGACCCTGCACCAGATCGCCACACGGTTCGGCGTCAGCCCCGACCAGCTGGGTACACAGAACCAGGACCAGCCGGCGGTGCTGGTGCCGGACCAGCCGGTCACCGTGCCCGGCTTCGGCACCCAGCCGACGGCGGCCGGCGACTCGCTGGCCAGCCTGCAGGCCCGGTGGCCCGCTGGTGGCCAGCCCACCATGACCGCACTGATCGCCGCCGTGGCCGACCAGACCGGGTTGATGTTGCCCGACGGCGTCCTGGTCTGCCCGGTGCCGACCGCCTCGGCGGCCGGGAGTGCCGACCCGCTGACCATCGACCAGCTGGCCGGCACGTTCCTGACCGCGGACGCCGCCTCGACGTTGGCGCAGTGCAACGCCGCCCTGGCCGGTTTCTTGAAGGTCGGTGCCCAGTTCGCGCTCGACGGGGAGACCTTCACGGTGACCGCCGGGCAGACCCTGGCCAACACCCTCGGCCTGGTGAACGGCCAGCTGGACTCGCCCATGACCTACGACGCCTTCCTGGCGGCCATGCTGGACCAGCCGGTGGTGGATCCGGCCAGCAAGGTGCTGCTGCCGCCGCCGCCCGTCGAGGTGGCGGCAGCGTTGCCGGCCACGGTGCCGGTCACCGGCGTGTTCACCGAGCTGAGCTGCAGTGTCACGTTGCGCCGGCCGGCCGACGAGGTCGACACCAATTTCACCGGGGTGGCCAACGTCTCGGAGGTCACCACCCCGCTTACCCCGACGTTGAGCGGCGAGCCGGCCACCCTGGCCGCCTTCGCCAGCGCCCTGGCCACCGCCTATGGCGGCCAGCTGTGGTTGGCCACCGCCTCCGCCCGGGAGCAGGGCCAACAACGGCAGTACCTGATCCGTTTCGAGGCGCCGGGTGGGCTGGCGGGCAACGCCATCCGTTCCGTCGCTCTGGGCGGCCAGGCGAGCTTCCTCGGCCTGCCCCCCCTGGCCAACAGCCTGATCTCGCGGACCGCCGACGTCCGGGCCTACCGGTCCGGCGGCGACCCGCCGTTCACCGCCGAGTCGCAGACCCTGATGTTCCAGGCGGTGGACGTCACGGACTGGGCCCGGGACTTCCTGGCGACGCTGGACCTGGCCCTGTCCCCGAGCTACGCCTCTGCCGGCTACCTGGCGACGGCGGGGCCGTCCGGCTCGGACGACTTCAACGCTCTCGTGGCGGCCAAGTCGGTCCTGGCCGCCGCCATCGCCGGCCAGCTCACCCCGGTCGAGGTGGGTGACACCCCGCTGGACCTGACCAGCGCCCAGCAGTCGCTGGAGCAGCTGCTCCGGGTGAACCTGTCGGCCGGCTACAACACCGACGCCGTGGTGCAGGTGGCCACCACGGTGGATGCCAGCTTCGCCGGCACCGGATCGGACGCCGGCGGTCACCGTCTGACCGGCAAGGTGTCGGCGAACACCCAGGACCTGTCCACCACCTCTACCCTGCAAGAGCTGGCCACCCGGTACACCGTGTCGGTCGAGGCCGTGGTCGAAGTGCTGGCGGCCACTACGAACATCCTGCAGACCGACGCCGTGCTGGAGCTCGACGACGTGCGGTGGACGATCGCCGAGCACGACTCCCTGTCCGTCGGCATCCAGACGCTCGGGACCACGCCGGTCATCTTCGCCAGCACCTTCGCCACCACGGCGCCGCTGTTCCGGGACGGGGTGGCGCTGACCGTCGACGGGTTCGGCGCCCAGGTCGGGTTGGGCGACACGCTCGGCACCATGGCCGACGCGCTGGACGTCGATCTCGGCCTGGTGGCGCTGGCGAACGAGGACCAGAGCGGGTTGCTGACCGGCACCGTCTACCTGAACGGGGTGGCCGTGCCGATCACGGACCAGATCTCCAGCCTGTCCGCCCTGGCCGCGGCCCAGCACCTGACGGTCCCGGTCCTGGCCGGCCTGATCGCCAGCCAGGCCGTCCTCACCGTCGGCGCCACCCTGCACGTGCTGCGCTGGGTGCCCGAGTACAGCCTGACGATGGGCAAGATCGATCTGGATACCGCCGACGGTGCGCTCACGCTGCTGCTCAGCCTGAAGAACCGGGCCCAGTACCGGCGGCTCTTCCTCAACCTCGGGTTCGGGATCACCGCCCTCGAGTACCGGATCGAGCCGGCGGCGTACGTCGAGGGCTACCAGACCTCGCAGTGGATGCATCCGGTCAACCCGTTGCCGAGCGATCCGACAGCCATCGGCGGTGCGGTGATCGACCCGGCCATCGGCCAGCTCGACATCCCGATCGCCCTGCGGGCCTATCCGGCGACCCCACGACTGGTGAACCAGAGCGCGCTGGCCACCTTCTCGGCGAAGGAGATCGCCACAACCGACCCGATCGCCGACCGGCTCGACAAGATCGAGTCGTGGACCTACCTGGCCGGTTTCGAGCTGCAGCTGGCGGCCCAGGACGCCGCCGTGGTCACCGTCGGGCTGAACTTCAGCCCACCACCGGATGGTCGTGGCTCGGGCGACGAACCGGACCCCTTCCCGGCGCTGGCCGAGTACGCCAGCAATGCCTCGGCCATCAAGGGCGACCTGGCCACCCTGGTGCAGGTACCCGGGTCCACACCGCCGACCGGGGTGAGCCCGGGCCAGTCGGCGATGGCCGCGCTGGCCGACCTGGCCACCAAGGTGTCCGACAGCTGGGGCTTCGTCCCCCCGACGCCGACCGGAGCGGATGCTCCCGTCGACGACCTGGTGCCGGCGGAGAGCTACAGCTTCGCGCTGCAGACCCGGACCCGGTCGGCCGACCACGGTGAGCAGGTCCTGTCCGCCCTGGTGCTGGTGCGCGAGCCGGGGACCGATCGCTGGGGCCCGGCCGGCAAGATCCCGGACCTCGCCTACGTGGACGCCGACGGCCTCCGGCACTCCCTGGTGCCGCCGGACGTGCCCGTGGGCGAGCCGCCGCAGAGCCTCACCTATACGTTCGCCGAACCGGTGCCGGCCGGTGGTCGGTTGGTCTACCTGGCCGGCTACGCCGAGCTGAACGTGGTCGCCTACCAGAACGCCCGAGCCAGCCTGTCCGTGCTGCGCAACCAGAACCTGGCCCCCGGATCGCAGACGACGGAGCAGTTCGTCTACCGGACGCCGCCGCTGACGTTCACCAACCTGGCGGTGCCCAGCCTGCTCTGGGCCGAGTCGCTGCTGTTCGGCACCGGCAGCGAGGCGGCGTTGCCGGCCGCGCTCACCACGCTGTTCACCGACGTGCTCGGCAGTCCACCCACGGCGGCGACGGTGCAGCAGAAGTTGAGCGGCAGCTACGGCTACCGGCTGGCGGCCGCCGGGGGAGGCCAGTCGCCGCTGTCGCCGGACGACCTGGTGTCGCTGACGCCGATGTTCTACCGGCCGAGGTTCAGCTACCGCGACACCGTGCCGGCCGAGACCGGCGCGGCGGTGACGGACTGGTCCACCGGCCACGTGCCCGAGCCGGACAACGTGGCCTTCCTCAGCCTGGCGCTGCAGCTGTTCTCCACGATGATGCCGGGGCGGACCCAGCCGCTGCTGGCCCTGGGCCGGCTCGACTACCAGCTCACTGACGGTTGATCGGACTGCTCGTCCGGCATGAGCGTACGTTCGTCCGTTCGAGCTCGCACTATCCGGCATCGACGGTAGGCCTCCCGGGTAGGTTCATGGCCATGCGGGGGAGACCGCGCCCATGACCGACGCACCTGCCACGGCGGGGCCGCCGGGTATGCGCATAGAAAAGGGTGGGCTGGGGTCGCCGGCCCAGGCGGTGGCGTTGGCCACGCTGTGCGTGGTGCTGTTCCTGACGTTCCTGGACAACACCGTCGTCAGCGTCGGCCTGGCCGACATCCAGAGCGACCTGCACGCCGGGGTGTCGTCGCTGCAGTGGGTGGTCAACGGCTATGCCCTGACCTTCGCCAGCTTCATGCTGGCGGCCGGCACCATGGGCGACCGGCTGGGCCGCAAGAAGATGATGCTGGCCGGGGTGGCCGTGTTCTGCGCCGGCTCGATCGTCTGCGCTCTGGCCGGCAACGTGGACTGGCTGATCGCCGGCCGGGTGATCATGGGGGTGGGGGCGGCGGCGTCGGAGCCGGGCACCCTGTCGATCATCCGCCACGTGTACCCGGACCGGGAGACCCGGGCCGACGCCCTGGGCATGTGGGCGGCTGTCTCCGGGCTCGCCCTGGCCCTCGGACCAGTGATCGCCGGGGTGTTGGTGGGGGTGGCCAACTGGCGGGCCATCTTCTGGTTCAACCTGGCCGTGGGGCTGGTGGCCTTCGTCATGGCCCTCGCCTTCGTCCCGGAGTCGTCTGATCCGACCGGTCGCCGGTTCGACGTTCCCGGCGCCATCCTGGGGGCGGTCGCCCTGGCCTGCCTGTCGTTCGCCATCATCCAGGGGGAGCAGTCCGGCTACGGCGACCCGGCCATCGTGGTGCTGTTCGCCGCCGCCTTCGTCGGCGGCGTCGCCTTCGTATTGACCGAGTGGCGGTCGAAGAGCCCGATGCTCGACCTCGGGTACTTCCGGAAGCCGGCGTTCGTGGGGTCGAACATCGTGGCCTTCGTGGCCTACTTCGGCACGTTCTCCATCTTCTTCTTCACCGCCCTGTACCTGCAGGTCGTGGTGACAGCCTCCGCCTACCAGACGGCGGTGGACTTCCTCCCGATGGCCGTCGGCCTGATCGTGGCCTCGGCGGTCACCGGGCCGTGGGTGGCCCGGCACGGGGCCCGTATCCCCATGGTGATCGGCTGCCTGCTGGCGGCCGGCGGCATCCTGGCCACCAGCGCCGTCCTGGGGCCCCACGTGGGGTTCAGCACCCTCGGCTGGGTCCTCCCCATCGCCGGCGTCGGGTTCGGCATCGCCCTCGTCCCGGTGACGTCGGCCGCATTGACCGTGGTGCGGCCGGAGCGCTCCGGCATGGCCGCCTCGGCCACCAACACCAGCCGGGAGCTCGGGGCCGTCATCGGCGTGGCCGTGCTGGGATCGCTGGTCAACGCCCAACTGACCGGCGACCTGGCCGCCAAGCTGAAGGCCATCGGGATCCCGCCGAGCTTCCAGTCGTTGGTGCTGCAGGCGGTGACCACCGGCGGCGTGGGCGGCAACGGGGCCGCCAACCAGGCGGAGCATTCCAAGAACGCCGCCGTGGCCAAGATCGCCACCAAGGTGGTCGACGCGGCCTATCAGGCCTTCGGTACCGGCCTGCACCTGGCCCTGGAGATCTCCGGCGGCCTGCTACTACTCGGCGCGGTGGTGGCCTTCTTCACCATCCGGGGCGGCCGGTCCGGGACGATCTACCGCGACCTGTAAGCCCGATCAGACCCTGATTGATCAGTCCTTGCGCAGTGGGTGGGCGGCGAAGAACCGCCACATGATGGCGTCGGCTGTGATGGAGAAGGTGGTGCGGCCGACGACGGCCTTCAGCGAGGCCGAGATCTTGCTGCCCGGCCAGGCGTGGCCGCCGCCCTTGACCACGTACAGCTCCACCTGGGCGGGCTGCGGGCAGCGGTACCGGGTGACGGTGACGTCGGCCGCCACCTTGGCCCGGGCCGACGTGGAAGAGCAGCCGTTGCGGTGGGCCCAGTCGGCCGCGTCCTGCGGGATCGACGGCGCCTTCTTCAGCGTCGCCTTGTTGGCGGACTGGCCGAGCGTGCCGCCCTTGCCTGTCGGGGCCGGCAGGGCGGCGGCGGTCTTGGACGGGCTGCCGTTGAAGTGCACGTACGGGTCGGCGGTGCCGTGGAAGGCCACCACCGGGACCGGCCGGGACGGCTTGCAGCCGGCGATGTCCTGGATGCCGGCCACCGGGGCTACGGCGGCGATGCGGCCGGCGTACTGGCAGGCGACCGCCGAGGTGAGGAAGGCCCCGTTGGAATAGCCGGTGACGTACAACCGGTTCTGGTCGACGCACAGCGTCCGCTCCACGGCGTTCAGGACGCCACCGACGAACGCCATGTCCGGGCTGCCGATGGTGGCCTCCCACAGCGGCACCGGCTCTGTGACTCCCGGGGTGATGGTGATGAACTTGTGGGCCTGGCCGTATGTGCCGAGGGCCGACAGGGTCACCTGCAGGGAGGCCGGCTCGGCGTAGCCGTGGAAGTCGAACACCACCGGCAGCGGGTGCCGGCTGTCGTAGGCGGTCGGCAGCTGCTGTACGTAGCTGCCGGTCCGGCCGCCGGCGGTGAGTGGCACGGTGGCCTGCCCCGGTGGGACCGGGGTGGCCCGGCAGCCGGCCGACGGAGAGGCCGGCACCGTGGTGGTCGCGGCACCGGCCGGGACGGCGTTGCCCGACAACGGGATGGTGGCAACCAGGACCGAGGCCACGGCGCCCACCGCCATGGTGGCGGCCACCATCAGTCCACTGACGGCTCTGTGACGCATTGGCACTCCCCCCGAGGCACGGGGGCCGGCGGTGCCCCCGGCGCCTACGGTACCTCGGCGGACAGCCCCATGAGCCCGGTGATGCCGTGGTCCCGGCCGGCGGTGTAGCCGCCGTCCACCGGGAAGGCATGACCGGTGACGAAGGAGGCGTCGTCGGACAGCAAGAAGGCGGCCGCGGCGGCCACCTCGTCGGCCCGGCCCATCCGCCCCAGCTTGTGCTCGGCCACCATGAGGGCCCGGTGCGTCTCCATGCCGGGCATCCCGAAGATGTCGCCGGTCATGGGGGTGTCGATGAACCCGGGGCAGACCGCGTTGACCCGGATGCCCCGCCCGGCGTAGTCGATGGCCATGTTCTTGGTCAGGATCACCACGCCGCCCTTGGAGGCGCTGTACGAGCTGCCGCCGGCGGTGCCCTCCAACCCCTCGATGCTGGCCACCGTCACCACCGACCCGCGGCGGCCGTCGATCGCCGGCTGGGCCAGCATCTGGCCGATCACGTGTTTGGCCACCAAGAAGGTGCCGGTCAGGTTGACGTCGATGACCCGCTGCCAGTCGTCCAGGGCCACCGCGTGTACCGGGCCGCCGCCGGCCACCCCGGCGGCGTTGACCACCCCGTCCACCCGGCCGCCGAAGCGGACGGCCGCCGCCACCAGGTCGCCGACCGACGACTCGTCGGCCACGTCCACCGGCCAGAACGCCCACCGTTCGCCACGGCCACCGCCACCGCCACCGCCATCGACGCCGCCGGTCGGCGGCTCGGCCATCGCCACCAGGTCGGCCCCGACCACCCGGGCCCCTTCCTCCAGTAACCGGACGGCGCAAGCCCGGCCGATGCCCGAGGCCGCCCCGGTCACGATCACGCACTGCCCGGCCAATCCCCGCATGGACCCTCCCCTTGCCGCTGACTGAACAACATGATACGACTTGTTCAGATGTCCAGCACCCTGGCCGAAACGGCAGTGGGCCCCGCGGGGGCCCCGATCACCCCAGCGGGGGGTACGGCCGGGCGCATCCTGGACGCCGCCGAGCGGTGTCTGAGCCGGCTCGGGCTGTCCCGGGTGTCCGTCACCTACGTGGCCGCCCAGGCCGGGCTGTCGCGGGGCGCGGTGTACCTGCACTTCGCCGACCGGGCCGCCCTCGTCGATGCCGTGCTGGCCCGGGTGGCGACCCGGTTCGTGGCCAGCAGCGAGCCGGTGGTGCGCCGGCGGCGGACCCTGGCCGGCCAGGTGGGCGAGGCCGCCGTGTTCATTCGCACCCACCTGGGTGACGACCTCCTCACCCTCCGGCTGCCCGCCGGCGAGGACAGCCTCCTGGCCACCTTGCTGACCGTCCAGATCGACCGGCTGCTGGAGGCGTGGGTCCAGTTCTGGCAGCCCTTCCTGGCCGACGCCGAACGGCGGGGCGAGATCCGGCCGGGCCTGGACCACGGCCAAGCGGGGGAGTGGATCGTCCGCATGCTGCTGACCCTGGCCGTGATGCCCGGCTCCACCTTCGACAGTAACGATCCCGAATCGGTGCGCCGGTTCGTCCGCAGTCACATCGTCGAGGGCTTCGCCCCGCACCAATAACCACAAGGCAAGGAGGGGAGCCATGAAATTCGCCCTGTTCTACGAGATCCCGGTGCCCCGTCCGTGGGGCCCCGACAGCGAGCTCGTCGCTTACCGGAACACCCTCGAGCAGGCGGTAGCCGGCGAGCGGTTCGGCTGGGACGCCTTCTGGACGGTGGAGCACCACTTCCTCCAGGAGTACTCCCACTGTTCCAACCCCGAGGTCCTTTACGGGGCCATCGCCGCCCGGACCGAGCGGATCCGGCTGGGCTACGGCGTGCGGCTGATGCCCAAGCCCTACAACCACCCGGTCCGCACCGCCGAGTCGGCGGCCGTCTTGGACCTGATCTCCGGTGGCCGGGTCGACCTCGGGACGGGCCGGTCCGCCACCCGGATCGAGATGGAGGGCTTCGGCGTTGACCCCAGCGAGACCCGGGAGATGTGGCGTGAGGCCATCGAGCACGTGGTGGGCTGCTGGACGAACGAAGAGTACGAGTTCGACGGTCGGCACTGGCAGATGCCGCGGCGGCGGGTCCAGCCCAAACCGCTGCAGCAGCCGCACCCGCCCATCTGGGGGGCCACCACCAGTGAGGACGGCCACCGGCAGGTCGGGGAGCTCGGTCTCGGCCTGTGCTCCTTCGCCGTCGGGGTCTCCCCGGAGGAGGTGAAGCACCGCGTGGACATCTACCGGGAGGCGGTGGCCCGGTGCACCGAGCCGCTCGGCAAGTTCGTCAACAACCAGGCCGCCACGTTCACGATGGCGCTGTGCTGCGACAGCCGCGACAAGGCCGTCGAGCTGGCCCGGGAGTCGTTCGAGTGGTATCCGAAGGTCGGGGCCCGCCAGATCGGCGCCGTCGCCGAGTGGATGGCCGAGAAGCAGCAGGACCTGGGCACCTATTCGTATGCCGCCGACATGCAGGCCCACGACCAGGACGGGTCACTGGACCTGCTCAGCCTCGAGTACCTGATCGACGCCAACGCCTGCGTACTCGGGACCCCGGAACAGTGCACCGAGATGTGCCGCCGCTACGAGGCGGCCGGCATCGACCTCCTGCTCTGCCTGGTCAACCCCTACAAGATCTCCCATGAGGCCGTCATGGAGACCATCGAGCTGATGGGCACCCAGGTCATCCCCCAATTCAAGAGTTGACAGTTCAGGGACTGATCGTTCAGGGTCAGCCCGCCATGCCGACGATGGGCTTGTTCAGGGTGGTGCCGCCGGTGGAGCCGTAGAAGGCGGCGTCGCCGTAGCTGAAGATGCCGCCGTCGGAGGCCACCAGCCAGTAGCCCTTGCCGTCGGGGGTGGCGGCCATGCCGACGATGGGCTTGTTCAGGGTGGTGCCGCCGGTGGAGCCGTAGAAGG
>CAYVPF010000069.1:0-389 GCA_964453355.1 uncultured Acidimicrobiaceae bacterium | reverse complement strand
CGGCGTCGCCGTAGCTGAAGATGCCGCCGTCGGAGGCCACCAGGTCGTACCCCAGCGACGTCGTGACCGGCGGCGCCGGTGGTGTGATCGGCGCCGCCGGCGGGGAAGGTGTTGGCACCGGTGGGCCAGGCGCGGCCGTGAAGTCGATCGTCGGCGCCGTGGCGAACGTCACCCGGCCGGTGGTGTCGACGGCCGAGAAGGTCACGTCCTCCGCCGTGGCGTCGCCGACGGTGAAGGTGGCCACCCCGCCGGCCGAGGTGACGGCCCGGCTCGGGGTGACGGTGGCGTGGGCCCCGGCCGAGGGGTTGAGGACGACGGCATCGCCGGGAACGGGGTTGCCGTAGGCGTCGACCTCGGTCACCGTCACAGTGGCCGATCCCCCGACCTGG
>CAYVPF010000068.1:0-12683 GCA_964453355.1 uncultured Acidimicrobiaceae bacterium | reverse complement strand
CGTCGTTGCCTTGGTAGGCCGTTACCCCACCAACAAGCTGATAGGCCGCGAGCCCCTCTAAAAGCGGAATCCATTTCCTCACCAGGCCATGCGACCCGGTGGGGGTATCCGGTATTAGCACCGGTTTCCCGGTGTTATCCCAGTCTTCGAGGCAGGTTGCTCACGTGCTACTCACCCGTTCGCCACTAGGTCTTCTCCAGTGTTGCCACCGGATGGACCTCGTTCGACTTGCATGTATTAAGCACGCCGCCAGCGTTCGTCCTGAGCCAGGATCAAACTCTCCATCGAGACTCTTTGCTTAGGCCCCGAAGGACCGCTACCAAGAATCAGAGAGTCGACCGGGATGGACTCTTCATCCCTAATCGACAGCAGACGTTGACTATCCCCGAGGGGTTTCGCCAAGCCTGCCTATTGCGTATTCATTGACGTACGACTCAAGAGCGCCGAAGCACTCTAGAGCCGCCCGCACTGGCTTTTGGCTCTCGCTCTTCCGTTTTCAAGGAGCGACCGGGCACTCGCCACGAAGGCGTCGATGCCGGGTGCTCGAACAAGCCGCCGTACGGCTGTGCCGCCGATCTGCTTGTTCGCCCTGCCGCTCGACCCCACATTGGGGGCCAGTTCGGCGGGAAGTTCATGGTACCAGGCCTCGGAGCCGGCGTCAACGTCGACGCTGTTTCCGGGCCGCGCCATACCCTACACGGTCCCGGACCGGCCGGTTCCCAGTTCAGGACCCCGGCGCGGTGCCTGGGGCAAAGGGTACCGGCCGGGCTCGGGAGACATGCGGATCCCCGGGCACCCACCAGCGCCAGGGTCGACCGGTGGCCACGGCGATGCCCACCCGCACCCCCTGGGCCGGCCGTTGCGGTGGCGGGGTGCCGTCGGTGCACAAGCGCACCGGCCCGGCCGGCCGGGCCAGCAGGTCGGTGCCGTTGTGAACGCCGGTGATGCCGAGGGCCTGGCACAGCTTGGCCGGCCCGTTGCCGAGGTCGGTGTCCCGGTGGGCGGCCGGCCGGGCGGCCCGCATGGCGTCGACCCCGGCCACCGGGGCGATGGCCCGCACCAGGACGGCCGTGGCCGTGCCGGGGGGACCGCAGACGACGTTGGCGCACCAGTGCATGCCGTAGGTGAAGTACACGTACAAGAACCCGGCGGGGCCGAACATGACGGCGGTGCGGGCGGTGGGGCCCCGGAAGGCGTGCGACGCCGGGTCGTCGGCCCCGCGGTACGCCTCCACCTCCACGATGCGGCCCACCCGGTCGCCGACGACCAGCAGCTTGTTGAGCAGGTTCGGGGCCACCTCGGTGGCGTCGCCCGCCAGGTCCGCCCGCCGGACCAGCCGACGGGCGGCCAGCCGACCGACAGGCGGCCGCCGGGAACCGGCCACCGCTCGCCGCTCGGCGGCTCCGGTCACCCCTCCTCGGCGACCGGCCCGCCGGTCCGGTGGGGGGTCAACCGGGACCGGTCGACGTCCAGGCGGCGGGTGAACCGGCCCAGCTGGTCGGCCACCGGGACCGGGCCGGCGCCGCCGGGGGTGGTCCGCCGGGTGACGGCCACCCCGGGCTCCAACAGGGCGGCCCCGGCGTCGCCGAGGTCCGGGTGGGCCTGGACCAGCTCGACCAGCGGCACGTGCCGCTCCAGGGAGTCCCGGACGAGGCCGGCGACCAGGGAGTGGGCCTGGCGGAACGGCATGCCGTTGACCACCAGCAGCTCGGCCAGGTCGATGGCGGCCGACGCCGACCCGTCGGCGGCGGCCTGCATGCGGCCGACGTCCCAGGTGACGGTGGCGTACAGGCCGGCCATGGCCCGCAGGGCCATCTGGACCTGGTCGACGGCGTCGAACAGCGGTTCCTTGTCCTCTTGGAGGTCCCGGTTGTAGGCCAGCGGCAGGCCCTGCAGGGTGGCCAGCAGGCCGGTGACGTGGCCGATCAGCCGGCCGGCCTTGCCGCGGGCCAGCTCGGCCACGTCGGGGTTCTTCTTCTGCGGCAGCATCGAGCTGCCGGTGGCGTAGGCGTCGTCGAGGGTGCAGAACCCGAACTCGTCGGTGGACCAGAGCACGATCTCCTGGCCCATCCGGGACAGGTGCACGCCGAGCAGGGCCAGGTCGAAGAGGGCCTCGGCCACGAAGTCCCGGTCGGACACCGCGTCCAGGGAGTTCTCGAACCGGGACGAGAACCCGAGCTGGTCGGCGACGTAGTCGGGGTCGAGCGGCAGCGACGACCCGGCCAGGGCGCCGGCCCCGAGCGGGGACACGTCCAGCCGGTCGACGGTGGCCACCAGCCGGTCCAGGTCCCGGGCCAGGGCCCAGCCGTGGGCCAGCAGGTGGTGGGCCAGCAGCACCGGCTGGGCCCGCTGCAGGTGGGTGTACCCGGGCAGGTAGACGTCGCCGGCGTCGTAGGCCCGCTGCGCCAGCACCTGCTGCAGCCCCAGCACGTCGGCGGCCACCTCCCGCAGCGACCGCCGGGTCCACAGCCGCAGGTCGGTGGCCACCTGGTCGTTGCGGCTGCGGCCGGTGTGCAGCTTGGCGCCGGTGTCCCCGGCCAGTTCGGTGACCCGGCGCTCCACGGCCGTGTGCACGTCCTCGTCGCCGGGGGCGAACACGAAGGACCCGTCGGCTAGCTCTGCCCCGACGGTATCCAGGGCGGCCAGCAGGGTGGCCACCTCGTCGGCGGCCAGGATGCCGGCCTGGCCCAACCCGCGGACGTGCGCCCGGGAGCCGACCAGGTCGTCCTCGGCCAGGGCCTGGTCGAACGGCAGGCTGACGGTGAACCGGGCCACCTCGTCGGCCATGCCGTCACCCAGCCGGCCCTGCCACAGCGTCACGTCGGCTCAGCCTGACCCGCCCCGGCGCCGCCCTGCCGGGCGGCCCAGGTGGCCACCCCCAGGCCCCACAGCCGGACGAACCCCTCGGCGTCCTGGTGCCGGAACGTGTCGGTGGCGTCGTAGGTGGCCAGGCCGTGGTCGTAGAGGGCCACCGGGCTCCGGCGACCGGCCACGGCGCCGACGCCGGGGGCCTCGAACCGCAGCCGGACCTCCCCGGTGACGTGCCGCTGGGACTCGACCATGAAGGCGTCCAGGGCCTGCTTCAGGGGGGAGATCCACAGGCCGTCGTACACGAGCTCCGACCACCGGGGCTCCAGCCGGGCCTTCTCGTGGTGCAGGTCCCGCTCCAGCGTCAGGTCCTCCAGGTCGGCGTGGGCCAGCAGCAGGGCCAGGGCGGCCGGGCATTCATAGATCTCCCGGCTCTTGATGCCGACGCGCCGGTTCTCCACCATGTCCAGCCGGCCGAACCCGGTGGACCCGGCCAGCCGGCCGATCTCGCCGATCAGCTGGTCGGCGGGCAGCGACCGGCCGTCCAGGGACACCGGCACCCCGGACTCGAACCCCACCACCACCTCCACCGGCTCGGTGGCGGTCACCTCGGTCAGGGTGTAGACGTCACCCGGCGGGTCGGCCCAGGGGTCCTCGATGACGCCGCACTCGATGGCCTTGCCCCACAGGTTCTCGTCGATGGAGTACAGCTTGTCCTTGGTCACGGCGATCGGGATGTCCCACTTGGCGGCGTACTCCACGCACTGCTCCCGGGAGAACCCCCAGACCCGGGCCGGGGCCAGCACCTCCAGGTCCGGGGCCAGCGCCATGGTGCCGACCTCGAAGCGGACCTGGTCGTTGCCCTTGCCGGTGCACCCGTGGGCCACCGCGTCGGCGCCGTACCGGCGGGCGGCGCCGACCAGGTGCCGGACGATCACCGGCCGGGACAGGGCGGACACCAGCGGGTACTTCCCCTCGTACTTGGCGTTGGCCAGGATGGCCGGCACGCAGAAGTCCTCGGCCATCTCCAGCCGGGCGTCCACCACCTCGGCCTCCACGGCCCCGGCGGCCAGGGCCCGGGCCCGGATGGCCTCCCAATCCTCACCGGCCGCGCTGGCCGCTTGGCCGACGTCCACGGCCACCGCCACCACCTCCACCTTGTGGTGCTCCATCAGCCACCGCACCGCCACCGACGTGTCCAGGCCGCCGCTGTAGGCCAGTACCACCCGCTTCGCCATGTTCTTCAACCCTTCCTGTCGCCGGTGGTGTCGCCACCAGCCGGCGCGTCGATGTCTTCAGAGCGTTGTCTTGTGACCCGCAGGCCGGCCAGGGTGGCCAGATGATCGGCCACCCGCTGACCGCCGTGGGCCTCCGCCACGACCGCCAGCACCGTGTCGTCGCCGGCCACCGTGCCCAGCAGCCCGTCCAGGCCGCTGCGGTCCAGGGCGGATCCTACGACGTGAGCACACCCCGGCGGGGTCCGCAGCACCACCAGGTTGCCGGAGTTGGTCACCTCCACCGCCCACTCCCCCAGCACCCGTCGCAGGTGGTCCACCGGGGCCACCTGCTGGGTCGGCAGCTCCGGCAGGGCGTAGGCGGTGTCCCCGCCCGGCAGCCGCACCTTGACCGCCCCCAGCTCCTCCAGGTCCCGGGACACCGTGGTCTGGGTGGCCTCGATGCCCTCGGCGGCCAGCAAGTCGACCAGCTGGGTCTGGCTGCCCACCGCCCGGACCTCCAGCAGCTTGGTGATGCGGTGCTGTCGCTGGTGCTTCGTCACCCTCACCGCGCTGCCCCGTCTTGGCCGAGCAGCCAGGCGAACAGGCCGCGCATGGCGGTCATCCGCTGCGCCGCCTGGATCCAGACGACGCTGCGGGGGCCGTCGACCACGGCGGCGCTGATCTCCTCGGCCCGGTGGGCCGGCAGGCAGTGCAGGACCACGGCGTGGGCGGCGGCGGCGGCCAGCAGGACGATGGCGACGGTGAACCCGGCGAAGGCGGCCCGGCGGCGGGCGGCCTCCTCTTCTTGGCCCATGGACGTCCACACGTCGGTGTACAGGGCGTCGACGCCGGCCACCGCGTCGAGGGCCTGCGAGGTGGTGGTGACAGTGCCGCCGCGGCCTGACCGGGCGGCCAGGGCGCCCAGCTGGTCCAGGTCGGCGGCGGTCAGGGCGTACCCCTCGGGGGAGGCCACCCGGACGTGCAGGCCGGCCATCACCCCGGCCTTGGCCAGGGACCGGCAGACGTTGTTGGCGTCGCCGACGTAGGCCACGGACCGGCCCGCCAGATCGGCCGGCCCGGACGGGCCGGACGAGCCTGCGGGACCGGCGAGCACCTGGCGCAGCGTCAGCAGGTCGGCGACGGCCTGGCAGGGATGGGCCAGGTCGGACAGCAGGTTGACCACCGGCACGTCCACCTGGGCGGCGTCCAGGGCGTCGGCCATGCGGACCAGGGTGCCGTGGTCGGCGACCCGGGCACAGAGGATCCGGTGGTAGCAGGCCAGGGTACGGGCCACGTCGGCGGCCGGCTCTCGGGTGTCGAGGCCGACCTCGTGGCCCTGGATGTACACGGCATGGCCGCCGAGGGTGAACGTGGCCATCTCGGTCGAGTTGCGGGTCCGGTTGGACGGCTTCTCGAACACCATGGCCACACCGTGGCCGGCCAACACTTTCGGCAAGTCCGGCCGCTCGGCCAGGGCCAGGACGGCGTCGAGCTCGTCGGCGGTCAGGTCGTCGACGTCCAGGAAGTGGCGGGTCACCAGTTCACCTCCTCCAAGGCGGTGGCCAGGATGGCCACTGCCCGGTCGAGCTCGGCTTCGGACACGAGCAGGGACGGGGCCACCCGGACGGCGTCGGGACGGACGGCGTTGACCAGCAACCCGGCGGCCAGGCAGGCGGCGGCCACGTCGGCGGCCACGTCGGCCTGCAGCTCGGCGGCCAGCAGCAGGCCGGCGCCGCGGACGGCCACCACCCCGGGCAGGCCGGCCAGCGCCTCGGCCAGGAACCCGCCGGCCTGGCGGGCCCGACCGCACACGTCCTCTTCCTCCATCACCGCCAGGGTGGCCCGGGCGGCGGCCATGGCCAGGGGTTGGCCGCCGAAGGTGGTGGCGTGGTCGCCGGGCCCGAAGGCGGCGGCCACCTCGGCGGTGGCCCAGCAGGCGCCGACGGGCATGCCGTTGCCCAGGGCCTTGGCCATGGTCACGACGTCCGGCCGGAGGTGCTGGGCGTGGAAGGCGAACCACTCCCCGGTCCGGCCCAGCCCGGTCTGCACCTCGTCCAGCATCAGCAGCACGCCGTGGGCAGTGCACAGCTCCCGGACGCCGGCCAGGTAGTCGGACGACGGCACGACGACCCCGCCCTCGCCCTGCAGCGGCTCCACCAGCACTCCGGCCACCGCGGCCCCGTCCACGGCGTCGGCCAGGGCGTCGAGGTCGTCGTAGGGCACGTGGACGAACCCCTCCGGCAGCGGCCGGAACGGCTCGTGCTTGGCCGGCTGCCCGGTGGCCGTCAAGGTGGCCAGGGTGCGGCCGTGGAAGGAGTTCCAGGCCGACACCACCACGTACCGGCCCGGCCCGGCCCACCGCCGGGCCAGCTTCAGGGCGCACTCGTGGGCCTCGGCGCCGGAGTTACAGAAGAACACCTGTCCCCCGGCCGGGCCGGTGCCGCCGCCGATCAGCCGGTCCAACGTGATCGCCACTTCGGGACCCACCACGTTGCCGAACAGGTTGGACACGTGCGACAGCGTCCGGGCCTGGGTGGCCACCGCCTCGGCCACCACCGGGTGGGCGTGACCGAGCGAGGTGACGGCCAGGCCGCCGATGAAGTCCAGGTACCGGCCACCGTCGGCGTCGTACAGCCAGCTGCCGTCGCCGCGGACGAACGTCACCGGTGGCTCGGCGTAGGTCCGCATCAACGCCGATCGGTCAATGCCACCAACCCCGGCTGCGTGGCTAACCCCGGTCATGGGATCACCATGGTGCCGACGCCGCGGTCGGTGAACAGTTCCAACAACAGGGCGTGGGGGACCCGGCCGTCGAGGATATGGGCCTGGGCCACTCCGCCCCGGACGGCCCGGGCGCAGGCCTCCACCTTGGGGACCATGCCGCCGACAACGCCGCCGGAGTCCACCAGCTGGTCCAGGACGGCGGCGGTGGCCTGCCGGATGAAGGTGGCCGGATCGGACGGGTCGGCCCGCAAGCCCTCGACGTCGGTGAGGAACACCAGCTTCTCGGCGACCAGGGCCTCGGCGATGACGCCGGCGACGGTGTCGGCGTTGATGTTGTAGGCCTGCCCGTCGGCACTGGCGCCGATGGTGGCCAGCACCGGGATCAGGCCCTCGGCGAGCAGCCGCTGCAGGATGGTGGGGTCCACCTCGACGACGTCGCCGACGTAGCCCAGCTCGGCCGCCCGCTGGCCCGCGGTGATCAGGTTGGCGTCCTCGCCGGACAGGCCGACGGCCAGGGGGCCGTGGACGTTGACGGCGGAGACGATGTCCCGGTTGACCTTGCCGACCAGCACCATCCGGGCGATGTCCAGGGTCTCGGCGTCGGTCACCCGCAGGCCGTCACGGAACTCGGTCACCTTGCCCAGCCGGGCCAGCAGGTCGCCGATCTGCGGGCCGCCGCCGTGGACCACCACCGGCCGCAGGCCGACGGACCGCAGCAGCACCACGTCCTCGGCCAGCGACGACAGGGCGGTGGCCTCGTCGGCGCCGGCCAGGGCGTTGCCGCCGTACTTGACCACCACCACCTTGGCGGCGAACCTGCGGATGTACGGCAACGCCTCCACCAAGAGGGCGGCGGTGGCAGCCGGGTCGGTGCCGCGCCGGACCGCCGGCCGAGTCCCGGCGGGGGTCACGAGGTGGTCCGGTTCTCGTCGATGTAGCCGTAGCCGAGGTCGGTGGTGAGGACCACGGCGGTGCCGTCGCCGAGGCCGAGGTCGCAGTCGATCATGACGTGCCGGCCGGCCATGTGGGCATCGACGGCCGCGCCGTCGTGGGCGGCGGCCACCCCGCCGACGCAGACGGCGACGCCGCCGTAGGCCACCGCCACCCGGTCCGGGTCGAAGGCCACCCCGGCGGACCCGAGCTCGCTGACCACCCGGCCCCAGTACGGGTCGGCACCGTTCAGTGAGCACTTGACCAGCAGGGAGTCGGCCACCTTCCGGGCGGCCTGGTGGGCGTCGGCGTCGGAGGTGGCCCCGGACACCTTTACCTGCGCCACCTTGGTGGCTCCCTCGGCGTCGGCCACCATCTGGGCGGCCAGGGAGGCGCAGACGTCGGTCACGGCGGCCCCCAGGGCCTCGGCGTCGACGGCCCCGGCCCGGCCGCTGGCCAGCAGCAGGACGGTGTCGTTGGTGGACGTGCAGCCGTCCACGGTCATGGCGTTGAAGGACCCGGGCATGGCCGCCCGGAGCAGGTCGCCCAGTACCGCCGGATCGGCGGCGGCGTCAGTGGTCAGCACGGCCAGCATGGTGGCCATGTTGGGGGCCAGCATGGCCGCGCCCTTGGCCATGCCCCCGACGGTGAACCGGCCGCCGTCGAGGGTGCCCCCGGTCGCCACCGCCTCCTTGCGGACGGTGTCGGTGGTCATGATGGCCTCGGCGGCCGCCACCCCGGCGGCCTCGCCGGTGGCCCGGGTGGCCACCACCGCGGCCACCCGGGGCTGCACCTGGGCCAGGGGGAACGGGATCCCGATCAGGCCGGTCTGGCACACCAGCACCTGGTCGGCCGGAGCGCCGACGCCGTCGCCGACCAGCTGGCACAACCGCCGGGCGGCCTCCAGCCCGGGCTGGCCGGTGGCCGCGTTGGCGTTGCCCGACGTCAGCACCACTCCGGCGGCGGTACCCCCGGTGGCGGCCAGATGGGCCCGGCTGACCTGGACCGGCGCCGCGGTGGCCAGGTTGGCGGTGAACACCCCGGCGGCCGGCACCGGCCGGCCGTCGTCGGTGGCCACCACCGCCAGGTCGGCGGCCCCGCCGGCCTTGATGCCGACCGACCCGCCGGCCGCCACGAACCCCTCCGCCGCGGTGACGCTCATGGGTACAGGCCCACCAGGGGCAGGCCGGTGGTCTCGGGCCGGCCGAGCACCAGGTTGGCGCACTGGACCGCCTGGCCGGCGGCCCCCTTGACGAGGTTGTCCAGGGCCGACAGCACCACCACCCAGCCGGTCCGGGGGTCGACCCGGACGGTGAGATGGGCGCAGTTGGAGCCGGCGGTGGCCTTGGTGGACGGGGGGTTGTCGGTGACCACCACGAACGGCTCGCCGGCGTAGGTGTCCGCCAACAGGGCCAACAGGTCGGCGGTGGTGACCGTGCCGGTGGGCCGGGCGTAGCAAGTGGCCAGGATGCCGCGGACCATCGGGGCCAGGTGGGGGGTGAACAGCAGCTGGGCCCCGATGGCCTGCTCCATCTCCGGGGTATGCCGGTGCGACAGCAGGCCGTAAGCGGTGAAGTCCTCGTCCACGGCCCCGAAGTGCAGCCGATCGCTCAGGCCCCGACCGGCGCCGGACACCCCGCTGGCCGCGTCGACGACGATGCCGGTCGGCTCCACCACCCCGGCCCGCACCAGCGGCGCCAGGGCCAGGGCGGCTGCCGTCGGGTAGCAGCCGGGCGCGGCCACCAGGGTGGCCCCGGCCAGGCCATCTCCGACCAGTTCAGCCCGGAACAGCTCGGGCAGGCCGTAGGCGAACCGGTCCAGGAGCTCGGGGGCGGCGTGGGCTTCGCCGTACCAGGTGGGGTACAGCGCCGGGTCCTTCAGCCGGAAGTCGGCGGCCAGGTCCACGATGGCCCCGACCCGGCCGAGGAGGCGCGGGACCAGCTTCTGGGACTCCCCGTGGGGCAGGGCACAGAACACCAGGTCCAGGCCGTCCAGCCGGTCGGGGTCGGTGGCCTCGAAGACCAGGGACGGGTAGGCGGCGGCCAGGGACGGGGTGTGCCCGGCCACCGGCTGGCCGGCGTTGGTCCCGGCGCTGGCCACCGCCACCTCCAGGTCTGGATGGGCGGCGCACAGCCGGAGCAGCTCCACCCCGGCGTACCCCGACGCCCCGACCACTCCCACCTTCATGGGTGCAAGTCTATCCAGACTTCTGCATAGTCATGCAAACCGGCTCCCGCGGCGGTGCCGGCGTGCCGCGTGGGCGTGCCGGCGTGCCGGCGTGCCGGCAGCGATCAGAGACCGGACAGGTCGCTTGGGATCGGCGACCCCTGGACGCCGGCGATCTGGGAGTGCACGAGAATGGTGTGCCCGCAGCCGAGGCAGACGATCGGGAACACGAACCGGCCCATCCCCGGCACCGGTCCCATTCCCGGCCGGCCCTCCTCGTCCTCGCCCTGCATGACCCGCTGGAGGAAGAACAGACGGCCTTCGGCGCGCCAGTCGTTGTCGTTGCACACCGCGCAGGGGTTGTCTTTCCAGAACCCCTCCATCCACGCCTGCAGCTGCTGGGCGAACGGTAGGGTGTCGGCCTCGTCTGTCACTCGCCACGGCATGTCGATCAGCTCCCCTCGATCCGGCGGTGCCCCGATCCTGACCCGGCCCCGACCCGGAGGATGGCACGGCCACCGGGTATTGGCAAAAAGCCATTTCCGACGGTCAGGCGAACCGCTTCTGCCACTCCACCTGGTGGCCGGCCACCGTGCAGCCCAAGGCCTCGTTGACGGCGATCATGGGGTCGTTCTGACGGGCGTTCCAGGTGGTGACCGAAGAGGTGGCCGGTGAGGCGACGGCCAGTTGCCGGAGGTTGGCCACCTTCATCAAGAGGCCGAGCCGGTGGCCGCGGTGCTCCCGCAGGACCAGGGTGTCCCACTGGTAGGCCTTCTCCGGCTCGTCGCGGGGAACGGCGATCTCGCTGAACGCCACCACCCGACCGCTGGCTCGCTCGACGGCGGCGGCCACCAGCAGGAACCGGCCCATGGAACGGATCAGGGCCTCGGTTCGGCGCACCCGGTCGGCGTCCCACCGCTCCTCGGTCCGGTCGACCTCACCCAGGGGCACGTCGGTGGACATCCGCTGGCCGAACAGCGCCCGGTCCTCGACGTAGGCGTCGGGCCACCGGTCGGCGAAGGTGACGACCTCGTAGTCCGTCGCGTGTTGGTAGGCGGTCCCCTCCAGCGCCGCCAGCTGCTCCTCGGGGACCGGCACGGCCAGGTCCCGGCGGACGTCCTCCAGCACCACCTGGTACCCGTGCCGCTCGGCCAACGCCCGCCCTGGGGTCGGGTCGACGCCGACCGCCTGGCCCTGCCGGCCGACCAGTACCGTCCGCCCCTCCTCCAGGGCCAGGTTCTCGTGGGCCACCAGCAACGCCGTGCCGATGCCGCGGCGCCGGTGGTCCGGCGGCACTTCCACCGTCACCTCCACCAGGTGCCGGTTGTCGGCCTCGGGCAGCTCGACACAGCTGACACCCACCACCGACCCGTCCTCAACGGCGGCCAGCAGCACCGTGCGGATCAGCCCCGGACGGTCCACGGCCTGGGCCTGGATCTCGGTGAACGACCACCCCGGCTCCCCCGGCCACCGGTGGCGGTGGCTGGCGTCGAAGGCACCGAACCAGGCCCGCAGCGCCCGGTCGTCAGCGGGATCCACCACGACGATGTCCACCCGGCCATCTGAACACAACCCGGGCCCGGTGGCGACCGCCCGAGGGGCATCCCGGCCATTGTCTCCCCCAGCACACTGGCGCGCCTTTTTGCGCGTATCCGCTCACTTTCTCGCGCCAGCGCGAGAAAAAGAAACGTGATGTGGACACCCGTTCCCGGGGCCGCAGCTGGGGCCGGGCGGCGGTCCGGCGGTCCGGCGGTCCGGCGGTCCAGCTAACGGAGCTCGGCCCCGACGGCGCCCTCGGCGGCCGCGATGCAGGCCAGCCGCAGCTCCCCCACCTCCTGGTCCGTCAGCGTCCGGTCGAAGGCGGTGAACCGGAGGCGGAAGGCCAGGCTGCGCCGGCCGGCCGGCACGCCGGCGCCCCGGTACACGTCGAACAGGACCACCGACTCCAGCAGGTCGCCGCCGGCCCCGGCCAGGGCCCCCTCGACCCGGTCCACCGGCACCTCGTCGTCCACCACCAGGGCCAGGTCCACGTCGGACGACGGGAACCGGCTGACCGGCCGGGCGGTGGCCGGCCGGCGGGCGACGGTGGCCACGAGGCCCAGGTCCACCTCCAGCCAGCCCACCCGGCCCAGGCCGAAGTGGCCGGCCAGGTCCGGGTCCACCTCCCCCACCGCCCCCAGGACGACCAGGCCGTCCCCGGCGACCAGCAGGGCGGTGCGGGTGGGGTGCAGCCCGGGGACCGAGTCGGCGGCCACCAGCCGGACGTCGGCGAGCCGGTGGGTGTCGGCCAGCACCCGCCCGGCGCGCACCGCCGCCCGGGCGTCGTCGCCGTCGCCATCAACCCCGCCGCCGGCCAGCACCACCGACAGCAGCTCGCGCTCCCCCGGCAGCACCGTCCGGCTGGCTCCGCCGGCACCGCTGCGCTCGACCACCCGGCCCCCACCGCCGTCGGGACCGGCTTCGTCGGGGTGGGAGAACACCGTGCCGACCTCGAACAGCCGCAGGTCGCCCTGCCGGCGGTCGACGTTGTAGGCCACGGCCCGCAACAGGCCGGGCAGCATGGACCGGCGCAGCCAGGCCTCCTCGCTGACCAGCGGGTTGGTCACCCGGACGGCCGGGCCCGACAGCCCCATCAGGGCGTGGTCGTCGTCGGCCACGAAGGTGGCGGTCCACCCCTCCAGGGCGCCCAGGCCGACCAGGACGTCGCGGACCAGCCGGCGCTCCCGCTGGTGGTCGGTGAGCCGGCCGGGGTCCGGCCAGGTGGGCTGGCGACGGGGCAGCCGGGAGTAGCCGTAGGTGCGGCCGACCTCCTCGATGACGTCGTCGATGCCGTACGGC